>NZ_JBSHGZ010000042.1:0-100222 GCF_053618075.1 Embleya sp. NPDC055664
CAGTTGCCTTCGCGTCACACCAAGACGATCTACCAGACCAGGACCGCCTTGACGACGAATCCCACAAATTGATCACAACCCGATACGCGACCTAGATGAGTGGGCGGCGGCGGGGGGTTGTCGGCCAGGGGTGGTGGGGGAGTGGGGTGGGGTCTATCGCGAAGACGCTGCGGCCGGAGGTGGCTTCGCCGACGCCGCCGCGTTTGATGACGCGATAGTGGATCTCGGCGCTGCTGCCCTCGCAGGCGCGTACCCGGTCCAGGGGGATCTGCGCGGAGCCGTCGCCCCGGGCCCGTTCGACGGTGAAGCGGGTCTCGAACGGCTCGACGCCGGACGGTCGTGGGGTCCAGGTGACGACGACGGTGTCGCCGCTGTCGACCGGGACATCGTCGTACGGCACGGTGACGGTTGCGCCGCGCGCGTCGAGTCGGTCCAGGCTGATGTGTCCGTTGCTGGCCTCGGTGACGTCGGCGAAATCGAGCAACGGCGGGTATTCGCTGACGCATTCGACGACGGCGCCGCTGGGTGCCTCCAAGGTTCTGCCGTCCGGTTTGATCAGTCGGTAGGTCACCTGCACGGCCGCGCCCGCGCTCCAGCAGACCTTGGCGTGCGGGAGGGTGACGTAGACCGCGCCGACCCGCGCGACGGCGGTGTGTACCTCGAACGCCCCGACGAGGGTGGGGGATCGCGGCGCCCACGTCACCACGAGGCCGTCGCCGGGCCCGCACACCGCCGCGGGGGCGGTGATCCGTACGGTCAGGTCGCGCCGCCCGTGTCGATCGAGGTCGACACGATCGTCGACGGCGTCGCACACATGCGGCGGTGCCAACAGCTCGCAAACGGACATGGTGAACGTCCCTTCCACGAACGAAGATCAAACGTCGGCCACTTCGCAGCGTAACCAGGAAAACATCCGGTAACACCTCGTTGCCGGGATGAAGATGCCAGGTCGAGATCTTGGGTGCGGTCAGGGCTTTGCCGGGTCGTCACTCGCGTGTTCTCGTGCCTCAGGAGGGTTTGCGGGCTGGGCCGATGCGGGTGCCGGTGCCGGTGCCGGTGCCGGTGCCGGTATTGGCATCGGTGCCGGTGCTGTGGCCGACGTCGTTGGTGCCGCCGCGCGGTCGCGGGCGTCCAGCAGGGCGCGCTCGCGGCGGTCGGCGTTGAGGATCGCGCGGATGAGGTAGGTGAACCCGAACGCGACCACCAGGAACGGGGTGAGTTCGACGATCGCGCCGAGCGCCTTCACTTGCTCACCCCGCCGCTGCACGGCGCGCCGGGTTCGGGCGATTGTGGCCCCTCCCGGTACGTCTTCAGGAACTCGTCCAGACGCGGATCGCCGACGTCGTCCAGCGGCAGTCGTATGCCCCAGGCACTGGCGACCACCGGCGACGGGAGGTCCGGGACGGGGCTCAGGATCACGTACGACGCCTTGGCCTTGGCCGTGAGCGGGGCGAGTTGGTCGGCGGGCAGATCCGGGCGGTAGGTGAGCCATACCGCGCCGTGTTCGAGCGAGTGCACCGCGTTGCGGGCCGGGACGGGTTGGGCGTATGTACCGCAGTTCAGCCACGCAGGATCGTGTTGTCCCCCGACGGGCGGCACCTGTTCGTAGCGGATCTCCCGCTTGGCCTCGTGGCCCTGGGACGCGGTGTAGGTGGTGACTCCCCGGATCGGGGAGGAGATCCCGGCGGCGGACTTCACCTCGGCGACGAGCGTGCCGTCACTCGAACCGGCTTGGTCCGCACGGTTGTTCGCGTCGTCGTTGCTCCGCGATACGACGATGGCCAGGGCCGCGATCACGCCGGTGGCGAGCAGGGTCACGAGGCCCCTGACCGCGAGGGCTCGGCGGCGCTGCGCTCGGCGCTGCCGGTCGTGTTCGGCGGCGACGCGACGGCGGGTTTCGGCCATTTTGGCGGATCGTTCGGCTTTCGACTGCTTTTTGGAGGGCTTGTTGGAGTACTTGTCGGGTTGGTTCCCCGGTTGGTTTCCCGGCCGGTTCGGTTCGCTCGGCTTGTTCTTGTCGGCTGCGGACGGGTGGGTCCGGTCCTGCTGGTCCATGGGTGTCCCTCGGGCGTCTCGGTGACATCGACGACGGATCCCGCTCGCCGGGGCGCGCCGGTGTCGCGGCGCGGGCGAGTCGGGTGGTCGTGGTCAGGTCCGACTGACGCACAACTCCCGGGTGTCGGGCGGATCCCGGGGGACGGTCGAGGGCGGGACGGCGCGGAGAGTCGCGTGCGCCGCCGTGGTGTCGAGATCGTCGGGAGCGGGGGACGATCGGGGCGGGACGACGGGGCCGGGGGTCAGTACGGCCGCGCAATGGCGGTCCCCGGGGCGGCAGTCGGCGCCGAGCGCGCCGTGCGGGGAGCCCGGATCCGGGTGTCCGGCCGGTGTGGCGGCCATTGCGGCGGGGGCGCCGAGCGCCGGGATCGGCGCGGCGGTCGCCTCGTTCGTGCCGGAGGTTTCGACCGTGCCGACCGTCGCGCAGGCCATGAGCAGGAGCAGCAGCAACGGAATCACCCGACGGAACCCGCGGCCACGGGCGCGGCCATGGCCACGGGTGCGGTCGCGAGTGCGGCCACGGCTGCGTCCGGCGAAATCCCCTGCGCAGACCTGCCCTGCGGCGGACGAACGACCCACGCGCGGACCCCTCCGTCCCGAATTGCGACCGCTGCTTCGAGCGGCCGGCCTACCTCCTACGTATCGTAGGAGATGTGGCGGCGCCCCCGTCGCGGCGGGGCCGTGGCGTTCGGTCGCGGCTCCGGGATTCGCCCTACGATGTGCGCATGAGTACGGGCGAACGACACGCAGGTGCCTCGATGACGCAGGAATCGGCCGCCGCTGAACGCCTGGAGGTCGCCGCTTCGGTCCTCGCCCTGCTCGCGGACCGTACCCGGCTCGCCCTGCTCGACCGGCTCGGTCGGGGTGAGGCCGACGTCACGACGCTGACCCGGGACTGCGCCGCGCCGCGCCCCTCCGTCAGCCAGCACCTCGCCAAGCTGCGGCTGGCCGGCCTCGTCACGGCCCGCAAGGACGGGCGCCGCGTCGTCTACTCGCTGCGCCACGGCCATCTGCGGCGACTGGTGGACGAGGCACTCCAGGTGGCCGACCACACGATCGGCGAACTGCCGCCGCACGATTGACGCGTGTGGAGCCACGCGCCTCCGGTGGGATTCGTGATGATCAACGCGTGCATGTGTACGCACATGATGAGTACGCTGGTCTCGCTCCTCGATGCCGCCGAACGGGACGAGGCCGATGCCGATGCTTGCCGTATTGCGAAATCGCACCTATCGCCGTCTGTTCACCGCGCAGGTCGTCGCGCTCGTGGGTACCGGGCTGGCCACGGTCGCACTGAGCCTGCTCGCCTACGACATCGCGGGGGCCGACGCCTCCGCCGTACTGGGCACGGCGCTCGCGATCAAGATGGTCGCGTACGTCGTCGTCTCGCCCGTCGCCGGCGCGCTCGGGCATCGGGTCTCCCGCCGGGGACTGCTGGTCGCGATGGACCTCGTCCGCGCCTTCGTCGCGCTCGCGCTGCCGTTCGTCACCCAGGTGTGGCAGATCTACGTGCTGATCCTGCTGCTCCAGGGCGCGTCGGCGATCTTCACGCCCACGTTCCAGGCCGGCATCCCCGAACTCCTGCCCGAGGAGGGCGAATACACGGCGGCCCTGTCGATGTCTCGGCTCGCCTACGACCTGGAAAGCCTGTTCAGCCCGGTGTTGGCCGCACTGCTCCTCGAACTGGTCTCGTACCACTGGCTGTTCGCCGGTACGACGGTGGGCTTCGTCGCCTCGGCCACCCTGGTCGTCTCGGCCGTGTTGCCTCGGCCGGCGCCGGCGGAGCGGGCCGATGGTGTGCGGGGCCGGTATGCGCAAGCGGGCCTCGGGTTCCGGCTGTTCCGGGAGACGCCGGGGCTGCGAGCGCTGTTGGCGCTCGATCTGGCGGTCGCGGCGGCGAGTGCGATCGTCTTCGTCAATACGGTGGTTTTGGTTCGGGAGCACTTCGGGCGGAGCGCAGGTGCGGTGTCGCTGGCCCTGGGCGCGTATGGCGGGGGTTCGATGGTGGCGGCCCTGCTGCTGCCGCGCCTGCTGCGCCGTTTTGCGGATCGGGGCGTGATGTCGGCCGCGGCGTGCGCGCTTCCGGTCGTACTGGCCGTCGTCGCGGGGGTTACCGCGGCGGCGCCGAATACGCGGTCCTGGGTGCTGCTCCTGGTCGCGTGGGCGGCGATCGGCGCGGCGTGTTCGCTCGTGCTCACCCCGGCCGGGCGGGTGATTCGGCGGTCGGCGGGGGCCGCGGACCTGCCCGCCGCGTTCGCCGCCCAGTTCTCGCTGTCCCACGGGTGCTGGCTGGTGACCTATCCGCTCGCCGGATGGTTGGCTGCGGGTGCCGGTATGCCGGTCACCGCGATGGTGCTCAGCGGCATCGCCCTGGCGGGGGTGGTCGGTGCTGCGGCGGGTCGGCCCCGTCGCGAGCGTACGGAACTCGTGCACGTGCACCGCGACTTGCCCGCCGACCACCCGCACCTGGTCGATGCCGTGCCCTCGGCCGCCGGGTGGCGGCACCGGCATGCCTATGTGATCGACCGGCACCACCACGCCCGGCCCGACGCGCTGTCGGAGTGGGACTGAGGGGCTCGGTCAGTGGTATGCGTGCACGACCGCGTGGCCCTTGCCGCGTGCGATCAGCCAACGGTTGACCGGGACGGTGATCACGAAGGCGACGGCGAACGACAGCGCGAGACTGGCCCCGAAGAGCAGGTCGCCGAGTCCGGCGTGCATCGCGCCGGGCACGAGCATCATGACGCTGTTGTCCATCACTTCCATGACGATGATCGACACGGTATCGGCGGCGAGCGCGACCTTGACGGCCTGGCGCAGATCGACACCCGCGCGCAGGACGCCGCGCATGGTGAGGCCGTATCCGAAGACGAACGCCAGGATGATGGCGGTGATGATCGTGGCGAGGTTCGACCAGCCGAGGGCGGTGCCGATGATCATGCCCAGGACCTCGCCGATCGCGCAGCCGGTCAGGCAGTGCAGCGTGGCCATGGCCGCCATTTTCCAGGAGGCGGGGTCTTGGGTGGCGTGGCCTGCGTGGTTCGCGTGGTCTGCATGGCCTGCATGGCCTGCATGGCCTGCATGGCCGTCGTGGCTTCCGTGGTCCTCGTGACCCCCGTGGTGCTTTTCGTGACCCACGTGGTTTGCGTGCTCTTCGTGGGGCTTTTCGTGATCCCCGTGGTTTGCGTGTTCCCCGTGCTCCTGGTGCTCCCCGTGGTTGTTGCCGTCGTCGCCGTGGCCGCCGTGTGGGTGCTCGGAGTGGTGATTTTCCGCGTGTTGGTGTTCGGCGGGTGATTCGTGGTGTGTGGTCATGAATGTCTCTCCCGTGTGTACTTGCGGCGCGACAGCGCCCGGCGAGTTTACGGGCCGGGGGTATGCATGACCAGAAGATCATTTCATCGGACCCCATTCGTCGATGTGTTGCTCCTGGGCCTAGTCTGGATACCAACGTGGGGTATGGGCGACGCGAAGCGGAGGGTGGGTACGTGGCGGCGCGGACGGCGGGACCGGTGGCACGCGCGCCGCGTGGCATCGACCGTGTCCTCGTGCGTGGCCTGCTCCTTCTGCTGCTGACCCTCGGCGTCATGGGCATGCACACACTGGGCCATCCGGCGTCGGCGGCTGCGCCGGGGTCGGCGACCGAGGCCGCGGATGCGGTCGGCGCGAGCCGCGGCGCGATGGAGCCGATGGCGCCCGGCCATCACGGCGGTTGCCCGGATGGCGACTGCTCCACCGACGGCGGCCCCCGCCACGGCTCCGACCCGACCATGATCTGCCTGGCCGTGCTGCTCGCGGGCCTCGGCGTCGTGGTGGCGGCCTTGGCCGTACGCGCCCTGCGTCGCGCCCGGACCCGGCGCCGACTTCGGCCGAGGGCCCGACTGGCGGCGTTCGTAATGGGATTGCCGCCGCCGAGGACACCCGATCTCGCCCTCCTGCGAGTGCTGCGCATATAGGCCGACGTCCGGTCCCGGGCCACGGCCGGGGACTTCGCGCCCTGTTCCGCATCGCCGAGCCCGCCGTACGGGCGGGCCGCGCACTCCCAGGAGAAGTACGACCATGAAGCGATTCACCCGTACCCGTACCCGTACCCGTACCCTCGCCCTGACCGCCGCCGTGTTGTCCGGCGCGCTCGTCCTCGCCGCGTGCGGTAGCGACGACAAGGACAAGTCCTCGGCGCAGGCGTCCACTTCGGCGTCCGCTCCGGCTGCGGCGTCCGCCCTCGCCTCGGCTTCGGCGTCGGCGGGTGCGTTCAACGACGCGGATGTGATGTTCGCGCAGATGATGATTCCGCACCACGAGCAGGCCGTGGAGATGGCCAAGGAGGCGCCGACCAAGGGGGTCGACCCCGAGGTGAAGAAGCTCGCCGCGACGATCGAGGCGGCGCAGGCACCGGAGATCAAGCTGATGAAGGGCCGGCTCACCGCGTGGGGCAAGCCGACCTCGGCTCCGGGTGGCATGAACCATGGCGGCGGCATGATGTCCGAGGCGGACATGACCGCGTTCAAGGCGTCCACCGGCGCCGACTTCGACCGGCGCTTCCTGACCATGATGATCGAACACCACAACGGGGCGATCGCCATGGCCGAGACGGAACTCGCCCAAGGCGTCGATCCCGCCGCGCGTAAGTTGGCCGAGCAGATCAAGAGTTCGCAGGCGGCCGAGGTGCAGCAGATGCGGCAAATGCTTGCCGCCAAGGGCGGTACCACCCCGAGTTCGCCGTCGATGCCCGGCATGAACCACTAGCCGGCTTCGAACGCCGCCGCCGTCCCTCCGCCGCCGAATTCCCGCACGGCGAGGGGCGGCGGCTACCTGCGCCGTCCGCCGTGCGACGTCGACGATCGTCACACGGCGATGCGGGCGGCCGTGTCGGGATCGATGCCGTCGGCCGGGGCGGACGCACAGTGGTGGGCCCCTGCGGCGTGCCCGAGCGGCGCCAACGCGAGTAGAGCGGGACCGGTGAGCAGGACGACGGCCAGCGCCATCGCCGCCGCGAGGCGCAGGCGGCCCAACGGCGCGTCGGCACGGGCGAGTCGGCGTACCCGATGCAGCGCGGACACCCCGCCGGCGCCGAGCCCGCGCGTGGTGGTTTCGGGCGTGGTGGTTTCGGGCGTGGCCACCGCGACAACCGCCTCGGCCAGGGCCCGCCGGCCATGACGGTGCGCGGCCGCGTCATCCGCCGCGAGTTCGATCAGCAACGTGATCTCGGCGCGGGCGCGGCGAAACAGCGGCGGGAACGGCATGGCTCGCTGCAGCCCGGCGGCCAACCCGAGGGCAAGATGGTGCCGTTGGCGGATGTGGGCATGCTCGTGGGCGAGGGCCGCCCGCAGCTGACGCGACGTCAGCGCCGCCACCGCCGCCGAGGTCAACACGACCGTCGGCCGGCGCCCCGGCAGGCAGTACACCATGGGTTCGGCAAACGGAACGACAAGCGCCCCCGACGGCCCGGCCGGACACCCCAGCAGCCGCAACCGCTCACGATGCGCCCGCCGAGCCCGCGCCGCCGCCACAAGCTCATACCCGACATTGCCCACGACCCACAGACTCACCCCACCGGCGCCAACCGCACCCACAATCGGCGCCCCGGCAACCCCCGACCACCCGTAATGCCCACGCAAGCCGGCCGCACAAACCCCGAACACCTCCCCAACGGCCACGCCCACCGCCCCGACCGGCACCACCATCACAGCCCCGACCAGAACCAATGCGCCCAAGGCCGACAGACTGCCCACCTGCCACAACACAATCCCAACTCGCGGCGCCCGCTCGACCCACCGCCCCACCGACAACAACCAGGGCAGCCCGAAACTCACCCCCAGGCCATACCCGAAGAGCACCACGAGCAGACCCCCCACACCCACCCCCACCGGTCACCCAACCCAATCGCCCCCCGAACCCTAACCACCGCCGCCCCCACCGCCCCCGCCCACCCGATCACAGCCGCGCGAGCCCCTCAGGGCGGGCGCCGGCCGCCCGCCGGGACGACGAGATGGGCGCGTTGCTCGGCTCCGCCGGGGGCCTCCCGAGCGGCCCGCGTCTCCTCGGCGAGCTTTGTGCTTGCGGTGGGCTGGCCCGGGGCGGGCCAGGGTCGCTGGGTCGGCCGCCGCCGGTGTGCGGGGCTCCGAGACCCGCCGCTCTAGACGAGACGACCGCGTTGCCCGGCGGAAACCCGACCGGCAGCGGCGGGCAGGGAGGGTGGTCGGGTCGAGTCTGCCGGGATGCTTTCCCGAGTGGCCCGCGTTTCTGCGGCCGGCGTTGCGCTGGTGGTTGCGGAGGGCCGGTCCGGGGCTGGTCAGAGTCGCCAGGTGGGCCGCCGCCGGCGTGCGGGGCTCCGAGACCCCGGCGTCCCGGCGAGGCGGGTGTGTTGCTCGGCGAAAACCATCTGGCAGCGGCGAGCGGGAGGGCTCTCGGGTCGAGTCCGTTGACGAGCCTTCCGGGGTAAGTCGGTCGATTTCGGTGGGCGTTGCGCTGGTGGTTGCGGAGGGCCGGTCCGGGGCTGGTCAGAGTCGGCGGTGGGCCGCCGCCGGCGTGCGGGGCTCCGAGACTTCGAGGTCTCGACGAGGCGGGTGTGTTGGTCGGCCTAAAAGCGACCGGCAGCGGCGGACAGGGAGGGCGCTCGGGTCCAGTTCGCCGGGCCTGCGTTCCCGAATGGGCCGGGTGTCTCCGGCGTGCGTTGCATCTTGGGTTGCGGGTGGCCTGGTGCGGGGCCGGTCAGAGTCGCCGGGTGGGCCGCCGCCGGCGTGCGGGGCTCCGAGACTTCGAGGTCTCGACGAGGCGGGTGTGTTGGTCGGCTTAAAAGCGGCCGGCAGCGGCGGACAGGGGGGCGCTCGGGTCGGGTTCGCCGGGCGTGCGTTCCCGGGTGGGTCGGATGTTTTGGGCGAGCGTTGCGCCTTGGGTTGCGGGTGGCCTGGTGCGGGGCCGGTCAGAGTCGCCGGGTGGGCCGCCGCCGGCGAGCGGGGCTCCGAGACGGCGGGTCTTCGGCGAGGCGGGCGCGTTGTTCGGCGAAAAACCGGCTGGCAGCGGCGGGGAGGGAGGGCGCTCGGGTCGAGTTCTCCGGAGGGCCCTCCCGAGTGGGCCGGGCAGGGGCATTTCGAAGTGCTGTGTGAGGGGGCGAGAGTTCACGAAACCGGACAGCGTGAGGTGCCGCAGTCTCGGCGCGAGAGAAAACCGCAGGTCAGCGCGCGGCGGACACGTCTGCGGTGCCTCGGGATCCGGTTTCGGCCCCCACTGGGCACTTTCGGCCCGCTCGACAGCCTCTGCGAGGTCGCAGCGCCCGAAGCCGACCCCCACCGGGCAGTTTCGATCTCCACACCGGCGCCGAGGAGACCGGAACACACGAAACCGGCACTCGACACCCGACTTTCCGCCCCGACCCCGCAAAACCGCAGGTCACCGAAGCTCGAAGCCCACAACCACCCACCGCGATCCGGTTTCCAACCCCAACTTCCCCCCAACGCCCTCCAAACACCCCGACCCACCCGGGAAGGCCTCCGGCGAACCCGACCCGACCAACCCACCCGCTCCCCCGCTGCCAGCCGGTCTTTTCGCCGAGCAACGCGCCCGCCTCGTCGAGACCTCGAAGTCTCGGAGCCCCGCACGCCGGCGGCGGCCCACCCGGCGACTCTGACCGGCCCCGCACCAGGCCACCCGCAACCCAAGATGCAACGCACGCCGGAGACACCCGGCCCATTCGGGAACGCAGGCCCGGCGAACTGGACCCGAGCGCCCTCCCTGTCCGCCGCTGCCGGTCGCTTTTAGGCCGACCAACACACCCGCCTCGCCGGGACGCCGGGGTCTCGGAGCCCCGCACGCCGGCGGCGGCCCACCGCCGACTCTGACCGGCCCCGCACCAGGCCACCCGCAACCCAAGGCGCAACGCTCGCCCAAAACACCCGACCCACCCGGGAACGCACGCCCGGCGAACCCGACCCAAGCGCCCCCCTGTCCGCCGCTGCCGGCCGCTTTTTCGCCGAGCAACGCACCCGTCTCGTCGGGAGCTTCGGGTCTTGAAGCCCCGCACGCCGGCGGCGGCCAACCCGGCGGCTCTGACCCGCCCCGGACCGGGCCTGCGCAACCACAGGCGCAACGTCCGCCGAAGAGACACGGCTCACTCGGGAAGGTCCACCCGTGGACTCGACCAGACCGCCTTCCCTGCCCGCTGCTGCCGGCCGGTTTTCGCCGAGCAAGGCAAGCGTCTCGTTGCGAGCGCCGGGTCTCGGAGCCCCGCACGCCGGCGGCGGCCCACCCGCCGACTCTGGCCCGCGCCGGACCGGCCCCGCGCGACCACACGCGCAACGTCCGCCGGAGACATCCGACTTACCCGGCCGGCGCATCACTCTCGTTGGGAGGCCGGAGGCTCGGAGTCTCCCGTGCCGGGGGCGGGTCGGCCCGCGACTCGGGGCGGCTGTGCAGAGCTGGTGTTCTCGGGGGGTCGGTAGGCTGGAGGGGTGTGGGGGTTGGGGAGTCTTGAGGGTGAGGCCATGGACGTGGTTTGGTCCATGGGGCGGCCCGTCGTGGTGCATGACGTTGTTGCGGCGTTGAATGAGCGTCGGGAGAAGGAACTTGCCTACACGACGGTCATGACGGTGTTGAACAAGCTCGTTGCCAAAGGGTGGCTCGATCGTCGGCTCTCGGGGCGTGTGGGTACCTATGTGCCGGTTGAGGACAAGGATGCCTACACCGCGCGGATCATGGCCGAAACGCTTGCCGATAGTCAGGACCGTGCGGCGGCCCTGTTGGGCTTTGTCGAGCGGCTCGATCCGGTGGAATCGGCCGCTCTGCGGGCGGCGTTGAGGCGGGTTGGGGACTCCGGGGTGGTGGAGTGAGGTACGCGTAGCGCATTGCGCATTGCGCGTAGGGCGTAGGGCGTACGGCCGAGCTTCCCGGGGTTTGGGTGGGGTTTATTACTACGCTGCATAGTAATAGGGTTGGCGGTGCCGTTGAGGTGCCGCCCTGGCGGCGTCTGCTTTGTGTGGGCGGCCGGACCGGAGGAGTGCAGCGTTTATGGGTGTGCATGCCAGATCTCGGCCTCGGGTTGCTCGGCGGGTCGGGGTTTCGATTGTTTCCTCGGCGGCGGTCGGGGTGATGGTGTTCGCCGCTTCGCCCGTGCAGGCCGAGCCGCAGCCGGCGCTGCAGCAGGCCAAGGAGCAGGTCGACGCGCTGCACGAGGAGGCGGAGGCCGCGACCGAGAGGTACAACGGTGCGGCCGATGCGAATCGTAGAGCGCAGGAGCAAGTCGCGGTGTTGCAGCAGCGGTTGGCTGACAAGCAGGCCGCGCTTGCCCGTCAGCGGGAGATGCTCGGGGGCATCGCGGCGGCGGAGTATCGCGGTGGTGGCGTGGATCCGAGCCTGCGGCTGTTGATGACCGATGACCCCCAAGGATTCCTGAACCGGATCTCCCTCGATCGCCAACTGAGCGCGCGGCAGCAGGAGGCGCTGGGTCTCGTGCAGCGGCAGCGGCGCGAACTCGACCAGGAGCGCCGGGAAGTCGCCGAGCGGATGGCGGAACTCGACCGCACGCAGCGGGAGATGACGGCGCGCAAGCAGACCGTCGAGGCCAAGCTGCGCCAGGCGCAGGACGTCGTCAACCGGCTGTCCGGCGCCGACCGGGAGCGGTTGCGCCGGGAGGAACAGGCGGAACGTGACGGCAAGGCCCGGGAGGCCGCCGCGGCGAAGCGGCAGTACGAGACGACCTCCCCGGCGACGTCCGACCGGGCAGCCGCCGCGGTACGGGCCGCCTACGCGCAACTCGGCAAGCCGTACCGCTGGGCCGCCACCGGCCCCGACTCGTTCGACTGTTCGGGGCTGACCCAGTTCGTCTGGCGGACGGCGAACGTCTCGCTGCCGCGCACGTCCCAGGAGCAGGTGCGGGTGGGCAGGCCCGTCGCCAAGTCCGAACTCCAGCCCGGGGACCTGGTCTTCTTCTACTCGGACCTGCACCACGTCGGCATCTACATCGGCGGTGGCAAGATGATCCACGCCCCCAAGCCCGGCTCGAACGTCGAGATCCTGTCCATCGACGTGCGTGGCATGCCGTACATGACGGCCATCCGCCCGTAACGCCGCCCTCGCTCAGTTCGGGGTCGGGGTCGTGGTGGCGTCGCTGTCGTCGACCCGGCGGACCTCCGGGGCGGGCCACTCCTCGAGGGAGTAGCAGACGGCGAAGTCGTCCACGTCCATCCAGCCCACCGCATGGCGTGGGTCGTCCTCGGCGTCGGCGATCAGGATCGCCGCCGTGCCGTCGCGCGGATGGGTGCCGTGCGCGTGTCGGACGCCTTGGACCAGGACCAGGCGCGGCGAGAAGTCGGCGTTCGGCTCGAATTCCTCGCGTAGTCGCCAGGTTTGGCCCGGCGCGGCGATCAGCCACGGCGAGAGGTCGGCGACACGGTCGCAGGCCACCCGGGTGGCCGCGGCCGGGTCGAGGTGGTCGTCGGTGATCAGGGCGTCGATCCAGGCGTTGACGAGAGCTCCGGCGCCGAAGGCCCCGAGGAGATGGTCGATGCGCTTGTCGTTGGGGTTCATCGTCAGAACCCACGAGTGTGGACCGGGTATTGGTTCTCATCGGACCGGTTGGGGGTGGGATCGGGATTCTGATGGGTGGTACGAGTGGTGTACATGAGGCTCGGCGCTTCCTGTGGGGTCGGTCGACGGCGGGTGGACGGCCGGGCGGACGATCGTGGACGTCCTCCGTGGGTGTGAACCGGAACGGACGCCCGGGTATGCCGGGGTGGGGCGACACGATGGTGCGGATACCGTCCGCGCGTGGTTCGTGCGCGATCCGGGTGCGACCGGCGCGCGCCCCGCGTGCGGGTATGGCGGCGACGTACGGCCCGATCGTGAGCGGTTTGTGATGCTCCGGCCGTGTATGGCCGGCCGCCGCGGTCATAGCGGCCACCCATGGTCGTGCATGGTTCGCCCATGAGTACGCAATACGAGGCGATTTGCTGATTTACCTGACGAACTGCCCACGGTGGTGTCAGGCTTGAGGGTCCGGGTGGAGGAATACCGACGACTTGGCGGGGGATCCGATGGGTGAGTGGGGGCAGGGCGTGGAAGTCGGTGGGATCCGGTCGATGGCGAGCGAGGACGGTGCCGGCGCGGGTGCCGGTACGCAGTCCGCCGAGCGGGCGTGATCCCGGAACCGCGGGGGGCCGAGGTCCTTCACTCGACCCCCGCCCGAGACGCCGCCCCCGACGCCGGCTCGACCCCGGCGAGCCGCGCCGCGCGTTCGGCCGGCAACGACGCCGGCCACCCCGACGAAGCACCCGCACCCGCACCCGCGCCGGCCCGCCGCCGACTGCTCCAGGTGCTCACCCTGGCCGAGTTGGGCCTTGAACGCCTCGAACGCCAAGGCCCCCACCGGGAGCCGGCGACCCGCCCCGACCCCGACCGCAGCGCCACCGAGCAGTTCGTCGTGGAGACCGCCCGCCTCGTGCTGATCGCCGACCGGATCCCGCACTCCGCACCGGAGATCCGATCCGCGCTCCACCGCATCGCGACCCTGCTGGCCCCGTTCGCCCGCACCTCCGAGCGCACCGCGTTGCTCGTCCGACACCCGCGCACCGCCGTGCCGTTCGGCATCACGCATCTCGCCCTGGAGCAACTCGGCGTCCCAGACCCCCACTTCGCGGCCACGCTGCGTCGTGCCTTCGCCACCGGCCACGTGGACGCCGTCGAACGGCCACCGCACCGCCGCCTCGAGGCGGCCTGGCTGCGTGCCCAGTGCGGCGGCGAACCGGTCGACCACACCGCACACCGCCAGGGTTCGATCCTGGCCGCACACCCGCACCCGCTGTACATGAGCCTCGCCGACCTGCATGCGCTCACGCACACCCTGTTCCACCTCACCGACTTCGGCCGCCGCGAACTCCCCGACGAAGCCGACCCGATCGAGCTGCGGCGCATCCTCGACGCCTGCCTGCTCTGGCACCTCTTCGAGGAAAACCCCGACGTGGTGGCGGAGTTGCTGACCGCCGTGCTGCTCCTGCCGGGCCCGGTGTCGCGCACCGCGCTGCTGTGTCGGGACGCCCTCGACGCGTTGTGGACCGAGGTGGGGTTCCTGCCCGGCCCCGGTCCCGATCCCGACCGGCAGCCGACGCTCTTCGGCACGCCCACCCGCACGGAACGTGAGACCTACGCCTTCCGGCACGACTTCCACACGATGTACGCCGCCGGCCTGATGCACGCGGTGGCCCTCGCCCGCGCACCGCACGACGTGTGGGCGCGGCCCGGGGTCCCGGCCGACCCGACGGGGGTCGGCGTGTACTCGGACCGATGGCCGCTGTGGATCCGCCTCGTCACGCGCGACGGACCGGGCCTGCCCGTCGCGTCGGCCGCCGAGGCGGCGATCATCCGGGCGGGGCGCAACGGCGCGTACGCCGAGATGGAGAACGCTCTCCTGTCGGCCGCCGCGCACGGCGTCTCCCCGCTCACCGTCGCCCACGCCCGGGACCTGCTCGACCGCCACCTCACCAGCGACCGACCCGACCGACCCGACGTCGACGCGCGGAGATGACGACCCGCGTCCCCGCCGAAGCCCAAGCCCGCGCCAGTCCGGCACAGCCGCTACCTCACCGCCGGCCCCGCGTCCGTCGGTGATTCCGCCGTCGTGGTCGCGTCGTGCGCGCGCGCCAGCGCGTCGACCGGGAGCGGTTTCACCGGTGGCCGGGCGGTGAAGGCGCCGATCGTCTCCCTCGGCAAGCCGGTTTCCCGATGCAGGAGTTCGAGCAGGGCCGGCCCGCACATCCGGCCCTGGCAGGGGCCCATGCCGGCGCGGGTGATCAGCTTGACCGCGTCGGCGGTGTCCAGGCCCGGGTTGTCCGCCAGCGTGCGGCGGACCTCGCCGAACGTGATCTCCTCGCAGCGGCACAGCACGGTGTCGTCGTCGGCGAGCGCGTGCAGCCCGGCCCGGTGCGGTGCGCACGTGTGGTCCAGGAACGCCGCCATCCGCCCGGTGGCGGCCAACTCGGCCTCGATGGACCGCAGTTCCCGGTCGTATGTGGCGGATTCGAGCAGGCCCAGGCTGCGGCCGATGTCGAGGCCGGCGCGGCGTCCGGTGGCCACGGCGTGTTCGGCGCCGGCCACGCCGGTGAGTTCACCGGCCGCCCAGATGTGCGGCAGCGAGGTGCGCATCGCGTCGTCGTGGTCGAGTACCCAGCCGCCGGCCGGGCCGTTCCAGTGCGCCGCGCAGCCCGCCTGGCGGGCCAGTTCGGTGGAGGGGACGAAGCCGTAGCCGGTGCCCACGGTGTCGCAGCCGACGGTGCGGGCGCTGCCCGGGACCGGGCGCCAGTCCTGGTCGACGCGGGTCAACACGGCGGCGGTGACGTGCTGTTCGCCCTCGGCCCGCAGGAGCAGTGTGCGGGTGTGCACCGGAACGCCCGCCCGACGCAGCGTGCGCAGCGCGGCCAGGCCCTCGGCGACCTTGGCCCGGTTGCCGGGCAGCGCGGCGACGGCGCGGATCAGGTCGGCGGGGGCGGGCAGGTGCTGGGCGAAGGCGACTTCGGCCACGTCCGCGCCCGCGCGCACCAGTTGCGCGGCGGCGATCAGCAGCAGCGGGTGTGCGCCGGCCAGTACGATCCGCCGACCGGCGAGCGTGCGGTGGCCCTTGAGCAGGGCCTGGATGCCGCCGACGGTGAGAAAGCCCGGGAGGGTCCAGCCCGGGAGCGGCACCGGCAGGTCGTAGGCGCCGGCGGTGAGCAACAGGGCGCGTGGCAGCAGGACTTCCACCCCCTCGGGGCCGTGCACCGCGACCCGGGGCCCGGCCGGGACGGGGGTGCCGGGCGGCGCCGCCCAGCCGTCGGGCGCGGTGCGGGTGGCGAACACGCCCCAGGCGGTGGTGTGGTGGGCGAAGGCGATGCCCGGATGCGCGGCGGCGCGGGTGAGCAGCGCGCGGCCGGCCGCGTACGCGGGGGCGGAGAGCGGGTCCGGGCCGGGGTTGCCCGGGTCGGGGCGGCGCCAGATCTGGCCGCCGGGGCGCGGCTGTTCGTCGACGACCAGGACCCGGGCGCCGTGCGTGGCGGCGGTGACGGCGGCGGCCAGCCCGGCGGGGCCGGCGCCGACGACGAGCAGGTCGGGGGTGGTGGTGTTCATCGGGCTTCCTCGCCGGTGGTGTCCACGGTCATGCCGGCGCGTACGGGTTCCTGGCAGGAGCGGATCAGGGGCGCGCCGTCGACGGTGACGGTGCACTCGAAGCACACGCCCATTCCGCAGTAGGCCGCGCGCGGCCGGCCGGCGCGGTCGTGCCGGGTGACGGGTTCGTCGATCGCGATCAGCGCGGCGGCGAGCGAACGACCGCCCGGCACCTCGCGCGGGACGCCGTCGAGGGTGATGGTCACCTGCCCCGGACGGCCGGAGGGGGAGTGGTCAGACAAAGTTCAACGCTCCGAACCGTGCGGGGGAGTAGTCGTCCAGGGGCAGGGCGGTACTTCCGGTCAGGATCTGTTCGGCGAGCAGGCGGCTGTAGGTGGGGCCGAGGGTGAAGCCGGATCCGCCGGTGGCGACGTACAGGTCGGGGCGGCGCGGAACGGCACCGAGCAGCGGGAGTTGGTCGGGGGCGAGCGAGGTGGCGCCGGACCACACGCGCAACACGGGCAGCCGCTGTACGGCCGGCACCACGCGGGCGGCGTCGGCGCCGGCGAAGACCGAGTCCAGGCGCAGTTCGGGGCGGGCGTCCAGGTTCAGGGTGCCCGCGTGCTGGACGAACTTGGCGGCCCGGCCGCCGCCGATCAGGATGTTGCCCTCCGCGCTCTGCTTGAGCGAAAGCCGCCGGCCGGCGTGTTGCACCAGGTGCGGAACCAGCGGCCGAGTGGCGGCGGTGACGGTCATGGTCAGCGCGACGGGGACCACGGGCAGCCGGATGTCGGCCATCGCGGCGACCTCGGCGGTCCACACGCCGGCGGCGACGACCACGGCGCGTGCGCTCAGGCGCGGGCCGGCGGCGGTGTCGGCGAGCCAGTGCCGGCCGTCGTGGCGCAGCGCGGTCAGCCGTACGCCGGTCTCGATCCGGGCGCCGAGCCGCCGCGCGGCGCGCGCGTAGGCGTGCGTGACCAGACGGGGGTCGGCCTTGCCCTCGCCGGGGCACCACGCGGCGCCGACGACCCGCTCGGACAGGTACGGGGCCAACTCGTGTGTGGCGCGGGCGTCGAGGAGTTCGACGTCGAGGCCGTGGCTGTGCTCCAGGTGCGTCTTGTGCGCGAGCAGGGCCAGGTCCTCGGGGCTCTCGGCGAGCATCAGGCCGCCGCCGCGGCGCACGCCGCACGGTTCGCCGAGTTCGTCCTCCAGGCCCGCCCACGAGTTCATCGCGTCCAGGTGCAGCGGCAGTGCCTCGGCGGCGCGGGCGGCGACGGCGTGGCCGTGTTGGATCATCCGGTATTCGAGCTGGAAGTGCAGGCTGCCGGCGTTTTGGCCGGAGGCGTGCCGGTTCAGCTGGTCCTTCTCGATCAGATGTACGCCGGCACCGCCGCGGGCGAGGTGGTAGGCCACCGCGCAGCCGAGCAATCCGCCGCCGATGACCAGGACTTCGGTGCGTTCCATCAGGAGACGAGTCCCAACTCGGCGAGGGTGGCGTGGACTTGGTCGGCCTCGGCGACGGTGAGCGGAAGGAGCGGACGGCGCGGGTGTCCGGCGGGCACGCCGCGCAGGGTGAGGGCGTGCTTGAGGATGGCGGGGGCGCTGGCGAAGCGCGGCCCGTAGTCGCGGGTGAACCACGCCTGCATCAGCACCCGGTCGCGGGCGCCGACGGCCAGCGCCGCGGCCTCGTCGCCGGCGGCGAGGTGGGTGAAGAAGGCTGGGTGGTCGCGGCCGAGCACGGCGCCGGCGCCCATCAGGCCGTCGCCGCCGATGCCGCGCATCAGGGCGGCGCCGACCGCGTCGGTGGTGATGCCGAAGTAGCGCACCCGCTCGTGCAGGGCGACCAGGCCGCGGACGAAGCCGCCGAAGTCGCCGGTGGAGTTCTTGATCGCCACCACGGTGGGCAGGTCGGCGAGTGCGGTCAGGGTGTCGGTGTCCAGGTCGACGCCCGTGCCGCGCGGCCAGTTGTACACGCACAGCGGGATGTCGACGGCGGTGGAGACCTCCTCGTAGAAGGCGATGGTCTCGCGCGCGTTGGGCACCACGTACGGCGGCGGAGTGAGCAGGATGCCGTCGAGGCCGGCGGCCCGGGCGGCGCGGGCGTGGCCGATCGCGGCGGCGGCGGTGTAGGCATTGCAGCCGCCGAGCAGGGTGTATCGGCCGCGGACCCGGCGGGCGGCGTGGGTGAACAGGGTCGCGCGTTCGGTTGCGGTGAGCGTGTACCACTCGCCGGTGGTGCCGGCGATGACCACGCCGTCCAAGCCCTCGGCGGCGAACCATTCCAGTTGTTCGTCCCAGGCGGCCAGGTCGAGGTCGCCCTGGGAGGTGAAGGGGGTGGTCACGGCCGGTATGTAGCCGTGCCAGTCGACGGTGGTGCGGTCCATGCCCTCGATCCTTTCGGGGACACAAACCCGGGATCCGACACACACGGGCCGTTCGGCACCGGTGGGCCTGTACGTGCGCTCCGGCCGTACGGCGCGGTCGGCCGGCGCGTCCGGGGTGTGGGGGAGCGACCACACCCCGGACGCGCAGACCGACCGCGCCGCGCGAAACGGAACCCGCGCCGTGGCGACGCGACGCCCGCACGTCGCGGGCCGTCGAGCGGACCCGTGCCTACGGCGACGGGTGTACCCGCGGGCTGTACGGCGCGGGCGACACCCATGCCGTACCACCTCGGGAGCACCCGAAGCCGTGCCGGCCCGAGAACCGCGCCGCGCTACGGCAACGGGTGTACCCGCGACCACCGGTCCGCCGGGACCGCCCGCCGCGCTACGGCGTGGGAAGTACCCGCGTTCCGGTGCCTCGGGCGCACCCGCGCCTCACGGCATGGGCGGCGTGACCGCGACCAGTAGCCGTGCCGGGGCGTCGGAGTTGTTGACGAACCGGTGCGGCAGACGCGAGTCGAACGTGATCGCGTCGCCCTCGTGCAGGTGGTGGACGCGACCGTCCACCTCGACGTCGAGTTCTCCGGCGAGTACCGTGGCGCATTCCGTGGAGGGATGGCTGTACGGCTCGTCGGAGGAGGCCTGGCCCGGCTCGATGTCCGCTTCCAGCACTTCCAGATCACCCGTTCCGGGGGTGAGCCTGGAGTAGGTGATGTGCTGACGGGCGGCACCGAGCCGCATGCGCCGCTCACGCGTGGTGACAGCCACGCGCGGTACGTCGGGGTCGTCGAACAGGGTGGCGATGGAGGTGTCGAAGACGCGGGCGAGCTTGCGCAACGTGCTCAGGCTCGGTTCCGCGGCGCCGTTCTCCAACTGGCTGAGCATGCCCGCGGAAATACCGGCTGCGGCGGCCAACTGACGCAAGGTCAGATCGTGCGCCTGCCGTAGTTCGCGCAGTCGGTCACCCAGCATGTCCGATCCCGTTCGCTTCGCTGCCGAGTACCCTCGACTCGTGGATCCTGGCTTGTGCTATCGACTTGTTCAACGTGATTGAACGCTTCGGGGCGAAGATAAGCACGGTGCTGATCCCCCGTCAAGATCGATTGGCTCGGTGTGGGGGTGAAGCACGCCCTCCCGGCGTACCGCGAGCGAAGTACGCGTCGGCGAAAGCGGGTTCGTCGCTCCCCGGTCGCCGCTGTCGGCATTTGTCCCCGACAACGCCTGTGAGCAGTCATCGAGCAGCCGGCGAGCAGTCATCAAAGCGTTATCAAAGCGGAGAATGATCGCTCCATGTGGATCCTTGATCACCAAACATAAATTTTTGGTCCCACATGTCGAGATGTGGAAAAAAGTCATTGACCACCACCTCGACCCGCGCCTACTTTCGAGCCCACCGTTCAGCCAGGTCAAACACTCGGTTCCGTCATCGGCCGATCGGGTGCCTTGAGAAAGGTGCGCCATGCAGGGCAATCAAGCCATCGGGGACAACAGCGGCAGCACGACCGCGGGCAGGTCGGCAGGCAGCAGATCCGCCCGCCGCCGGGCCGTGCGACGCGCCGCCGCGCCCGTCGCGGTCACCGTGGCCGCCGCCATGATGCTCGCCGCGTGCGGCGGCGCGAAGAAGAACACCGACGACAAGGGCGGAGGCGGCGGAGGCACCCTCGTGGTCGACACCTCCTTCAGCCTCAAGACCGCCGACCCGGGCCGCACCTTCGAGCCCACCGGCATCATGGTCACCCGGCCCGTCTACGACACGCTGCTCACCTTCGCCAACGGCGACGTGACCAAGCCCGTGCCGTTGCTCGCCTCCTCCTACGAGGCCTCGCCCGACGCGAAGACCTTCACCTTCCCGCTGCGCTCGGAGGCCAAGTTCTCCGACGGCACCCCGGTCACCGCGAAGGATGTCGTCTTCTCCTTCAACCGGGTCAAGAACCTCAAGGGCAACCCGGCCTTCCTGCTGGACGGCGTGACCGCCACCGCCAAGGACGAGCACACGGTGGTGCTGACCACCGCGGCCGCCGACCCCGCGCTGCCCTTCCGCATCGCGACCCCGGCGCTCGGCGTGGTCAACTCCAAGACCGTGGCCGCGCACGGGGGTTCCGACGCGGCCGGCGCCGACCAGGGCGACAAGGCCGAGCAGTTCCTCAACGGCGACTCGCAGGGCAGCGGTCCGTACAAGATCACCAAGTACGACGTGTCCACCGAGGTCATCCTCACCCGCAACGAGAACTACTGGGGCGCCAAGCCCAAGTACGCCAAGGTCGTGGTGCGCAACGTGCCCGCGAACACCCAGCAGTTGAACGTGCTCAGCGGCGAGAGCCAGATCTCCCTCGACATGTCGCCCGACCAGGCGGTCAAGGTCAAGGGCCAGGCCCAGGTGCTGCAACAGCCCACGCCCACCACCGCGTTCCTGTTCACGAACGACAACCCGGCGATCTCGCCGACCACCTCCAACAAGGACTTCCAGGAAGCCGTGCGCTACGGCCTGGACTACAAGAGCCTGTTGGACGTGGCCGGCGCCGGATCCGCCCAGGCGGCCGGGATCGTGCCCAGCTTCTTCACCGGCGCGCTCGACCCGGGCAAGGCCGTCCAGCGCGATGTCCCGCGCGCCAAGGCCGCGTTGGCCAAGGCCGGGCTGAACAACCCGAGCGTCGACCTGTACTACGCGTCCGACGTGACGATCAACGGCATCAACTTCGGCGACCTCGCCGCCCGGGTGCAGGCCAACCTCAAGGAGGTCGGCATCAACATCAACCTCAAGCCGGCCCCCACCCAGACCGCGCTCGACTCGTACCGCAACGGCTCCGAGGCGATGGGCCTGTGGTGGTGGCAGGCCGACTACCCGGACGCCAGCGACTACCTCGCCTTCACCCCCGGCGAGCTGGTCAGCCTGCGCGCCGGCTGGAAGGCCGAGGCCAACCCCGAGGTGTCCGGCCTGGCGCAGAAGGCCAAGACGGCCACGTCCGACGCGGAACGCGTGACGGCCTACAAGCAGTTGCAGGAGTCGATGAACAAGACCGGCCCCTTCATGCCGCTGCTCCAGCCCGCCCAGGTGATCGCCGCGAACAACTCGGTCAAGAACCTGCGCTACAACCCGATCTGGTACATCGATGTCGACAAGCTCGGCTGATCCCACCGCCCGACCCGGCACGCCCCGGCCGGCCGCATCCCCCACGGGGGGTGCGGCCCCCGGGCCCCGGGCCGCGCGCGGCTCCCACCCCTTCGCCAGGTTCGTCCTGGTGCGCCTGTCCATCGGTCTGCTGCTGTGCGTGGGCATCACCGTCCTGGCCTTCGTGCTGACCCACTCCGTGCCCGGCGACCCCGTCGCCGCGAACCTCGGCGACCGGGCCCAGAACGACCCGGCCGCGGTCGCCGCGTTCAAGGAGAAGAACGGGCTCAACGACTCGCTGCCCTCGCAATACTTCACCTACCTGGGCAACCTGCTGCACGGCGACATGGGCACCTCCCAGCAGACCCACCGGCCCGTCTGGGACGACCTGGCCGACAAGGTCCCCGCCAGCATCGAACTCGCTCTGTTCGCCATCGTGTTGGCCCTGGTGATCGGCGTCGGTCTGGGCATCGTCGCCGCCGTCACCCGCAACGGGTGGCCGGACCGGGTGATCCGGGTGGTCAGCCTCGCGGGCGTGTCCATGCCGGTCTTCTGGCTCGCCCAAGTCGCCTTCTACCTCTTCTCGTTCAAGCTCGGCTGGATCCAGGCGGGCGGTCGGCTCTCCCCCGGCGCGATCCCCCCGGACGAGATCACCGGCCTCTACACGCTCGACTCGCTCCTGGTCGGCGACACCGGGACCTTCGGTGAGGCCTTCTCCCGGATGATCCTGCCCGCCTGCGTTCTGGCCGCCTTCAACATCGGCGTACTCACCCGCTTCACCCGCGCCGCCGTACTCGAAGCCCTCGGCAACGACTACGTGCGCGCCGCCCGGGCCAAGGGGCTTCCCGAGAGCACGGTCATCCGTCGGCACGTGTTGCGCCCCGCGCTCACCTCGATCCTGACCGTCGCCGGACTCACCTTCGGCGGCATGCTCGCCGGCACCGTGCTCGTCGAGAACGTGCTGTCCTGGCCGGGGCTGGGCCAGTACGCCTACAAGAGCGCGCTCAACCTGGACCTGCCGTCCATCATGGGCGTCTGCCTGTTCGTCGCGGTCGTCTACGTCGTGATCAACCTCCTCGTGGACCTGCTCTACGGGGTCATCGACCCGAGGATTCGCCTCTCGTGAACGCCACGCGCCTGTTCCTCGGCGATCGGCTCGGAGCCGACCGCACCCCCAGCCCGGACGACGACGCCCCCCGGCGCAAGCCCCGGCGCGCCGGGAAGTCGCCCTGGCGCAGCCCGTTGGCCGTCACCGGCCTCGCCATCATCGGCGTCTTCCTCTTCGCCGCCGTATTCGCCTCGCTGATCTCCCCCGAGGACCCCCTCGCGCAGAAGTGGCCCAAGTACCAATCCCCCTCCGGGGACCACTGGTTCGGCACCGACCAACTCGGCCGCGACATCCTGTCCCGAGTCATCCACGGCACCCGGATCTCGCTGCCGCTGGCGCTGCTCCTGGTGGTCCTGGCGATGGTCATCGGTACCGTCCTGGGCGCGGTCGCCGGATACTTCGGCGGCTGGATCGACATGGTCGTCATGCGCTGCGCCGACCTGGTGCTCGCCTTCCCGGCGATCATCCTGGCCATGGCCGTGGTCGCCGCGCTCGGGCCGAACCTGACGAACGCCGTCCTCGCCGTGGTGATCGTCAGCTGGCCGACCTACGCCCGCGTGGTGCGCGGCCTGGTACTGACGCTGCGGCAATCGGACTTCGTCCAGGCCGACCGACTCCTCGGCGCCTCCGGATGGCGCGTACTCGCCGTGGACCTGCGGCCCAACCTGGCCGGGCCGGTCGCCGTGCTCGCCGCGCTCGACCTGGGCAACGCGGTACTGCTGCTGTCCGGACTGTCCTTCCTCGGCCTGGGCGCGCAACCGCCCGCCGCCGAGTGGGGCGCCATGGTCAACGCCGGATCGGCGAACTTCGACGCGTGGTGGGTCGCGGTCTTCCCCGGCGCGGCCATCCTGCTCTCGGTGCTCGCCTTCAACTTCCTGGGCGACACCCTGCGCGACGCGCTCGACCCGCGTACGGCCCGGGCGATTCGAAAGTGACTCCGAAAGTGACGGAGATGAACGAGAACCCCGCTTCGACGCCCGCCGCCTCGACCCGCGAGAAGTCGATATCCGGCGCGGAACCCGTGCTGGCGATTCGCGATCTGGTCGTCGAACTGCCCGGCCCCGACGGGAGTCCGCTGCGCGCCATCGACGGCGTCGACCTCACGGTCGGGCGCGGCGAGATCGTCGGCCTCGCCGGCGAGAGCGGCTCCGGCAAGACGATGACCGCGCTCGCCCTGCTCGGCCTGCTGCCGCAGGGCGGCACCGCCGCCGGGCAGATGCTCGTCGAGGGCGACGACGTCCTGAAGATGACCCCGCGTCAGGTCCGCGACCTGCGCGGCAACCGGGTCGCGATGGTCTTCCAGGACCCGATGACCTCGCTGCACCCGATGCTCAGCGTCGGCAAGCAGCTCACGGAACACCTGCGTCACCACAAGAAGTTGGACAAGCGCGCGGCCAACGCCCGCGCGGTGGAACTGCTCACCACGGTGCGCATCCCCGACCCCGAACGGGCGCTCGGCCGCTACCCGCACCAGTTCTCCGGCGGCATGCGCCAGCGCATCGCGATCGCCATCGCGCTCGCCTGCGACCCGGCGCTGCTGCTCGCCGACGAGCCCACCACGGCGCTGGACGTCACCGTCCAGGCGGGCATCCTGCGCCTGCTGGACCGACTGCGCCGGGAGAACGGCCTGTCCGTGCTGATCATCACGCACGACCTCGGCGTGATGTCCGCCCTCGCCGACCGGGTCAGCGTGATGTACGCGGGCCGCATCGTGGAGAGCGGGCCGCGCGCCGACGTGCTGCGCGAACCCCGACACCCGTACACCCGGGGCCTGTTGGACGCGCTGCCGCACCCGGACGGGGGCAACGCCGCGCTGGTGCCGATCGTCGGCTCGCCGCCCAAGCTCGGCCAGGCGCCCAGCGGTTGCGCGTTCCACCCGCGCTGCCCGCACGCCGTGGCCGGATGCGCCGAGGAGCGGCCGAACCTGCTCGCGCTGACCCCCACCCACGCCGGCGCCTGCCCGATCGACCCCCTGGCCGTCACCGCCTCGAAGGTGGGTACCCCATGACCGCGCTCTCCACCTCCAACCTCACCGTCACCAGCAAGGACGTCGGCCTGCGGCTGCACGACCTGTCCGTGACCTACCGCTCGCCGGGCCGCCCGCACGTGCGCGCGGTGGCCGGGGTGAGCCTGGCGGTGGCCCCGGGGCAGGTGGTCGGCCTGGTCGGCGAATCCGGCTGCGGCAAGTCGACCCTGGGCAAGGCCGCGGTCGGGCTGCTCAAGCCCGCCGGCGGCCGGGTCACCTTCAACGGCCGGGCGGTCGACACGCTGGGCCTCAAGCCGCGGCCGAGCGACCAGCGCGGCCTGCAGATGGTCTTCCAGGACCCCTACGCCTCGCTCAACCCGCGCCGCCGGATCGGCGAACAGATCTCCGACGCCGTGGTGTTGGCCGGCGGCACCCGCGAACGCGGCCGCGAGACGGCCCGCGAACTCCTCGAACGTGTCGGCCTGGCCGCCGAGTTCGACGACCGCTTCCCGCACGAGTTCTCCGGCGGGCAGCGCCAACGCATCGCCATCGCCCGGGTGTTGGCGGCCGAGCCGTCGTGCATCGTCGCCGACGAGCCGATCGCCGCCCTGGACGCCTCCGCACAGGCGTCGGTGGCCAACCTGTTGCTCGACCTGGCCCGGGAGCGCAACGTCGGCCTGCTGTTCATCTCGCACGACCTGTCCATCGTGCGCCAGATCGCCGACACCGTCGCCGTGATGTACCTGGGCACCGTGGTCGAGAGCGGCCCCACCGCGCAGGTCTGGGACGACCCGCGCCACCCGTACAGCAAGGCGCTGATCTCCGCGGTGCCGCGCGCCGACGGCAGCGGCGAGTTGCCCGTCGACCTCCCCGGCGACGTTCCCGACCCCGCCTTCCCGCCCACCGGCTGCCGGTTCCACCCGCGCTGCCCGATCGCCACCGACGCGTGCGGGGTGGACGAGCCCGCACTGGTGGAATTCCTCCCGGAGCGCAGGGCCGCCTGCTCGATCCTCGCTCCCGCTCTCACGAAAGTCGGGTGACCGCACCCATGTGGTTGACCAACTGTCACGTCGTCGACGTCGTCACCGGCGAGGTCCTGCGCGATCGCAGCGTGCACATCGACAACGGCGTCATCGTCGAGGTGGCCGCCGCCGCGCCGGCGGACGCGGACGTCCACGACCTGGGCGGGCGGCACCTGCTCCCCGGGCTGATCACGTGCCACTCGCACATGTCGATCGTCTTCCCCTTCTCCGAGACGCGCGAGGACGAGCCGGCCGAGTTGACCGCGTTCCGCGCCGCCCAGCGGGCCGCCGACGCGCTGCACGCCGGGGTGACCACGATGCGGTGCGTGCACGAGCAGAACCGGATCGACTTCGTGCTGCGCGAGGCGCGCGCCCGGGGCTTCATCCGCGCCCCGCGCGTCTTCGGCGCCGGTCGTGCGCTGTCCACGCCGGGCGGCCACGGCGAGGGCTCGGACTGCGTCTACGTCAAGGGCGCGGACGCCTTCTACCACGCGGCCATCGGCGAACTGGAAGCCGGCGCCGACCACATCAAGATCTTCATCAACTCCGGCCTGGCCCGCGAGGGCGAGGACTTCGAACACGCCGAGATGACCGACGCGGAGATCGCCGCCACGGTCAAGGCGGCCGACGAGCACGGCGCCTACGTGGTCGCGCACGCCGGCGAGTCCGCCGCGATCCGCCAGGCCGTCGAACTGGGCGTGCGCTCGTTCGAGCACATCTACGCCCTCGACGCGGAGACCGCGCGCCTGCTCGCCGAGCGCGAAGCGTTCGTCACCCCGACGCTGTGCGTGACCAACTCGCTGGGCTGGATGCGGGACAACCACTTCGACGAGGGCTCCGTCGTCAACGCCAAGAACGCCATCGCGCCGCACCAGGAGAGCTTCCGGCGCGCGGTCGAGGCGGGCGTACAGGTGGTCAACGGCACCGACGTGCCACCCGGCGATCGGGTCGACGGGGTGTCCGCCGTCGTGCACGAGATGTACCTGATGGCCAAGGGCGGCCTGGACAACCTGCGCGTGCTCCAAGCGGCCACCGTCACCGCGGCCCGGCTGATCCGGGCCGAGGACCGGCTCGGACGCATCGCCCCCGGCTACGCGGCCGACCTGATCGCCGTCGACGGCGACCCGCTGAGCGACCTCGGCGCGATGGGCCGGATGTCCTTCGTGATGCTGGAGGGCGAGGTCGTCCGCGAGGACGTACCGGTCTGACCTCCCGCGTGCCGCCCGACCGCCCTCTCCGATAGGACCCGCACCGATGACCACCCCTTCCACCTCCCGCGACGCCCACCGCCCCGCCGGGTCGGCCGAGGACCGCGCCGCCGTGTGGAGCGCCCTGCTCGACATCTACGCCGGCTTCACGGCCGGCGACCGGGAGCGGATCGACCGCCGGATCCACCCCGAGGCCACCATCTGGGACTCGGCCGCCCCCGAACTCCTCTTCGGCCGCGCCGATCTGGACCGCATCCGGGCCGAGCGCCCGGTCGGCCCCGACGCCCCGGTGGTCACCGGGATCCACGCGAGCGACGAGGTGATCGACATCTGGGACGACACCGCCCTCGCCCGCTACAACCTGCGCGTCGACTTCGCCCCCGCCGCCGACGGCACCGTCCTGCCCTCGGAACACATCCGCAACACCGCCGTGGCCCGCCGCTTCCCCCAGGGCTGGCTCGTCGTCCACAACCACGAGGACGTCCTCGGGTAACAACCCCGCACACCCGGCCCGGGTAACCCCGCACACCCGGCCCGGACGGCCTCCGCCGCCCGAGCCGGGCGGCGGGGCTGCGGTGGGACTTGCTAAGGTGTGCGATTGCTCAATCCGCGCAGATGCGAGGAGCATGCCTCGGCGTGCGCCGGTTTCGGCCGGGCACGGCGCGCGGGAAGGACGTGGAGCGGTGAGCACACCCCTGTACGAAATGAAGGCCGAGTTCTTCAAGACGCTCGGTCATCCCGCCCGCATCCGGGTGTTGGAACTGCTCAGCGAGCGCGAGTACGCGGTCGCCGAGATGTTGCCCGAGGTCGGCATCGAAGCCTCGCGGCTGTCCCAGCAGCTGGCCGTGCTGCGGCGGGCGAACCTGGTGGCGGTCAGCCGCCGCGAGGGCTCGACCGTCTACTACACGCTGACCAGTCCGCGGGTGGCCGACCTGCTCGCGGTCGCGCGCGGGATCCTGACCGGGCTGCTCACCGACCAGGTGGGCCTGCTCGAAGACCTGCGTGCGACGACGCCGGGGGCGTCCGCGGCCATCGCCGCGGACGATGGGGCCGGGAGCTCGCCGTGCTGAGCCGGGGGCGGGGCGACGCGGAACGGCCCGTGCCCAATCCCGCCTACAGCGTCCGGATCCACATCCCGCCCGACGCCGACGCGATCGTGGAGAGCGTGCTCGCCGACGCCCCCGGCACGGTCGTCCGCCGGGCGGACGAACCGGACGTGACCGGCGCGCGGCGGATCACCCTGGACGCCGACGGCCCGCGTACCCTCGCCTGGCTCACCCGCACCCTCGCGCACCGCCTGGGCGCCGACCTGCTGCACGCCCAGGACCCCGTCTTCACCACCGCCTCCACCGGCAAACTCACCCTGCGCGTCTGCGCTGCCACCAGCACCGGACACGACGTCGCGCTCCTGGACGCGGACGCCGACCGCCGGGTCGTCTCGCACCTGGCCGCACACCCGGAACAGATCGACCGCTACACCGGACGCGGCCACCGCGTCGCGCTGATCAGCGACGCCAGCGCCGTCCTCGGCTTCGACGAACTGCCCGCCGACGCGGTCCTGCCCGCCCTCGAATCGCAGGCCGTACACCTGCGCCGGGCCACCGGACTCGACGTCTTCCCGCTGCCCGTGGCCACCCCCGACGTCACCGACATCGCCCGCGCGGTACGCATCCTGGCCCCCGGCTTCGCCGCCGCGGTGCTGGTACACACCCGCCTGGACCGGGTCACCGTCACGCACGCCGCGCTCGGCCCGACCCCGCCGGTGCTGCTCCTGGACACGATCAACGACGGCCTCGCGCCGGCCACCGCCGCCGCCACGGTCAACGCCCTGGTCAACCGTGGCCTCAACCCGCTCTCCGCCCGGGTGATCGTGGTCGACCCCGCCGCCGGCGGCGACCTCGCCGGACTGCTGATCGCCTGCGGCATCGCCGACCTGACCCTGTTCGACCCGTTCACCCACCGTGCCGACGCGCTGCACACGATCGCCGACGGCGCCGATCTGATCGTCGACCTCACCGCCTTCGCCACCCCGCCCCCGGGCGTCCCGGTCCTGCGCGCCCGTCCCGACACCCCGCCCGCCTTCGGCGCCACCACCACCGGGCCACGCCCGCTGCACGCCCTCCCGGGCCTGCTCACCGCGGCCACCACCACCCGCCGTGCGATCACCGGCCACGCCCGGATCGCCGCCGTGTACGCGCTGATCGAGAACACCCCGCGCAACGCGCTCCTGCCCCCCACCGACCAACCCGGACTCACCGCCGTGGTCGCCGCGGCGGCCACCCGGGCGCTCGACAACGACCCGGACCGGGACCGGGGCTGACGCCGGGATCGGGGTCGAGACCCCGTCGCGGCGCCCCTTCGGTCACCCGCAGGCATGATCCGGTCGCGGTTCGGTGATGATTCGGGTGGTCGGGAATGGGCGTGTCCGGTGTCGGATCGGCGGGCGAACGGCCATCCTGGGGTCGGCGGGTCCGGTCGTTGCGGAGGAGACATCGGGTGGGCGATCGGGGCGAGGACACACGGGACACGACGGCCGAAGACGGCGGTCCCGGAAACGGGTTCGCCGACGGGGACGGCCATCGGGCGTCGCCCGGACGCGACTTCGGCGGTGTCGCCCTCGCGCCCGTGCCGACACGTCTGATCCCCCGACAGATCCCGCCCTCGCATCGCGACTTCGTCAACCGCGACGCCGAACTCCGAGCCCTCGAAGAGGTCCTGGCCGGCGGACTGCACGGCCCGGGCCCCGGCGTGGTCGCCCTCACCGGTCTGGGCGGCGTCGGCAAGACCGCGCTCGCCGCGCACTGGGCCGCGCGCGCCGCCGGCCGTTTTCCCGACGGACAGCTCTATGTCGACCTCGGGCAGAGCCGGTTCGAGGGCACGATCGACGTCGGCAGCGTGCTCGGCGCGTTCCTGCGCGACCTTGGCGTCGACGAGGCGTACATCCCGCCCACCCTGGCCGGGCGCGCCGCCACCTTCCGCTCCGCGACCGCCGGCCGCCGACTGCTCGTGTTCCTCGACAACGCCCGGCACGCCGCCGAGGTCCGCGCCCTGCTGCCCGCCTCCGGCATGGTCATCGCCACCAGCCGGACCCGCATCGACGGGCTGATCCTGGACGGCGCCCGCGCGGTGGTCCTGGACCCGCTGAGCGTCCCGGCCGGCACGTTGCTGATCCGCCGCTGGTTGGGCGACGGCCGCGCCGCCGACGGCGAACTGGCCGAACTGGTGCGGCTGTGCGGGGGACTCCCGCTGGCGCTGCGTGCGGTGGGCGCGCGCCTGATCCGGCGCCGCCGGCTGAGCGTGGACCGCGTGCTGACCGAACTCGCCGACGCGGAGCACGGGTTGGACGCCCTGGCCAACCACGAGGGGGTGCACGTGGAACGGGTCTTCGACGCCGTCTACGACAGCTTCTCGCCGGCGGCCCAACGGCTGTATCGCATGCTCGCCGCCCACCCCGGCCCCACCTTCACCCCGGCCCTGGCCGCGGCGGCGACCGGCGAACCCGATGCCGCCGCACACCTGGACGAACTCGTCGACGCCCACCTGGTCGAGGAGATCGACCCCGACGGCACCGGCGAGGAGCGCCACCGCTTCCACGACCTGGCCCGCCTGCACGCCCGGCGGCACGCGCTGCGCGATCCGGAGCCGGAACGGGAGGCGGCGCTGCGCCGCATCGTGGCGTATCACCTGGTCGCTGCCGACACCGCCGACCGCCTCGTGCTCGGCTCCCGGCTCCGGCTCGGCGGCGACGCGAGTACGGCATCGGCAGCCACGCCGACCGCCCCGCGGTTCGCCGGGCGCGCCGAGGCGCTGGACTGGTTGGACGCCGAACGCGCCGACCTGCTCGCGGTGCTGCGGGCGGCGGCGAGCCGGGGGTGGCACGACGCGGTGTGGCGCCTGTGCGAGTCGTTGTGGGCGCTGTACCACAGTCGCAAGCACTACGCCGACTGGATCGAGAGCCATCAACTGGGCATCGTGGCCGCGCAGTGGGAGCGCCGACCCGACGCCGAGGTCCGGATGCGCAATCAACTCGCCCGCGCGTTTCACGAGTTGCGCGACCACGAGCGGGCCGAGACGGAACTGCGGCGGGCCGAGGAGCTGTTGTCGATCGTGTCCGACCCGCGCCTGAGCGGGGTGGTGTGGGAGACCCAGGGCCTGCTGCACCTCGCCCGGTCGAGCCCCGAGGACGCGGTGCGCTCGTTCACCCGGGCCCGGGAGGCCAATGCCGGCGACGCGCACGGCATCGTGGTGCAGAGCTACAACCTCGGCGGGGCGCTGCTGGCCGCCGGTCGGCCGGACGAGGCGCTGCGGGTGCTGGACGAGGCGCTGGCCACGGCCGACGCGGCCGGCGACGAGGCGATGCGGCCGCGGATCGCCATCGTGCGCGGCCGGGTCCAGCACACGCTCGGCGCCACGGACCGGGCCGTCGCGAGCCTGACCGAGGCGGTGCGGACGGCCGCGCGGCTGGGGCAACACGTCAAGGAGGCCCAGGCGTTGGAGGCGCTGGTCGAGGTCGCGGTACACACGGGCGACGCCGACCTGGAGCAACACGGCCGGGCCCGACTGGGCGTGCTGTACCGCGAACTGGGCGTGCCGGCGCCGGAGCCGGGGGCCGACCGGCCCTGACCGCCGGCCGGGCCCGAGCGGCAACCGCATCGGGCTCGGACCTCGAACCGCCCCGAACCACCGCTGTGGCGACGCCGATCAGCCCCGGCTCGACCCCGTCCCCGGCCCCGGGGTCTCCATGGTGAACGCGACCTCCACCTCCCGCTCGCCCGTGCGGATCCGGATGCCCTCGCGCAGCGTCGTGGGATGTCCGCCGGCCATCGCCCACAGATGCAGCGCACAGCCGAGCACCACGGGGTCCAGCCACGGCCGGTTCGTCCCCCACGCCCGCACGGTGGACGCCTCCAGCAGGATGCCGCCGCGCAGGCGCACCAGATGTCGGCCCTCGTCCAGCGCGGCCACCGCCACGCTCAGCCCCGGCAGTTCGCCCGCCGTCTCGGCCGCCCACGCGGGCGCGGCCGGTTCCGCGAACGGGTCGGTGCGTACCACCACTTCCGCGCCGGCCCGGCGCCGCAGGTCCACCTCGTCGGCGGTCACCGCGTAGAACCCCCGCGCCTCGTCGTGCCCGGGCAACACCGGGAACCGCCGGACGGTCACCGTGGCCGTCGCCCGCGTCGAAGCCGTCGCCTCGGCCGGCACCACCGAACCCGTCGCATCCCACCGGGTGGGACCGCCGCCGAACTCCGGGCGCGGATCGGCGACCGGCCGCACCACCGGCTCCTCGGCGGAGGGCGGCAGGCCGAGCTGCGCGTAGAGCAAATCCCGCAGCAGGCGCGGCGATTCGCCGATCGCCCCCAACGAGCGGGCGGTGATCGGGTGCAGCGCTCCCGGCTTGTGCTCCTCGGCGGTCCGGAGCAGCTGCGCGTACAGATCCCCGTCCGGGTCCAACCGGGGCGCCTCCCGGGCGAACGCGGCCGTGGGCGAGGCCGGATCGACCTCCCCCTCGCCGGTCGCCGCGAGCAGCGTCACCCGATCCAGGCCCGCGCCGTAGAACGACACCGAACCGTGGTCGCCGACCACCCAGTCGGCGGCGATCAGCGCGGCCTGCCAACCCCGTTCGGGCGGCACGATCAGCAACCCGGCGTCCAGCGCGTCGGCCAGGAGCCGGTCCCGCACGTTGAACGGCCCGTGATAGCTCCACACGTTCGGATGCAGCACCACCGCCACCACGAACTCGTCCACCGGCAGTTCGCCGATCAGCCGCAGCGGCAGCTCCGGATGCCGACCCAGCAGCGAATGCTCGCTCCAGGTCGAACTGACCACGACCAGCCGCCGGCCGTGCACCGCGCCGAACGGCTGCCGGTAGCGGCGCCGCCGGGACAGGCTGAGCACGATCCGGTGGAAGCACGGATCGCCGATCACCACCGAAACCGGCAGCGCCTCGGGGCACGTGCGGGCGAGCAACTCCCACTGCTCCTCGTGGGACAGCCCGATCGCGGCCGGGAACACCCGCCCGTCGTGGGTCAACTCCCGCCGGGACAACCCCGCCGGCGACTCGCCGTCCCCCGTCGACGCCGGCACCAGGCGGTTGTATCCGGCGCCGTGCGGCATCACCACCAGCGGCGCGTCCAGGTGCCGCATGTCCGCGTGGACCGCCGCCGCCACCGCGAGATCGAAGCGACGACTCGTCGCCTCGGCCCACGACAACACCCGCACACCGAGCGAACCCAGGTATTCCGGCAGCCCGTTGGCGAACGCCGAGCCGGGGTTGATGGTGAACGACACCTGGATGCCGTGCTCGGGACGCAGCAGGGGAAGCACGTCGAGCAGACGCGTGGCCGAGGTGAGCGTGCGGACGACGGCGAGCACTTCGAAGTCGGTCCGCAGGGTGCCCCAGCGGGAACCCTCGGGGCTATCGGATACCAGCAAAGGTCACTCCGGGCGACGACGCGCGTGAAGACGGGTGATCACGATGCCAGCCAAGTCCGCCCACCTTCCGGCTCACCGGACCCCGCCACGCCGAGCCGACCCGCCGCGCCGAGCCGAGTCGCCACGCCGAGCCGAGTCGCTCCGGCGGCCGGGCGCGGGTGGCTTCGAGCCAAGTTTGGTCAAGTGGGCCTCGCCGGCGGGCGACGGTGTCCAGGATGACCCCATACGCGCCGCGCGCCGGCAGGGCGACCGGCACACCTCTCGGAAAGCGGGGTCGCGATGACCGCACCCGAACGGGTCGTACCGCCGGAGGGCGACGACTTCTACCTTCCACCCGTCCCGCTGCCGCCGGGGGAGTACGGGGACGTGATCCGATCCCGCCCGCTCACCGGCGTGGCCGCGCTCCGCTCGGCGAGCCACAACGAACTGGTGCTCTATCGTTCGGAAGCCGTCGACGGCACACCGATCGCGGTGTCCGGCATCGTCGCGCTGCCGCCCGCGCCCGCGCCCGACGGCGGCTATCCGCTGATCGGCTGGGCGCACGGCACCCTCGGACTGGGTGACAAGTGCGCGCCCTCGCGCGACAACGAGGAGATCGCGGCCGAACTCCCCGAGCACCACGAGATCAACCAGTCCCCGCACGTGCTGCTGAACGCGCTGCTCGAAGCCGGCTGGGCGGTCGCGATGACCGACTACGAGGGTATGGGTACACCCGGCCCGCATCCCTTCCTGCTGGGCCGATCCGAGGCGCACGGCGTGCTCGACCTGGTCCGCGCGGCGCGCCGGCTGTACCCGGTGATCTCCGACCGGTTCGCCCTCGTCGGCCACTCCCAGGGCGGCCAGGGAGCGCTGTTCGCCGCCCACCACGCCGATCGCATCCCGGAGTTCACCCTGCTCGGCGTGGCGGCCCTGGCCCCGGCCTCGCACATCGTCGAGGACCTGATCGCCGGAAGCGACTACGACGGCTACACCGGCGGCCTCGCCTTCACGCCCCTGCTGCTGACCGGCGCGATCATCGGTTCCCGGGCGGAGGCGACCGAGGAGCGGCCGGCCATCGACGCGCTGGAGGTGCTGAGCACCGAGGCGTACACGCTGTTCACCGCCTCCGCCGACCGATGCCGGGTCGAACTGTCCGCGTGCGAGGCGTGGGGCGGCATCAAGGGCAACGCCCAGTTCCGGGGGAGCCTCACCCAGGATCCCAATCCGCATCAGCGGGAGTTCCTGCGCCAGGTCGAACGCACCAATCCCGCCCTGACCATCCCGGTGCCGATCCGCGTCTCGCACGCGCAGCGGGACGAACGGGTCAAGATCGCGTACAGCACCAGACTGGTGGCCGAACTCGGCGAGTTGGGCAATGACATCGTCTACCGGATCCATGCGCGGGTCGCCGACGGCGGCAGCTTGGGGGCGCACTTCGGGCTGATCGAGACCGACGTCCCGGAACTGCTCGCCTGGCTGCGCGACCGGGAGCGGGCGAAGCACTGACCGGTGCCGGAGCGAGTGCCGGTGCCTACGTGCCGGTCGCCGCGCGGGCGGTGGACAGCAGTTCGCTCACCGTGCCGGTGAAGTCCGGCAACATCGCGTAGGCGGTCGTCCAGGCGTCGGGGCTGCCCGCCAGGTGGATGTCGACGAGCAGGTCCAAGGCCTCGTCGACCGCCTGCGGGACGACGCCGTGCGGCGCGTCGGTCAACGTGCGCAGCACCATGCCGGCGGGGCGGCCGTGCCGGAGCCACTGCTCGGGGTCGACCGCGCCGTCGGTGAGTGCGTCCGTGATCAACCCGGGCCAATCGGCGGCGGATCGGCGCCGGCCGAGGAACGGGTACACGGCGCGCAGGAGATCGCGAGCGAGGGGCCACGCATGCCGTGCGAGTTCCGCCAGGTCGCAGTACTCGCCGGCGTGTTCGGCCAGTGCCCGGGTCGGTTCCTCGGGCAGGTCCGGCCGGACGTCGGCGAGTACTTCGAGCGCCTTGACGGAGAGCGGTTCGGCGCGGTGCGCGGCGAGGATCGTCGACCAGCCGGGGTCGGCGACGGTCTCCAGGAAGCCGCGTGCGCCCAGGCTCGGCAACAACGCGACCACGCCGCCCGCCCGGGCCCGCTCCTCCCAGTCGGTGATGGTTTCCGCCAGGAGCCGATCGGCATCGGCGGGTGTCGCCCGGTCCGCCCGGGCGACCACCCCGCTCGGGTCCGTGCCGAGGTTTTCCCGGACGTGGTCGGCGCCGTCCGGGTGCAGGGTGTTCTGGGCGAGCATGGCGGTGACGCGCGAGTCTCCGACGGCCAGTGCCGCGCGGTAGGCGTGCAGCGACTCGTGGACGGTTGCCCGGTAGTGGTCGCGATAGAGCCGGGACGGCCGGGCGGTCGGGTCTTCGACGGCGATGGCGATCAGTGTCCGGCGCAGCGCGGGCAGCCGGGCGGGGTCGCGCAGCAACCGCTCCCGAACCCGCGGCGACGTGCGCGGACGGGTGAAGATTCCCACGTCGATCGCGGGAGCGGCGGCGGCGAGCAGCGCGGCGTCGACGTCGGCGCCGCCGGGCCGGCCGTACAGATCGGCGGTGAACTCGGGCGGCAGATGGGCGGCGACGCGCGCGATCGTGTCCGGGGTGGTCTCGCGCAACAGTGCGCACAACGCGGCGTGGCGTTGCCGGCCGGAGTCGTGGCTGTAGGGCCGGAGGTAGTCGGCCCAGATCGGCGGGGCGGGGTCCGGGCCGTCGGCCGCCGCCGACGCCGCGTCGAGCAGATCGGGCAGGGTGCCGGGGTACTCCGGGCCGAGCCGGGCCAGGTGCAGCCACCCGGGGACGTCGTCACCGAGCCGGTCGCGGACGAGTCGGGCCAGTTCGGCGTCGACCAGCGCGAAACGCTCCCGCCGGCGTCGCTGCGTCGCCGGTCGCGCCGCGGCCTGGACGTAGTTCTCCAGGAACGCCCACGCCGGCGCGGCCTCGGCGACCAGGTCGGCCGCGGCCGGAGCGTCGGCGGTACGGGTGGGCTCGCACGCGTCCAACAGGGCGGCGGTGAGATCGCCGTCGTCCACGCCCTCGGCCGCGGGCCACCGCTCCAGCCGCGGCCGGCCGTCGGGGCCGACGCCGACCAGCGCCCGCAGCGCCGCGTGGTCGAGCCCGTACCGGCGCACGAGGCAGACCACGTCGTCGGAGAACAGGGGCGATCGGTGGTGGGCGTCGAGGACCGGGCCCCACGCGAAGGTGTGCGGGGCGACCATGACCCGGTTCACCGCCGGGGACAGACGTGAGCGCGACGGGTCCTCGATCGCTCGCAACCGCCGGACGAAGCCCTCCGGTCGGGCCGCGTCGAGGATGGTGGTCTCCACGTCGGCCCGGACCTTGGGCCGGTCGAGTGCCTCGCGCATCTGCCGGTGCAGTCCCCGATAGGCGCCGTCGAGATCGCGCGTCCACGGTCGCACGGCATCGGGTCCCTCCAGGTCCCACAGCCGCAGCAGGGCCAAGGCCCGTTCGGCGCGGGTGAGCCGACCGTCGGCGCCGAGCGTGTGCAGCGTGTGCCGGACCAGGTCGGGATCGGCCGCGACCACGGCGGGCGCGAGCACGGTGTACTCGGTCGTCGCGAGCAGGCGGGCCCGGAGCGCGGGATGCACGGGTACCGGTCCGACCGGCACGAGCCCGGCCGCCACCCGCTCGGTCGGCGGCAGGCATCCGGGTGGACCGCCGGCCAGGATCAGCCGGCACATCAGCGGCGAATCGGGTTGGTAGAGAAGGGCGTTCGTGTCCGGCTCGGCGCGGCGGTACAGGTCCCACAGCGGACTGTCGTAGTGGGTGAGGTGTCCCGGCTTGGCCCGGAACTCGAGATCGCCGGCCAGTACGATCCGGTCGATGTCGTCGCCGTGTGCGTACATCCAGTCCAGGAGGGCGTCGGGGCTGCCGAGTGCCCCGGCCACGAGCCGACCGCGGGTCGGGGCGCCCAACCGCGCGGCCACCGCCTCCACTTCGGCGGCGTCGGCGTGGCACAACAAACGTATGAACGCCGCCTCCGCCATGCCGTGCCATTTCTCTCGTGCGCGCGTTCCCGGGCCGCCCGCCGACGTTACGCGCCATCCGTCGGGATACTCCACCCAATCATCCGCCGCCGGGCCGTCGCGGGCGGGGTCGCGCTCGGCCGCTTTGCGGCGCCCGCGCGAGGCATGAACACCCCTCGGGGCGGCCGGTTTTCCCGGACGGGAGAGCACCCCGGACGGCCGGTGCGGCGGTGGCGTGGTGGCGCCGTCGGGCGGCCGGCTCCCGCGAACGGCGCGCCGATCCGACTCCGCGACCGCGACGCGGGAGTGGGGCAGTCCTGGATCGTGGAGAAGGACGGCGCGCCGCGCGCGATGGGGAAGCGCCCGGACGACCTGGGTGGACACCCCCGGGACGGGGTCGGGGGCAACTCCGGACCGTCCCGAAGCAGCCGCCCACCGCCGGTCGAACCGGGTGTGACCCGGATCTCCACGGCATATCGATGAGTTCCCGGGGGGCCGGCGGTCCTATCCTCGACGGCATCGGAACGACCGCGTGAGGAATACGGACATGAGCGACAAGCCGAAGGGCCCGGCGGCCTACTTTCCCTCGATCGAGGAGAAGTACGGTCGGCCGATCGAGGAGTGGCTGGGCCTGGTCCGCTCCTCGCCGCTGACCAAGCACATGGAGTTGGTGTCCTGGCTCAAGAGCGAGCATGGCCTGGGCCACGGTCACGCCAACGCGCTGGTCGCCCACGTGCGCGCCGAGCAGTCGACCGCCGGGTAGTCGTCGGTCGTCGTGCCGGGGATCAGGCGCTGCCCGGCGGCGTCGTGGTGGGGCGGGCGCGCAGGTGGGCGCGCTCGCCCTGGGTGCCGAACAGGCTGAGGAATTCCACCGATCGGGCGTCGACCGCGTCGAACCAGTGCGGCACGCGGGTGTCGAACTCGGCCGCCTCGCCGGGCGTGAGCACCAGATCCTGCTCGCCCAGGATCAGCCGCAACCGCCCGTTGAGCACGTACAGCCACTCGTAGCCCTCGTGGGTCTGCGGGTCGGGCTCCCCGCGCAGGCCGCCGGCGGAGATGACCAGCTTGTACGCCTGGATGCCACCCGCCCGGCGGGTCAGCGGCACCATCGTCATGCCGAAGCGGGTGATCGGACGCAGATGGATGCGCGGGTCGCCGGTCGGCGGGGCGTCGACGAGTTCGTCGAGGGTGACCCCGTGTGCCCGGGCCAGCGGGAGCAGCAATTCGAGGTTGGGGCGGCGGGAGCCGGATTCCAGGCGGGACAGCGTGCTCACCGAGATGCCGGTGGCCGCCGCCAGGTCGCCCAGGGTGATCTTGCGGTCGCGGCGCAGCGCGCGCAGGCGTGGGCCGACGGCGGTGAGGGCGGAGTCGAGATCGTCGTCCATGCCGTCGAGTTTGCCATATCGGCAAGTAATGTTGCCGGAATTGTGGATGCGTCGCATGGTCGTAATCGGAGGTGGTCGCGATGACCGATCGGCTGATGGACGGCTATGACGTGGTGGTGATCGGTGGCGGTGCCGCCGGATTGAACGGGGCGCTGATGCTGGCCCGGGCGCGCCGCTCGGTGGTGGTGATCGACGCGGGCGCACCCCGCAACGCCCCGGCCGGGGGGGTGCACGGCCTGCTGGCCCGGGAGGGCATGCCACCGGCCGAACTGGTCGAGCGGGGCCGGGCGGAGGTGCGCGGATACGGGGGGCACGTGGTGACCGGCGAGGTGGACGCGGTGGCCCGGGAGGCCGACGGCTTCATGGTGGCGTTGGCCGACGGGCGTACCGTGCGGGCCCGGCGGCTCCTGGTCACCACCGGGCTGGTGGACGAACTGCCCGAGGTCTCCGGGCTGCGCGAGCGGTGGGGGCGGGACGTGCTGCACTGCCCGTACTGCCACGGCTGGGAGGTGCGCGACGGGGCGATCGGCGTGCTGGCGAGCGGGCCGCTGTCGATGCACCAGGTATTGCTGTTCCGGCAGTGGAGCGACGACATCACCTTCTTCCCGCACACCATGGCGCCGCCGACCGGGGAGGAGGCCGAGCAGTTGGCGGCCCGGGGGATCCGGGTGGTGGCCGGCGAGGTGGCATCGGTGGAGGTCGTCGACGACCGGCTGGTGGGTCTGCGGCTCGCGGACGGGACGCTGATCGAGCGCGACGCGCTGGCGGTGGCCACGCGGATGGTGGCACGCGCCGACTTCCTTGCCGGTCTCGGGCTGCGGGCGGTGGCGCATCCGTCGGGGGCGGGCGAGTACGTCCCCGCCGACCCGACCGGCCGCAGCGAGGTGCCCGGAGTTTGGCTCGCGGGCAACGTGACCGACCTGATGGCGCAGGTCGGCGCCGCGGCGGCCGGGGGCGCGGCGGCGGGCGCGCAGATCAACGCCGACCTGGTCGCCGAGGACACCCGGCGCGCGGTCGCCGCGTACCGGGACGTGTTCTCGGCCGCGAGCGAGGCGCGGGTGTGCGAGAAGGTGCTGGGGGAGCGTCGGCACGGCCTGTGACGCCGGGGGCGTCGGCCCGGTGTGCCGGTCAGGGGCGTGGGTCCGGTAGCTCCTGCGGTGTGGGGTCGGTGCCCCAGCTGGCCAGCAGGCGCAGGTTTTCCGCGGCGATCGGGTCGGTCGGCACGTGGTGGATCGTCAGGCACTGTTCGGGGTCGTCGGGCAGGCGCAGGGTCTCGAACGGGAGGGTCAGCTCGCCGATCACGGGGTGGTGCAGACGCCGGCTGCCGTGACTTTGCTCCTGGACGTCGTGCCGGGCCCACAACCGGCGGAACTCCTCGCTCCCGGACGAGAGTTCGTCCACCAGCGCGGTGAGGCGCGGGTCGTCGGGATAGCAGCCGGCGTCCAGGCGCAGGGTGCCGACGACGTCCACCGCCTTCGATTCCCAGTCCACGAACAGGCGGCGGTAGCCGGGGTTCAGGAAGACCAGCCGGCCCCAGTTGCGCTCCCGGTCCGGGAGTTCGTCCCAGTCGCCGAACAGGGCCGCCGCCGGGCGATTCCAGGCGAGGACGTCCAGCCGCCGACCGGTGACGTACGCGGGCATCGTGTCCATGGCGGTCAGCAGCGCCCGCAGGCCGGGCCGCACCTGCTGGCGCCGCGACGCGGTGTAGCGCCGGTGCGGCTGGTGCCGGCACTTGGACAGGTGCGTGAGGTGGGCGTGCTCGATCTCGGTCAGCCGCAGCGCCCGGGCGATGGCGTCGATCACCTCGGTCGACACGTTGTGGCCCTTGCCCTGTTCGAGCCGGGTCAGGTAGGCGACCGACACCCCGGCCAGCTGGGCCAACTCCTCACGGCGCAGCCCCGGTACGCGCCGGTGCCGCCCGGTGACCGGCAGCCCGACGTCCTCCGGGCCGAGCCGGGCCCGCCGGGTGCGCAGGAACTCGCCGATCCCGTCGCGCGGATCGATCGGCCGCCCCCCGCCGGGGCGCGCGGCCTCGTCCGTACGGATGCGATCGTGGACGCCGTTCGTGCCGTTCATGTCGTTCATTGTCCACGGCCGGGCGGGCGGGCGCGGGGGCCGAGGCTGACCCTGGCAGTGGTAGGAACGGCGGTCCTGAGCGGAACGGAGGTCTGGCAGCGCGGGCCCGGGGCGGGCAGGGTCGAGTGCAGGTACATGCACACAATCGGTGCCGCTACCGCCCCCGTTTCCGCTTCCGGCGAAAGAGCCCCCATGCACTCTCCCCTGCTCGACCCCTATCGCGGCCCGAACCTGCACCTGCCCAACCGGGCGGCGATGGCGCCGATGACCCGCTCGCGCGCCGACGACGCCACCGGGGTCCCTACGCCGATCATGGCCGCCTACTACGCCCAGCGCGCCGCCGCCGGCCTGATCGTCAGCGAGGGCATCTGGCCGCATCGCCTCGGCAAGGGCGGCCCCGGCGTGCCCGGCCTGACCGACCCGGCGCAGGTGGCCGGCTGGCGGGAGGTGACCCGCGCGGTACACGCCGAAGGCGGGCGCATCTTCGCCCAGCTGTGGCACGTGGGCCGGGTCAGCCACCCCGATCTCCTCGACGGGGCAAGGCCGGTCGCCCCCTCCGCCGTGGCGATCACCTCCGGCGCCATCCACACCGCCGCCGGCCCGAAGCCCTATGTGCGCCCGCGCGAGTTGTCGACCGCCGAGGTCGCCGCGTCGGTCGAGGCGCATGCCGAGGCCGCGCGCAATGCCGTCGACGCCGGTTTCGACGGAGTCGAGATCAGTGCCGCCTACGGCTATCTGCTCGCCCAGTTCCTCGCCGACAGCGCCAACCGGCGCGCCGACGGCTACGCCGACCACGTGCGCTTCCCGATCGAGGTCGTCGAGGCGGTCGCCGCCGCGATCGGGCCGGAGCGCACGGCCTTGCGGATCTCCCCGGACAACACGCAGCTCGACATCATCGAGGCCGATCCGGCGACGCGCTACCGCCGACTGGTCGGCGCGCTGGACGGGATGGGGCTGGCGTACCTGCACGTGGTGCAGTCGGGGGTCTATCCGGCGCTGGCCGACCTGCGGCCGCGCTGGGGCGGCACGCTGATGGCGACGTACGACGGCGCCGAACCGGGCGGCCACGAACGGGCGGAGCACGCGGTGCGGACCGGGCTCGCCGACGTGTACGCCTTCGGTCGACTGTTCCTGGCCAACCCCGATCTGCCCCGACGCCTCGCCGCCGGCGCCGTGTTCAACCGACCGCTGAAGACCGGCCACTACGGCGGCGGTGCCGAGGGTTACCTGGACTACCCGCGCCTGGACGGGTGATCGGGGTCGATCCCGCCCCGGGACGGCGGCGATTCCCGGAGTCGGGCGCGGGGGAGGATTCCGGGCGTGACCGACTCCGGGCACTACCTCGACGGTGCGTCCGAGCAATTCGCCGATCGAGAAGGGGCGCGCGGCGATCCGCGAACTGGGTCACGAGCCCTGAGCAGGTCCGCCGACGGCCGGGGCGTCAGTGCGGGGCGCCGGCGCGTTCGGAGGCGTCGAGGTAGGTGTGCAGCGCCCGGCGGGTGTGGGTGAGCGCGTCGATGCGCTGGTCCAGTCCGTCCAGGCGGGTGCGCAGGAAGTCGGTCAGCTCGCCGCAGGGGGCGAACTCGGGGGCCGCGCCGATCGCGCAGGGCAGCAGATACGCGATGTCCTGGGTGGACAGCCCGGCTTCGAGCAGGCTGCGGATCTGGGTGACGGTGAGGACGGCATCGGCGTCGTACTCGCGATAGCCGTTGGCGCCGCGCGCGGGTTCGAGCAGGCCCTGGGCCTCGTAGTAGCGCAGTTGGTGGGTGTGTACCCCGGTCCGTCGACTCAGTTCCCCGATCAGCACGTGCGCGCTCCTGGTGGACGTTCGTGGTCGACCTTCGCGGTTGACCTTCATACCGGTGTGAACGTCGATGATCCTGCCACAGGCATCGCGTCACACGAAGGAGCCACGATGGGAAGGCACGACGTCGACCGCACACCCGTGACGGTCATCGGTCTGGGGCACATGGGTCGGGCACTGGCCGACACCCTCCTGCGCGAGGGATACCCCACCACGGTGTGGAACCGTTCGCCGGCCAAGGCCGACGACCTCGTCGCGCGGGGCGCGTGGCTCGCCCCGTCGGTCGCGGACGCCGTCGCGGCCGGCGCGCTCGTGGTCGTCTGCGTCACGGACTATGCCGCCGTGCGCGAACTGCTCGACCCGCCGGCCGGGACGTTGGCCGGTCGGACCCTGGTCAACCTGACCACGGGCACCTCGCGGGAGGCCCGGGAGACCGCCGCGTGGGCGGCGGGGCACGGCGCGGACTACCTCGACGGCGCGATCCTGGGCGCGCCGACCGCGATCGGTACGCCCGAGGGGGTGATCCTGTACAGCGGCCCGCCGGCCGCCTTCGAGCGGCACGAGGCGGCGCTGCGGAGCCTGGGCGGCGGGACCGCGTACCTCGGCGCGGACCAGGGTCTTTCCGCGCTCTACGACGCGTCCATGCTCGGTCTGATGTGGGGCATCCTGAACGGTTTCCTGCAGGGGGCCGCGCTGCTCGACACCGCGGGGGTGAGCGCGGGCACGTTCGCGCCGGTGGCCCGGCAGGGGTTGGCGACGGTGGCCGACTGGCTGGCCGGCTACGCCGCGCAGATCGACGAGGGCAGCTATCCGGTGCTCGACGCCAGTATCGACACGCACCTCGCGTCGATGGAACACCTGGTGCACGAGAGCGAATCGTTGGGCGTCGACGCCGCGTTCCCGAGGCTGGTCCGGGCCGTGGCCGAGCGGGCGGTGGCCGACGGGCACGGCGGCAGTGGTTACGCGGCCGTGATCGAACAGCTCCGTGCGCCGGCCGGGACCCGCCCGTGATCGGCGATCGGGCCGGGCGCGGGGGGAATACGCGGCGCCCGATCGGGAATTGGGCCCTGACATGAGCACCTCATCGTTCGACCCGCATTCGCTGCTCGCGCAGAGCCGCCTCGGCGTGCTCGCGACCATCAAGGCGGACGGCCGCCCCCAACTGTCCCCCGTGATGCCCTTCTACGATCGAGCGGCCGGCGTGCTGCACGTCTCGATGACCGAGGGCCGGGCCAAGACCGCGAACCTGCGCCGCGACCCGCGCGCGACACTCGAGGTCACCAGCTCGGACGGCGGCTCCTGGGCCACCGCCGAGGGCGTCGCGACGCTGATCGGACCGGGCACCGACCCGGACGGTCCCGAGGTCGACGCGCTGGTGGACTACTACCGCGCGGCGGCCGGGGAGCACCCGGACTGGGCGGAGTACCGGTCGGTGATGGTGTCCGATCGTCGGGTGCTGATGACGATGACGGTCGACCACGTCTACGGAGCCAGAATCCGCTGACCCGTCCGGCCCGTTCGCCCGTCCAGCGTGACCGGCGGTACCGATGGGACCCGCGTGGATCACGTCGACGGGTGTGGGTCGGGCGGGGGTCGGGCGCGGTGGCGGGCGACGGCCTCGCGGACCGTGGGGGTCGGGCCGGGGCCGACCCCCGCGCGGGTGCCCACGACCCCTCCGTCACCGAATGATCACCGACCGCACCACGCGTACGGCAGGCGATTCGTACCCCTATATTGATCTGCGCTCTGCCCGGGGAACCAACAACCGGGCACTACACGGGGGAATCACCATGTCTGCTTTCGTGCGCCTCGGCGCGGTCGTGATCGCCGGCTGTGCGGTGCTGGGCCTGTCCGCCTGCAACGACGAGGACAAGGAAAAGAAGGCCACCACGGCGGACCCGGGAGGCCGGGCCATCACCGCCCCGGCCACCGCCGCCGCGACCGGCACCACACCCTCCCCGACCGCCTCCGGCGCCGCGACCAGGCCCGCCGGCACGCCGACCTCGACCGCCAAGTCGACCGGTACCCCCGGCGGGGAGTGCGCACAGGACCAGATCTCGCTCAAGGTCGACTACCCGGCCGGGCACAAGGACGTGCTGTTGGTCGTGGGCACCAACACCGGCGCGGCGGCCTGTGTGCTGCCGGGTTGGCCGCAGGTGTACGCGGGCGGTACGGCCGGCCGGGACGTCGAGCACGGCAACGACTACCAATACCCGTTCCAGACGCTCAAGCCCGGCGGCACCGCCTACGCCGCCTTCCACCCGGCACCGCCGGCCCCGGGCGGCGGCTCGGAGATCGCCGACATCCAGGTGGCGGTGGAGGCGAACAAGGCCGGGCAGACCGGCAAACGGCTGCCGGTGCACGCGCTCGACAAGCCGAGCGGCCAGCTGTTCGTGAACGCCGATGCCGTCATGGGTGGTTGGTATCCCACGACGGCCGCGGCGATCGCCGCGAAGTAACCCTCGGCAAGGTGGGCGGGATCCCGATCCCGCCCATCGGTGGGTCAGCGGGGGCCGTTGCCCTGTTCGACGCGCTTCCAGGCGTCGGCGAACAGTTCCGGCAGGGTCCGGTCGAAGTCGGCGCGGAAGTAGATGGTGAGGCTGTCGGGTACGAGACGGATACCGAGGAAGGTCGCCTTCCAGGTCTCCATCGAGTGGTATTCCGGCGTGTGCGCCTCCGCCCACGGGCCCGGCAGGAAGAGGCCCCGGTAGGCCCGGGAGCGTTTGTCGGGGACCGCCAGGCCCGCGTCGATCAGGGCCGTCGCGGCCTTGCGATGGCGGGTCGGGGTCCAGCCGTTCCAGGTGCGCACCCTGCGGTCGGTCGGGGCCTCCAGGACCAGCAGTTGCAGGTACAGGGCCGCCGCGTCGGGCGACAGTGCCAGTGACGCGGCGACCCGGTCGACCAGTTCCGGGACGCTCGCGGCGGGGTTCGCCTCGTACGCGCCCGGGGGCAGCGCGCCGGAACGCACTCGCTCGACCACGCCGGTGAAGTAGTCGCTGCGGATGCGCCGGACGTGGTCGACGGCGCCCCTTCCATGGAAGCCGTTGCGCCTGTCGGTGAGTTGCCTCGTGCGCTCGGCGTCGACATCCAACAGGGCGGGACGGAAGCACAGTTGGGGGGAGTGCCGGTACCGGCCGTAGTGCGACGGCGGCGGTGCCCCGATCGCCACGGTCAGCCCGTCGTCGAACGCCGGCGCGGTCAACGGCTCCGGGCTCCGGTAGGGATCCGGGCCGAAGAGCGCGCGCAGGTCGTCGTCCGTGATTTCTCGCGGGCCGTCGCCGCCGTGGAGCAGCAGTCCGGGATGGGCCAGTCGCGCGCGAAGTTCCTCGATCAGGGTGGGCAGACTTTCCCGGATCGGGTCCCCGGCGGGCAGTTCGGCGTACACGGTCGGCACGAGCATCGCCACGTCCTGCAGCAGGTGGGCCAGGCGCCGGGGTTCGTCCGTCGTGCCCGAGGCGTCGACCAGCCTGATGGAGGTCTCCGAGGCGTGCGGCCGGGTGTCCAGATCCTTGGCGACCAGCGGCTCGTCGGCGGGGTGGGCGAGGGTCGCGCAGATCTCGGCGGCCGGTGTCCGCGGCTTCTGCGCGGCGATCAGCGCCCGTGAGGTCTCCGGGATCGGGGCGTGGTGACCGCGCCGGGCCCGCCACGCGGCGGCGATCCGGCCGGCGACCTCGCGCGGGCCGGTCGGCGACCACAACTCGGCGGGGTCGGCCGGCAGCGCGTGGGCGAACAGGTCGAGCCGGTCGGTGTCGGTCAGCGGTGCCAATTCGGCCTCGGCGGGCTTGGCCTCGGTGGTGGTCAGGCCCAGGGCGTGGCGCTCCTCGCGCGCCGGGAACGGGTCGGGGGAGGACGGCGTCCCGGGGTTGGCGGCCAGCAGGAGGGTGGCCGCGGCGCGGGAGATCCCGGTGGCGTCGACGAGCAGGGCAACCGCCTCGGGGTCCCACGGCATCGGGCCGCGGGTCCGCACCAGGGCGACCAGTTCGCGGATCTGCCCGGCACTGCCCCAGGCGCCGCGCGGCACGTCGACGACATCGGTCATCGGGCCCAACTCGGGTGCCTCGGCGGCCCCGCGCCGAAACTCCAGGACGCGGATGCCCTTCCAGACGTGGAACAGCTTGATCGTGGCGCCGTGTTCGTCGCGTATCCCGGGTGCGAACACGCTCGGTTCGGACACCTTTCCGGTGCGCCATCGGGCGTCGGCATCGACGAATGCGGTGTCGGACCAGACCTCCAACAGGGCGAGCAGGCGCTCGCGGGCCTCCTCCGGGGCCGACGGCGCCGCGGCGCGCAACGCGATCGCGCCGATCCGGCCGATCAGCGCCGCCCATTCGCCGTGCCCGACGGGCTCGGGGGCGGGATGCCCGGCGGGCGGGTCCCACGTGCCGGCCAGGTATCCGCCGACGCGTTCGAGGCCGGCGAGCGAGGCGCCCCGCCAACTCCCGCCCGTGTGGAGCAACCCGGTGACGGCCGCGGCCACACCCTCGTCGTCGATCGCCTGAAAGTTGTGTGCCATGGCCCCTTTCTAGCCCGCCGCCCGGACAAAGCGGCCGGTGGAGGGGGTTCGTCGCGCATGTTCGGGTCGGGGCGGGCGGGGGGACTTGCGGCAAGGCCCCCGTGCGGGCCCACAATGCCGACTCACGGTGATCGACTACCGGCTGATCGTGACCACGACGGTGTCGCGACGGCCGGGTCCGAGGTCGATGCGGGAGAGGGAGTTTCGATGCGTGTGTTGTTGTCGACGATCGGGTCGCGGGGCGATGTGCAACCGATCGTCGCGTTGGCGCTGGAGTTGCGCGACCTCGGGGAGGACGTACGGGTGTGCGCGCCGCCGGACTTCCGGGCCTGGCTCGAAGGACTCGGGATCGAGTTCGTGCCGATCGGTCCGGAACTGGCCGGGACCGCAAAGGCCGACCCGGCCGCGGGTCCGCCCACGCCCGAGCAGCGGCGGCGGCTGATCGAGGGCACGGTGGCGACCCAGTTCGACACCATCCCGGCGGCGGCCGCGGACTGCGACGTCATCGTGGCGGCCACGGCCCTGCAGATCGCGGCGCGTTCGGTGGCCGAGTCGATGGGAATCCGCTACGTCTACGCGAGCTATTGCCCCATCGCCCTGCCGTCCACCCGGCATGCGCCGCCCCCGATGCCGGGACGGCCGCCGAGCGAGGGCGGCGCCGACCACGCCGCGCTGTGGGCCGAGGACGCCCGGCGCCTGAACGACCTCTGGGGGCCCGCTCTCGACGCGCATCGCGCCGGCTTCGGACTGGGGCCGGTCGACGACGTGCGCGGCCACATGTTCACCGAACAGCCGTGGTTGGCCGCCGATCCGACGCTCGCGCCCTGGCCCGGGCCGGCGGATTCGGGTGTGGTGCAGACCGGCGCCTGGATCCTGCCCGACGAACGCCCGCTCGCCGCCGAGGTGGAGGCATTCCTCGACGCCGGCGAACCGCCCGTGTACTTCGGCTTCGGCAGCGTCCGTGCCCCGCACGACCTCGGCAAGAGCATGATCGAGGCGGCTCGGGCGCTCGGACGCCGTGCGATCGTGCTCCGAGGTTGGGCCGAACTCGCGATCCCGGACCGGGAATCCGACTGCCTGTCGATCGGCGAGGTGAACCATCGGGCGCTGTTTCGCCGGGTGGCGGCCGTTGTGCACCACGGCGGGGCCGGTACCACCACCGCGGCCGCACGGGCGGGCGCGCCGCAGGTGATCGTCCCGCGGCACTACGACCAGCACTACTTCGCCCGGCGGGTGGTCGAACTCGGCATCGGACACGCGCACGCGCCCGGGACGGCGACCACCGACTCGCTCATCGCGGCGCTCGACGACGTCCTGCGGCCCGAGCCGGCGCAGCGCGCCGCGGCGGTTGCCGGTCGGGTACGGACCGACGGGGCGCATGTCGCGGCGCTGCGCTTGCTCGCGGCAGAGCGCCAGGGGCCGTGTTGAGCCGTCGGGCACGGCAACGGCCTTGGCCGGCACGTCGGTTGCCTGGATCGGGCCCGCCGACGGACGCGTCGGCGGCCCGCCCGCGTCGGCTAATCGACGCCCGGGTAGCGCACCCCGATGTGCTCGCGCACGGTGTCCAGCGTGCGCATCACGGCCAGCGTGCCCGCCAGTGGCACCAGCGGGGATTCGGTCTCGCCCGCGCGCAGGCAGCGCATGACCTCGATCGCCTCGTGCCGCATCGTGCCGCGTTCGGGATCGTCGGTGACGTCCGCGAGCAGCACGGTCCGCGGCTCCTCGCCCCGGCGCTGCACGACGAACCGGTCCGGGTAGTAGAAGCCGTCGGTGAACTCGATCCGCCCCAGGGTGCCGGCGACGGTCGCGGGCGCATCGGTGTCGGCCGTCATGGAGCAGCCCAGGGTGGCCACGGCACCGCTGTTCCAGCCCAGGACGATCCCGGTGTTCGCGTCCACCCCCTCGGGGGTCCGGTGCGCCCAGGCCCGGACCGTGTCGGGCTCGCCGAGCAGCAACTGGGCGAAGGAGACCGGGTAGACGCCCAGGTCGAGCAGCGCGCCGCCACCCTGCGCCGGGTCGCGCAGCCGGTGCTCGGGCGGGAGGTCCTCGGCGAAGCCGAACGCGGCGGACACGCTGCGTACCTCGCCGATCACGCCTTCCCGGACCAGCTCACGCATCCGGCGGATCAGCGGGTGGCAGTACGTCCACATGGCCTCCATCAGGAACAACCCGCGCTCCCGCGCCAGTTCGACCAGCTCGCGGGCCTCGCGCGAGTTCAGCGTGAACGCCTTCTCGCACAACACCGCCCGCCCGGCCGCCAGACACAGCCCCGCCGCCTCGCGATGCGCCGAGTGCGGGGTGGCGACATAGACGATGTCGATGTCGTCGTCGGCGGCCAACTCGGCCCAACTGCCGTACGCCCGGGGGATCTCGTGCCGCTCGGCGAAGGCCTTCGCGCTCGGAGTGCTGCGCGACCCGACCGCGATCACCTCGGTGTCCGGCAGGCTCCGCAGCGCCTCGGTGAACTCGGCGGCGATACCGCCGGTCGCCAGGATGCCCCAGCGAATGGTTCGTACGGCAGCGCTCATCGTCGCACCTCACCCTTGGTCCGGCCGCTCCGTCCCCGCCAGGATAGGCAGCCCCTCGGCGCCGCGCCCCGACGGGGCAGCGGGCGGCGGCGTGCGCGGCGGTTCGGCCCCTAGCGCGTGTCTTCAATCTCCCGCCGAGCTCCACGACGCCCGGCACCGCACCTCGCCGCCCCGGAGAAACAGGCGAATGGAACCACTGTGCACCTGCTTCTCCGGCACGCCGATGCACGGCATCCGCCCGTCGGGCTCCTCGCTGCGCTCACGCCGCGGAGCCCGACGGGGGCTTGAAGACACGCGCCAACGCGAGGGCGGGAGTCGTTCGTCGCGCGTCACCCCGGCCGGCCGACGCGCCTCCCGGGCGCGCCCGGCGCGCGGTGTGGTCGATCGGACGAGGGCGCGTGTCGTGGAGTGTCCGGCGCCGATCGGTCGGCGGAGCCGGGCAGCGAATCGTTTGGTCGAGCGCCCGTTCGAGGCGCCCGATTCGGTTCCACGCCTCGCTCTCACACCGGTGCGCTCTGCCGGGGTGTCACCCCACCGCACCAGCATTGGCGGACGCTCCGCCGAGCGATCCCACCCGCACGATCGGAAGGCGCCGTCGTGACCCCCAAACCCGCCGGAGAAGATCCCACCCCCCTGAGCGACGCCCGCTCGAAACCCGGGCCGAACGCCATCCCGCACCAGAGCGCCACCACGCCCGAGGCCCCCGCGGAGACCCCGCCCGAGGTCCCCACCGAAGTCCCGACCCGCGTCCCGACCGAGCGCCCCGCCGGAGCCTCTACCCGAGTCCCGCCCGAGCTCCCCGCCGAAGCGCCGACCCGAGCCTCGACCGAAGACCCCGCCGAAGCCCCGCCCGCCGACGAACGCCCGGACCAGGAACTGGCGTTCGCGCCCCCGGGCCGGGATACCGCCGTCGCGCTGACGAAGATCACCACCCGCGCCATGGCCGCCCGCCTGCCGCACCTGCTCGTGCGCGCCATGCGCCTCGCCTGGAAGGCCGACCCGCGAGCCCTGGTCGCGCTGATGGTATGTCAGGTCCTGGCCGGCGTCCTCGAAGCCGGCGGACTGCTCGCCACGACCGGCACGATCACCGCGCTGATCGCGTCGGGTGACGTCACCGACCGCTTGCGCGACGCGCTGCCCTCGATCCTCCTGCTGAGCGCGGCGGTCGGGCTGCGCGCCGTGCTCGGCATCGCCGTGGTGGCGCTGTCCGCGCGGGTGACCCCGCGGCTGACCCGCGAGTCCGAATGGCTGCTGCTCCAGGCCGCCTCCCGGGCCGAGTTGGCCGCCTACAACCACCCCGGTTACCAGGACCGATGGGACGCCGCGGACCGGGGCCTGCAATCGATGCGCGGCCTGATGCCGCAGTCCCAGGACGTCCTCGCCGCCTGCGCCTCGCTGATCGCCGCCGCGTCCGTACTCACCCTCCTGCACCCGGTGCTGTTGCCCCTGCTGCTCCTGGGCGCGCTGCCGCGCGGAGTGGCGGCGGTACGCGGCGCGCGCGTCGAATACCTGACCACGCTGCACACCCAGGACGAGCGGCGGCTGCTCAACATGCTGCGCTGGCACATCTCCGACCAGCGCTGGGCCGACCAGCTCCGGGCCGGCACCATGGCGCCGTTCCTGCTCGGTCGCTACGCCGTCGCGGCCGATCGGGTACAGCGGGTCACCCAGTCCGGCGCCTGGACCACCGCCAAGATCGGCCTGGTCGGCGCCGCCGTCGGCGGGCTGGCGGCAAGCCTGGTGTGGGCCGCGCTGGCGTACCTGCTGTCCACGGACCGTATGTCGGTGGCCGCCGCCGGCACCGCGGTGATCGCGCTGCGTACGGTCGGTACGGCCCTGGGCGGTCTGGTGGTCTCCGGCAGTCGGCTCTACAGCGTCGGCCTGTACCTCGACGACTGGGCCCGCTTCCTCGACGAGGCCGGCGGCCACGCGATGACGCGCGGCGACCTCGTCCCCAAGCCGCCCGTCGTGGTCCGCGCCGAGAACGTCACCTACCGCTACCCCGGCAAGGCCGCACCCGCCGTCGCCGACATCGACCTGGAGCTGCGCAGGGGCACCATCCTGGCCCTGGTGGGGGAGAACGGTTCCGGCAAGTCGACCCTGTCCCGTCTGCTGTGCGGCCTGTACCTGGCCCACGAGGGCCGGGTCACCTGGAACGGCGACGACGTGGGCGACCTCGATCCGCACGCGGCCTGGTCCCACGTCGGCTACGTCCCGCAGGAGATTGCCCGCTGGCCGCTGTCCGCCCGACTGAACATCAACCTCGGCCAACCCCGCGAGGACGACGACGAAGCGATCGAGCGCGCGGCCGGCGCCTCGGGCGCGGACGACGTGATCGCCGGCCTCCCACGCGGTCTCGGCACCCTCCTGGCCCGCGAATGGTGGGGTGGCGTCGACCCGTCCGTGGGTCAGTGGCAACGATTCGGCATCGCCCGCGCGCTGTACGGCGAGCCGGGGCTGATCTGCCTGGACGAACCCACCTCCGCCCTCGACCCCCGAGCCGAACACCGCATCTTCGCGGGCCTTCGCGAGATCGCCCGGGACAGCGCCGTCGTCCTGGTCACCCACCGACTGGCCAACGTCGCGGTCGCGGACCACATCGTGGTGATGGACTCGGGGCGGGTGACCCAGCAGGGCACGTTCGACGAACTCCTCGCGGAACACGACGGGTTGTTCGCCGAACTGTGGCGGCTGCAACAGGACCGGGGCGCCGAATCCGCGCCGCGCGCGTAGTCGGCCCGCCCGGACGGAGGAACATCCCATGGACATCGGTACCAGGGTCGAAGCGGTCGGGGACCTGGGCGGCGGCCTCACCCAATCCGTCCCCGCCGGAACCCGGGGCGTCGTTGTGGGCAGCCGGTTCGACGGCCGACTGGAGGTCGCCTTCACCCTGGCGGGCCTCCTCGGCGGCACCCGGTCGGTGACGGTCGCGGTCGCGTCGAACAAGGTGAAGCCACTGTGAGGAAGGCCGGGACGACCGGGGACACCCGCCACACTCGCCACACCCGCCACGCCGGGGCATAGGGCTCGCGGACCCGCCCTATCGGGGCTCGTCTTCGGGTTCCGCCCGGCCCGCCGCCAAGCTGCCGAGCAGGCACAGTGCCTGCTCGGTGGCGCTGCCCGGCTCCGCCTGATACACCACCAACTGCTGCCCCGGCGCGCTGTTCACCGTCAACGACTCGTAGGACAACTCCAGTTCGCCCACCGCGCGAGGCCGGAAACGTTTGGCCTCGGTGCTCTTGCGGCGCACCTCGTGTCGGGCCCACAGCCGGGCGAAGTCCTGGCTGCGCAGCGACAGTTCGCCCACCAGCGAGACCAGCGCCGGGTCCCCGGGATCATCGCCCGCGCACGAGCGCAGCGACGCGACGGTGTTGCGCGCCGCCTGCTCCCAGTCCGGGTAGAACGTGCGCCCGGCCGGATCGAGGAAGAGCAGCCTGAGCAGGTTGCGTTCGGGCCCATCGAACAGCGCCGCGCCCAGCGTGTTCGCGGCCAGGATGTCCATGTAGCGACCCAGTACGACGGCCGGCTGCCGATCCCAGGACTGCATCATTTGCACCAACCGAGTCGTTGGCAGCCGAGGTCGCGCCGCTGGGGATCCGGGTGACCATCGTGGAGCCGGCCGCGTTCCGGACGAACTGGTCCGGCCCTTCGATGCGGGAGTCCGCCGTCCGGATCGCCGACTACGCGGACACCGCCGGCGCTCGCCGGGCCGCCACGCGCGCGACGTACGGGCGGCAGCCGGGCGACCCGGACCGTGCCGCCGCCGCGATCGCCGCCGTGGTCGACGCCCCCGAACCCCCGCTGCGGCTGCTGCTCGGGGAGGCGGCGGTGCACATCGCCGAGGCCCGACTGGATGCGCTGCGTGACGGGTTCGCGGCGTGGCGGCAGCTGAGCCTGGGCGCGGACTTCCCGCCGGAGAGGTGAGGTGAGCGGCTGTCCGGGCCGGACCGGGCCGGGTCGGGCGGCGCGCGGACGATGCCCGACCCCGGGTGCGGCTGTGGCGGTTTTCCGGTGGCCGAGTACATTCCTGCCATGCACATCGTCGCCATCCTCGCCCTGGACGGGGTGATCCCGTTCGATCTGGCCACCCCGATCGGGGTGTTCACCCTCTCCCGGCTTCCGGACGGTCGGCCCGGCTACGACGTGCGGGTGTGCGCCGAGCAGCCGGAGGTCGACGCCGGCCTGTTCACCCTGCGGGCGCCGTGGGGGCTGGACGGGCTGGTGGGCGCGGACACGATCATCGTGCCCGGGACCGCCGACCCGCTGACCCCGCTCAGCCCCGCCGTGCGCGAAGCGCTGCGCACGGCGGCGCGGAACGGGACCCGGATCGCGTCGATCTGCGTGGGCACCTTCCCCCTGGCCGCCACGGGGCTGCTGGACGGCCTGCGTGCCACCACGCACTGGATCGCGGCCGATCTCCTGGCCGAACACCACCCGTCCGTCGAGGTCGATCCGGACGTGTTGTACGTGGACAACGACCGCATCCTCACCTCCGCCGGCGCCGCCGCCGGGATGGACCTGTGTCTGCACATGATCCGCCGCGACTACGGTTCGGCGGTCGCCGCCGACGCCGCCCGGCTGTCCGTCATGCCGCTGGAACGCGAGGGCGGGCAGGCGCAGTTCATCGTGCACGACCATGTCCCGACACCGCAGGGTTCGGCCCTGGAACCGCTGCTCGCGTGGTTGCGGGACAACCTGGGCGCCGAACTCACCCTCACCGACATCGCCGCCCGGGCGGGAACCAGCACCCGGACCCTGATCCGTCGTTTCCGCGAGCACACCGGCACCACGCCGCTGCAATGGCTGCACCGCGCGCGCATCCGCCAGGCCCAGCACCTCCTGGAGACCACCGGCGACCCGGTCGAACGCATCGGCGCCCAGGTCGGGTTCGGCTCGCCCACCGCCTTCCGCGACCGCTTCAAGAAGACCACCGGCGTCAGCCCCCACACCTACCGCCGTACCTTCGGCTCGGCGCAACCGGCATGTCCCTGACCACGCCCGGCGTCCGGCCCGGGCCGCGGATCGCGGCTCAGGACGGCCGCGACTCGACCGCCGGGAGCATGGCCAACAGGTGTCGGCCGTCGGTGTCCTCGTGGTGCAGGAACACCACCTCACAGGTGCCGAACACCCGGAGCCGTACGTGGTGGCGCAGTCGCGGACTGCACGGCAGTACACACCGGTGCCAGCGGGTCGCGGCGGCCGGATGGGCCAGCAGGGTCCGCACCAGCGCGGCGACCGTCGGGTCGTCGCCGTAGCGTACGTAGGTGAGTTGCGCGGTGGTGACCGCGTCGCGGCGGACCGCGTCGATGTCGGCGAAGGTCGCCGCCGCCTCGTCGCCGAAGATCCAGTCCAGCACGTTCGGCGGGCCCGCCGGCGCCCGGCGGTGGTGCAGCGCGGGGAAGCAGGCGAACACCATGTCGTTGGCGGCGAGCACGTTCCAGGCGTGGTCGGTGAGGATCGCCGGATTGGGGGACAACCGGCACAGGGTCTCCCGGTCGTCGTGCGACACGTCCGGGTCCGGTCTGGGCACGGGCCGGGGGAACACCGTCGAGTCCGGCCCCGTGGCCAGCAGGTGCAGCAGTCCGCGCTCGCGGTGCGGGACGCGCAACGTGTCCGCGACCCGGGCGAGCCGATGCGGGTCGAAGGCGACCCGGTCGCCCCGTTCGAGATGCCCGTACCAGCGCAGACTTACCCGGGCCCGGTCGGCGACGTCCTCCTGGCGCGGAACCCGGTTCGCCGCGCCCGCGAAGCCGAGCCCGGGTACGGCCGGGACCAGCCGGGTGCGATATCCGATCAGCATGCGGTGCAGGAGGGCGCGCCGAAGTCCCTCGTGATCCACGATCGACCTCCCGAGCCGGGGCACGGTGACAAGACGGCAGCGGCGGAGCGGGCATCACGGGTCGGCGCGGGAGGCACCGAACGCCTCCACCCTCGCGATGAGTGCGACCATCAGACACGCCCACCCCCCAAGGTCACAACCCCTCGACCACCCTCGACTGCGCCCGCCGATGGGGCGAGGCAGGCTTGTGGCGGTCAGGCGGTCAGGCGGTCAGGCGGTCAGGCGGGGTTGCGGGTCGTGGTGAGGGTCAGCGTGCCGTAGTCGACGGGGACGTTGCCGCCCGCCGCGTCGATCGCGGCGCCGAGGGCGGCCAGGAGTTCGGTTGAGACTTCGGGAGCGAGTCGGGTGTAGACGCCGATGGTGGGGACCTGGTCCAGCCACTCGTCCCGGCTGTAGGTGTGTCGCCAGTCGAGCCGCCACTGCTCCGGTTCGGCGAATGCGCCCGCCGCCCGGAGGCCGTCGGCCGCCTGGGTGCACATGGTCGCGTACGCCCGGTCGATGTCCGCCGGGGTCGGCAGTGCGGCGGGGGAGTCGGGCAGCAGTCGGCGGTGGATCTCGGCGAAGGCGGCGGCGAGTTCGGGCTCGGGCGAGGCGGCGTTCCAGAACAGGGCGAGCCGGCCGCCCGGGCGCAGCACCCGCGCCGCCTTGGCCGCGCCCGCGACCGGGTCCACCCAGTGCCAGGCCTGGCCGCAGACGAGCGCGTCGAAGGTGCGTCCGGCCGGGTCCCAGTCCTCGAACGTGGCGACCTCGACGTCGAGTCCGCGTCCGCGCGCCCAGTCGGCCATGCGCGGGTCCGGGTCGACGCCGAGCACCGTACATCCGGCCGCCCGGAAGCGTCGGCCGACGATGCCGGTGCCGCAGCCGACGTCCAGGACCTCCGGGCCCGGGGCGGCGGCGACGATGCGGTCCACCAGGGCCCGCGGGTAGCGGGGGCGGGTCCGGTCGTAGCGCTCGGCGTCCACGCCGAACGACTCCGCCGTCTCGCGGTGTCGGTGGGGTGGGATCGGGGGGTCGGGTCGGGGGGTGTGCTCCTGCCCCGACGGTATAGTGGGCATGTGCCCACTATGAATGGGCGTCTGCCCACTCGTCAATTGCCTCCCCGTCGAGCGCCGGATGCGGGGCGTGGGGCGATCGAGCCGGAAGGGGCGAATGACGATGCCGACGGGAGTGGCCCTGCGCGACGTGCGGGAGCAACTGTTCGACGCGGCCGAGCGGGTCCTGCTCCGGGACGGGCCGAGCGCGCTGACCAGCCGGGCGGTGACCACCGAGGCGGGCTGCGCCAAGGGTGTCCTGCATCGGCACTTCGCCGACTTCGACGACTTCCTCGCCGAACTCGTCCGCGACCGGGTGGCCCGGATCGACGGCCGCGCGGCTGCGCTGCACGGCCTGGCCGGGTCGGGCGACGTCGCCGATCACCTCGCCGAGGCGTTGATCGACCTGTTCGGATCGGTCGCCGTGGCCATCGTCGGCCTGGTCGTCTCCCGCGACGAACTGCGCGCCCGGCTGCGCCGCACCACACCCACCGGTGTGCCGATCCTGACCGAGGCCACGGCGATGATCGCCGGCTATCTCGCCGCCGAGCGTGCCCTGGGCCGGCTCGTCCCGGACGCCGATCCCGACATGCTCGCGCCCATGCTGGTCGGCACCGGGCACCTGCTCTTCGCCGACCGCAAGGGCACACCGCCCACTCGCGAGACGGTGCATCGGGCGGTGCGCACCTTCCTGGCGGGTGTGGTGTCGGGGGTCCCGCGCTGATCATCGCTGCGCACCTTCGGAAGAAGGTTCCGGAATTCATTGACGCGGGTTTCGGGGCGTCCGATGCTGGGAGCAGACCAACCCGACAGATGTCGACGAAACACGCATACGGTACGCAAGGGAGTCGACCATGTCTCGACGACCGCGTCGCCCCGAGCCCCGCGGCGGGGGTGGATCCTCCGCGCCACCGCCGCGGCCGAGCCGACCCGAGCGGTACCAACAACCCGTGCCCGCCTCGGAACTGCTGCGCCTGCACGTCACTGCCGACGGGGAACCGGTCCTGCTCCGGGTCGCCGGCGAGATCGACGTGGCCACCGGTCCGCGATTGTGTCGGGCGCTCGGCCGGCTGCTCGACAGCGGCGCGGAGCACGTGCACGTCGACCTGGCGGACGTGACCTTCTGCGACAGCACGATCGTGCATGCGTTGCTGCACGCGCGCACCCGGGCCGGCGCGCGGGGCACCACGCTGACCCTGGATTTGGGCGAATGGGCCCGCCGCCTGCTCGACATCACCGGGACGACGCATCTGTTCACGCTGCGTCGACGGCCCGAAGCGCCGCGCTCCGCCGATCCCTGATCGACTCGCGTCCTCGCCCGCCGGCGGTTCGGTGGTGTCAGCCGCAACAGCCGTCCCGCTGCAACTCCAGGGCGATGGCCAACCAGCCGTCGGCGGGCTCGGGTTCGGGGCGGGCGTGGTGGCCTGCTCCGGGCGGCGTCACCCGGGCCTGGCCGGCGGCGGGCGCGGAGGCGGCGGGCGCCGGGAAGGAGCGGACCAGGTCGTCCCGGTGGAAGGGGGTGCCGCCGCGTACCGCCGAGACGGTGCGGACCAGGGTGTCGAAGTCGGTGAACGGATCGCCGTCCACGATGGTCAGGTCGGCCAGTCTGCCCGTCTCCAGCGTGCCCAGGTCGCGGTCCACGGCGAAGAGTCGGGCCGGCAGCACGGTGGCGGTGCGCAGTGCCTGGGCGGGGGACAGGCCGTGCGCATGCAGCGCGCGCAGTCCCAGGTGCAGGTGCAGGCCCACCGGGACCAGGGGCGCGTCGGTGCCCAGGGCGACCCGGCCGCCGGCGCTCAGGATGCGACGGTAGGTGTCCATCTCGGTGCCCAGCGCGGCCAGTTGGGCGGGTGTGGGTGGGCGGCCGGCGAGTTGGCGAACCAGCGCGGTGTGCCAGGGTGGCATCAGCACGGTGACCCGGTCGTCCGCGGCCAGGGCCGGGTCGGCGCCGATCAGGGGCAGTGCGGTGAACGGCGTGGCGATCATGGCGAAGTCGCCGGTGGTGTAGATCTCGTGCACGTCCTGGTACGAGTGGCCCGTCGCGGAGACGGCGCGGCCGAACTCGATGCGCTGGGTCGCGTTCAGATGGGTCGTCAGGTCCTGGCCCACCTCGATTCCGGGCGAACATAGGTGACTTCCGGCGGGTACGCCCAACTCGTCGTGGGCGTACCGCGCCGCCTCGGCCATCAGCCACGTGGGGGCGCGCACGTACGTCTTCACGAAGTCCCAGTCGAGCGCGGCGGCGCGGGCCAGCGACCGGGTGAGCCCGGCCGGCGTGCGGTGGCTGCGGCCCATGCTGTACGCCACCCGTGCCCCGTCGAGGAGTTCGCCGGTGCTCAGCAGGCGGGGGCCGGCCAGTTCGCCGGCGTTGATCGCCTCCTTGAGCCGGGCCTGTTCGTAGGCGAAGCCGCCGAGCGAAACGGCGGTGGTGATGCCGTAGGCGAGTTGGGTGGCGGTCTGCCGGCCGCCGAAGGTGTACTGCCACGGGTGGGTGTGCGCGTCCCACAGGCCGGGGAGCACGGTGCGCGCGGACGCGTCGAGGGGTGGGGCGGCGGACGGGCGGCCGGGGCGATGCGGTTCGATCGCGGTGATCCGGCCGCGGTGGACGAGGATGTCGACGTCGTCCCGGGTGCGCTCGCCGGTGCCGTCCCACAGGCGTCCGGCGTGGACGACGAGGTCGGCCGGGGTGGGGTGGCGGTGGTCCAGCGGCACCCGGACGGTGCGGGCGGTGCCGGCGGCCACGTCGAACAGGCGCAGCCGCCCGGCGGTCAGGTAGAGCAGTCGGCCGCCGTCGGCGGACCAGGACGGATGGTCGGCGGTCTCGGTGGTCAGCTGTCGCGCCTCCCCGTCCGGAGCGCCGTCGGCGCGAACGGGCAGCAGCCACAGGGCGGATTCGACGATCACCGCCATCGAGCGCCCGTCGGGGGACCAGACCGGCCCCGAGTCGTAGCGGTCGGCGATCGAGGCGTGCGGGGCGACCGCGTACAGCCGGCTCGCGCCGGGTGCCTCGTGCGCGTCGCCGGCGGGCGCGTCGATGTCGATCACCCGGATGAGGTTGTAGCCCTCACGGAAGCGCCGGTTGAGCCGGTTGCGATCGCACAGCGCCACGCGGCGGCCGTCCGGCGACCAACTCGGCCGCCCCGGCAGTCCGCTGCCCGACAGCGGCGGCGCGAGGACCCGTTCGGTGCCGCCGGCCAGGTCGGTCAGGACCAGGTTGCCGGACATGTCGAGGCTGACGAGCCGGCGTCCGTCGGGGGACAGGGCCGGGTGTGTGCGCCCGCCGGCCGCCAGGACCGTTTCGGTGCCGGACGCCAGGTCGAGGCGGCGTACCGCGTAGAGGCCGTCGCGGTCGTCGGCGAACACCAGGCCCCGGCCGTCGCCGGTCCAGGTCGGCGCCATGACGTAGCGTGTGGGCGCGGTGGAGAACACCCGGCGCGGCACTCCGCCACCTGAAGTCGGCGCGATCCAGAGGGAGTTCAGCGCCGCGAAGACGACCTCGCGGCCGTCGGGGGACAGCGCCGGCAGATGGATGCCGCGCACCGGCCGCACCCGGTCCGTGTCGAACTCGCGGTGTTTGGCGCGGTATCGCGGCCGGTCGAGCGGCAGGGTGGCGTCGAACGCGAACTCGACGGCCGTCGTGGGGTCCTCGGGGCGGAGCAGCCGGAACCGTCCGTCCACGTTGAGCAGCAGCTCGCCGCCCGCACTCCAGCGCGGCGGCACCGGCAGCACGTCGCCATCGATCGGGACCCGCGCGCCGTCGACGATCAGGGAGCACTCCCCGTCGGGCCGTTCGCTGTCGGACCCGCCCATCGTGCGCAGATACGCCAACCGCCCGGAGGCGGACAGCGCCGGGGTCATGATCTGTGTGCCGGGCGTGGTCTCGGTGTGCTCGACGGTCACCGGGCCGGTGCCGTCGGGGGGCACCGAGGCGACGGTGCGGGCGTCCGGGGACGTGCCGCCCGCGGCGGCCCGGACGAACAGGATCCGGGTGCCGTCGGGGGCCCAGGTCGGATCGAAGTCCTCCCACGGGCCGTCCTGGAACGGGCCGTCCTGACCGGGCAGTCCGGTGATCCGGGTGAGCGCGCCGCCGCGCACGTCGAGGACCCAGAGGCGGTAGGGGCTGCCCGTGATCGGGTCGCCGTCGCGTTCGGACGCGAACACCAGCCTGGTGCCGTCCGGGGACCAGGCGGGCGCGCGGTCGTCCCACGGGCCGTCGGTGAGTTGCCGAAGTCCGCCGCCGTCGGGGCGCATCGTCCAGACGTGGAACCGGCCGTCCCGACACGCCGAGAAGGCCAGGAGTCGGCCGTCGGGGGCGAACACCGGGCGGCCGGGCTCCAGTTCGGGGGCGGTCAGCGCACGGGCCGGGCCACCGTCGGGCGGGATCGCCCACAACACGCTCTGCACCTCGGCGACCAGGCCGCCGCCGACGGGATCGAGCGTCGCGGCGCCGTTGGTGGCGGCGGTGAAGGACAACGAGTCGCGGCCGGCGGCGACCTCCGCGAACGGATCGTGGGCGGGCCGGGCGCCGGGCCCGATCGCGTCGCCGATCAGCGCGCCACCCACCGCGACACCGCCGGCGGCGATTACGAACCGGCGCCTGGTGAGTCCCGAACGGGACGAACGGCCTTTGTCGGCCGGGTCGATGCTTTGCACGGAGCCTCCTGGTATACGACGCACGGGGTCGGGAGGGCGGACTTCGGCAACGTATCGGTTTGTCCGGTATGGCGATCGTCGATGCGGCGCGGGAGGCCGAAGAAACCATCCCAACGGGTGAGTCGCGGTGTGGGCTTGCGGGCCGATCGGTGTGCGCGGGCGAGTGGGTGCCGCATGGACGGGTTACCCAACTCGCGTGGCATGCAGCCGAGTTGGTTTGTCTGGAGGGGTTGTCGAGCGTCGGCGGGACGCCTGGATATTGCCTTGGCGTCTCTTGTTAGGTAAGGCTAACCTAAGTGGATATTGCTCTATCCGTGCGGTCGGGTGGGCGCCGCGCGCGACGCGTCGAGGCCCGGGCCGGCCGCAGTATCCGAGGACGGTGCATCCCATGACCATCGACTCCGCCGCTGCTGCCGCGCCCGCCGCTGCCGCCGCGACCGACCCGCGCCGACTGTGGGTGCGCCACGAGGGGGAGTTCGATCCGCTCGACGTCGTGGTGCGGTTGGCCGAGGCCGGGGGGTTCGAAGAGTCGGTCGTATACGAGGGGGAGGGGCGGTGGTGGTTCGCCGGCGGCGCCGTCGCGGAGGTGGCCGTGCATGCCGACGCCGTGGTCGGCACGAGTGAGGGGCGATGTACTCGTGTGCCGTGGGAGGGGTCGCCGGCGCGGGCGATCGAGGCGGTGCTGGGCGGGCTGCCGATCGAGGACTGGCGGCTGTACGGGTGGGTGGGCTTCGAACTCGGGCGGGCCGTGGCCGGGTTGCCGGTGGGCGCGGATCTGCTCGGGCGGCTGACGGTGCCTCGGATCGAGGTGGGGGTGGACGAGACGGCGCTGACCGTGTGGGCGTGCGACATCGAGGAGTTGCGGCGGGTGACGCGGATCGTGCTCGACGGCGATCGGGCGACGGCCGCGCCGAGTCGGCCGGTCGACGTCGAGGACGACGATCCCGCGCCGTTCACGGCGGCCGTGGCGGCGACGGTGGGGCGGATCCGGGCGGGCGAGGCGGACAAGGTGGTGTTGTCCCGGCGGGTGGCGGTGCCCTGTGCCGTCGACTTTCCGGCCACCTACCTGCGGGGGCGCCGGGCGAATACGCCGGCCCGGTCGTTCCTGCTGGATCTGCCGGGACTTCGGGCCGTCGGGTTCAGCCCGGAGATCGTGGTGGAGGTTGCCGGCGATCGGACCGTGACCGTGCGACCGCTCGCGGGCACGTGTCCGCGCGACGGCGACCCCGCCTTCGACGCCCGACGGCGCGGCGCGCTGTTGCGGGACGCCAAGGAGGTGCACGAGCACGAACTGTCGGTCCGTGCCGCCGAGGCCGAACTGCGTGCCCTGTGCGAGCCGGACAGTGTCGGCGTGGACGAGTTCATGGCGGTCCGGGAGCGGGGCAACGTGCACCACATCGGCTCGCGCCTGTCGGGCCGACTGGCACAGCCGCACAGCGCCTGGGACGCCCTCGTCGCGACGACTCCCGGCCTCGCCGCGACCGGCGTCCCCAGGGCGGCGGCCTACGCGGTGATCGACGCCCACGAGCCGGGCCCGCGCGGTCTCTACGGCGGCGCCGTGATCCGGGCCGGCCGGGCCGGGGAGTTGGACGCGACGCTGGCCCTGCGGATGATCCACACCCGGGACGACACCACGTGGCTACAGGCCGGTGCCGGCATCGTCCGCGACTCCCGGCCGCCCGGCGAATACCGCGAGACCTGCCACCAACTGACCACGACGGCGCCCCACATCGTCCCCCTGCCGAACGGCTCCCCGAAGCTGCGCTGACCCTTCGTGTGGGCGCTCGCCGGTCCGTGGCGGATCGTGGTCTTCGTCACCCGGGAGGGATACCGCCCCGTTTCGGGGCCGGTCCGGCCTGCGGCGCCGGGGCCTTGTGCGGATCGCCGAAGTCTCGGTTGCAGCATGTTCGGCTCGACCACTGTCCGTCGCGTGGGGACATGCCGGAGAATGTCCCGCAGCACTGGTTCGCGAGTCGGCGGGAGAGGAGCAGGTCGTTGATCGGTTTCGCGCACCGCGCCAAGGGCGGGGCCGTCCTGGGGGCCGCTCCGGGCCACCACGGGCCGTTCGGCGCCGACGCCCCGAGCGGTCCGGGCGACATACGCCTCGTGCCGCGTCCCTACACGCATCCCGACACCCAGCGTCTGCTGCACGCGCTCTACGCCCAGCAGGTCGCGCTCTACGGCTTCGCCGACCACCCCGACACCACCGAACCGCGCGATCTGGAGCCGCCCGAGGGCCTGTTGGTGGTGGCCTACGCCGGCACCGAGCCGATCGGATGCGGCGGCTGGCGCACCCTGCCCAGTCGCACGGCGGAGATCAAGCGGCTGTATGTGGTGCCCGAACATCGGGGCCGGGGCTGTGGTCGCCGCCTGCTGGCCACCCTGGAGCACACCGCCGCCGAGGCGGGGGCGCGGCGCCTGGTGGTGGAGACCGGCGCGCGCAACATCCGTGCGCTTGCGCTGTTCGCGGCGACCGGGTACACGCCCCGCATCCCCTATGTCGAGGGCCGTGACCCGGCGATCAACCGGGCCATGACGAAGGAGTTGTTCCGCACCCTGGGCACCCGCCCCCTGTCGGCGCCACCGCGCTGAGCGGCGCCACCGCGCCGAGCGGCGGCGCGCCCCGGGCCGGGGTCAGCGTCGGGGGGTCCCCCGGGCGGTGGCGACGGCGAGTTCGCGCGAGAGGGTGGGGTCGGGCACGGGTACCTCGCCGAAGTCGGGCGCGGCCGCGTCCACCGGAAGGCCGTGGATGACCCGCTCGACGGCCGGCGGCAGCCGAGGATCGGCGCCGCGATGACTGGCGGCGATCAACGCGTGCCGTACGGGATCGGTGAGCAGCGGGCGGGCGGCGCACGGCACTTCGCACGGCGCGTCGGGTGCGCTCATGCGCTCGGCCCGGCGGCGCCAGTGCACGGCGTCGCGGGTCTGGCCGTGGCTGCGGTGCAGGAGGTACAGGCAGTGTGCGGCGGTGCGGTTGCCGCAGCCGGCCGCGACCTGCCACCAAAAGCGGGCGCCGTCCCCGTGGTGGGCCAGATACAGCAGCGAGGCGAACACCAGCGCGCCGTCCGGTCCGCCCTCGTGCAGCGTGGACAAGCGCTGGAGCGCGTCGGTGGCCTGGTCGGCGTTGAGCACGACGGCCGCGGCCAGGGCGAGTTCGTGGGCGGCGCGCTCGCGGACGGCCCGGGGGCCGGACTCGGCGTCGGTGTCCGTACCGGCCTCGGCCGGGGTCGACGCGCCGAACAGGGCGGCGGCGATGGCCCGTTCCGCCTGGGCGTGGTCGTAGTCGTCGTATTCGTGCGCGAGGACGCCTTCCGCGCCCAGCATCTCGTCGATGGTCGGCCGGTGTTCGCGACGGTCGGGGTGAGTGCTCACGGGATGTCCTCGCTGGGGTCGGTCGTGCCCGGATGGGTGGCCGATCGGCGCAGCGCCCACCGCAGATCGCAGCGCACGCCGTCGGCGGTCGTACCGAGCAGGTCCGCGACCTGCTCCGCGGAGCAGCGCAGTCGGGTGCGCAGGATCAGTACGTCGTATTGCCGCCCCGGGAGCGACGGGATGTGCGGCGACGCCGCGACGGCGATCCGCGCCGGGTGCGGGCCGTACTCGTCCAGATGTCGCCGGAACAGGGCCCAGGCGTACGCGTGCACGTTGGGGCGGCGCAGCGCGTGCGCCCACGTGCGGGCGAGGTCGAGGAGCGCTCGGGCGACGAGGGTCCGGGCCCGGTCCGGGTCGTCGAGGTGCACGCGCGCGTAGTCGAGCCAGGTCCCCGCGTGTGCCTGACGGTAGCCGTGGAACGACACGGGCAGCGTGCGGGGTTCGCCGCCGATCGCGGCGTCGGTGGGGCTCATGGGCGGGTCGGAGGGGGACGGTCTGGGCGCCGATGGTCGCTCACGGGTGTCCTTGCCTGTTCGGGGCGCGTGTCGAGACCGGATCCGCAAGGTCGTCGATGCGGACATCGACAGGACTTCGGGATGCGCTCGAGGGGACTTGACACACAGCCAAGCGGACGCGGAGGCCGTCTGTGCAAGTGCACGGGAAGTATTTTGTCCCATCCGGGGGGTTCGCCGCGCGGAACGGCGGACCGCGGCCCCCGAATGCGGCACACTCGGTACCCGCCCGGCGCAACCGGGTTCGCCGGGTCCCCCGACCGCCGGGATCGACTCGCGACCGCGGCGCGGTCACCGTGCGACGGGGCTCGTCGATCCCGGATAAATGATCGTAAACATGTCAAAACCGGGCCCGTTCGATCAACGGACAGCGAATACGTACTTACGTGCAGTTAGCCTTCATCTTGCACACCCGGGCTCTCCACAGGGTTTGCTGTGCCTGGGAGCGCGCCGCGCCCCGCATCGACGCCCCGACCCACACGGGCCGGGGAGCCAACAGAGAGGTCTCCGCGTGGAGACGCAGAACCACCCTCTGCGGGTCCTCGAACCCGGCTCGCGGATGCCCCTCCCCGGGCCGGGGACGGGAGTTCCCCGCCGGACCCCACCGCGCAACAGGAAGGACGGGTCGTGACGAACCCGGGGGAACGATCCGCCGAAGGCCAACTGCCGCCCGATTTCGTCCGGTTCCACCGCAGGCACGCCACCCTGTGGTTACGGGTCGCACACCTGGAACTGGGCGCGCGCGAGCCGGCCGCGGAAGTCGTCGAACAAAGCCTGATCGAACTGGCCACGGTATGGGAGCGCGCGTCGGGACCCGTCGAACCGCTCGCCTGGCGCATGTTGCGCCGGCACATCGTCCGCCACATGCAACGCAGCGGCAAAACCTCGGCGTTCGTGTCCACCGCCGCCTTCGACCCGACCGCCTTCGAGGCGCTGCGCCTGCCGCCGAAGGTATTCGACACCCTCGAACACCGCATCGCGCTGTTCACCGCCGTGCACGAACTGCCCCGAGACCACCACGAGGTCTTCCTGCTCACCCGGGTCCTCGGACAGAGCAACCAGGACGCCGCCCGGCTGCTGGGCATCCGGGAGAAGACCGTGCGCGAACTCCGGCGCGACGCGATCGCGCTGCTGATGCAGGGGTTGAGCGAGGACGACCCGGACACCGCGACAGCCGCCCGCCGCGTCCTGCACCTGTCCCGCGACCAACTCGCCGAACTGGAAGGGCCCATCGGCCTGTTCCGGGCCATCGCCCGGCTGCCGGACCGGCAGTTCGAGGCGATGACGCTGCGCTACGTGCTGGAGTACTCCGACGAGACGGCCGGTCGCCTCCTGGGCATGACCGCCGCCACCGTGCGCTCGAACGTGCGCCACGCGAAGGAGACGATCGCCCGCACCCTGGGCCTGCCGGAGCTCCCGGACCCGGACTGACGCGCGGTGATGTCCCCCCGATTTCGGGTAGTTCCCCGATGTGCCCCGCGGATGGGGCCGGTTCGCGATGATCGGGCGGACGACGACCGGTACCGCGCGGAGGATCCGGTCGGCAACCAGGGGGAGACGACGGTGGCGGACGAGCCCGGACGCGGCACGGACAGGCCCTTGGAGATCGGCATCGAACGAGCCCACCCGGCCCGGATGTACGACTACTACCTGGGCGGCAGAACCAACTTCGACCCCGACCGCGAGGCGGCCGAGGCGGCGCTCGCGGCCTTTCCCACTCTGCGGATCACCGCCGAGGAGAACCGCGGGTTCCTGCTGCGCGCGGTCGAGCACCTGGCCCGGTCCGGCATCCGGCAGTTCGTGGACGTGGGCAGCGGCATCCCGGTCGCCGGCCGCAACACGCACGATGCGGCCCAGGCCGTGCGCGCCCAGGCCCGGGTGCTCTACGTGGACAACGACCCCATCGTGCTCGCGCACGCCCAAGCCCTGCTCACCAGCGGGCCCCGGGGCCGCACCGCCTACCTCAACGCCGACCCGCGCCGACCCGAAACGATCCTCGAGCACCCGGAGTTCGTGCGCTCGGTGGACTTCGACGAGCCGGTCGCGATGTTGCTCGTGGCGATCCTGCACTTCGTCGCCGACCACCAGGACCCGCTCGACCTGCTGCGCCGGCTGACCCGGCGGCTGCCCTCGGGCAGTCGGCTGGTGATCGCGCACGTGACCGGCGACTACGACCCGAAAGGCTGGGCCGGCCTGGTCCGCGCCTACGCCGACGCGGGCATCACCGTACGCCCGCGCAGCCGCGCCGAGGTGGCCGAACTTCTGGACGGCTGGGATGTGGAGGCGCCCGGCGTGGTCCCGGTGTCCCGATGGCACCCCACCGCCGAGCCGTCCGCCGAACCCGCGCTCGTCTCCTGCTACGGGGCGGTGGCCCGCAAGCCGTGAACGCACCGCGGACGCGCACTCGACGCGGGTCGTCGGCACTCCGGCATTCCGGGCGCCCGGCGCGGTCGAACTCGCGGGAGGGTCGGTACGGTCCCGCTGCCCGTGGCCAAGGCGCGGATCCCGGCGGCGAGTTGGGTCACGCTCGGGCCTGGGCGGATGGACAGGGCCCGCGCCGGAAGGGTTTGGAGTCGGCCGCGGCCCGGGCCGGGGCGTGGCGGGGGACGACCAGGACTACGCCGGCGCGGGCCGATCCGGGGCCCGGCGCAGCGGCCCGACGAGGCGATCCGCCCGATACTCGCCCAACACCACGACACGGGTCACGCGACGGTGTACGGGGCCGGTGTCGCCGATGTGGATCACGGCTCTCCCTTGCCGGTCGTCCGGATGGCCCTTCCACGATGTGCGCCGCCGAGGGCGGGTTCCAGTGCCGGCCACCGGCGCACCGGAGCATCCCGGCGCGCGGGGAACTCCCTTGCGCGCCGCGGGAGTCGGTGACCGGAAGGCGGCATCCGGGCGAACGGGCCGGGTCGGCGGTCCGGTACGGAACGCGCGAATCCACCTGCGGGGCAAGGCGGAACGCCCCGCGAGGCGCCCCCGTCCGTACCGGTCGGGGGCGGGGTAGGGCACGGCCGATTCCGTCCGGCGCGCAGGATGGGCCGCCGTGCTTCGGGACGCGAGCACACCACCCCCGCGCGCCCTGCCGCCGACCCGTGGCCGGATGTTGCACTGGCGGGACGGCGGTGAGCCGCGCGGGCCGTTCCCGTCGTCGACCCCGCCCGCCACGACATCCCGTACAGCTGCCACGTCGGCGGCGGCGCCGCCCGTACACGGCCGGTCGGCGTCGCGCGGAACAGGAGTCGACGATGCCCCTCGGCCCGGCCCGCTTCCTGCTCGCCACCTCCCGACACCTGCTGCGCGCCCACCCCGGGCCGCCGCTGCGGGTCCGGCCCGGCCCGGGCCAGTTCGTCCGCGTCGCGCAGAGCGCCGAGCGGGCCCTGCGGCATGCCGGGCCCGGCCGGTGTGTGGTCGGCGCGCTCCCCTTCGACGAGAACACCCCCGCCGTGCTGGCCGTCGGTCGCATGTACAGCACGGCCCGCACCACCGTCGCGACCTGCGGAACGGCCCCGCCCCGGCCGGCCGGACCGTCGGCCACCGACCCCGCCTACCTGACCGCGGTCGCCGAGGTGGTGCGGCGGCTGCGGGCCGGCGACGCGCGCAAGGTGGTGCTGGCCCGCAGCCTGACCCTGGCGGGCCGATTCGACCCCACGGTGACGCTGGATCGGCTGTACCGCAACAACCCGGGCGGACACGTCTTCCGGCTCGACCTCGACCCGTGCGCGCCCGGACCCGACGCCCACCGCCCCGGCGTGCGCGGGCCCCGGCGCACCCTGGTGGGCGCCTCGCCGGAACTGCTTTTGTCCCGACACGGCGACCGACTCCTGCTCAACCCGATGGGCGGCAGCGCACCGCGACACCCCGATCCCGCACTGGACCGGGCCCGGGCCGCCGAGCTGCTCGGCTCGGCCAGGGAGCGGCGCGAACACGCCCTGCTGGTGGACGAGTTGCGCAGGGTGCTGACCCCGCTGTGCACCAGGCTCGACATCCCCGACCGGCCGGGCGTGGTGGCCACCGCACGGGTGTGGCACCTGTCCACCCGGATCCAGGCCAGATTGCGCCCACCGGTGCCCAGCGCGCTGGCGCTCGCGGCGCTGCTGCACCCGACCCCGGCGGTGTGCGGACTGCCCCGCGCGGCGGCCCGGACCCTGATCGACCGCCTGGAGACCCACCCGCGCGGCTACTACAGCGGCCTCGTCGGCTGGATGGACCGGCACGGCGACGGCCGCTGGATCATCGCGCTGCGCTGCGCGGTGGTCGGCCGCTACGGCATCCGGCTGTGGGCGGGCGCGGGCATCCTGCCCGAATCCGACCCGGAGGCCGAACTCGCGGAGACCAGCGTCAAGTTCGCCACCATGCTCGACGCCCTCGGCCCGCTCCCGGTGGAACACCGCCTGGTCCCGATGCCACCGCGCCACGCGTGAACGCACGCCGACGCGCGAGACACGCCCTCATCCGGACGAACCGGTCGGTTGCTGCGTGGTGGGGAGGTAGACCGGTCACGGGACCCGGCCCTCCCGGGTCCCGTGACGACCACCCCGATTCGGAGATCCGTATGTACTCGCTGAAGCGGTTGGGCCGGATGGCCGCGACCACCGGTGCGGCGCTCGTGCTCTGTACCGCGATGTCCACGAGCGGCGCGTACGCCGCCACGGGCACGTTCACCTACGTCTCCCCGGACTCGGGTGCGTTGACGATCGAGAACCCGGCGAACGGGGAGTGCCGGCTCCTGCTCCAGGGCGCGGTGCAGGCGGAGAACGGCACTGACGCAGGCGCCCGCCTGTTCGCGGACCGGGGCTGCGAGGAGCCGCTGAGCGTGCTGGCACCGGGCGAGTCGGCGGACTTCGGGGAGCCGATTCCGCACAGCGTGATGTTCGGCTGAGCGGGTCGCCGGCGCCGGCTCCTTCGCTTTCGCGCTTGCGCTTGCGCTTGCGCTCGCGCTCGGGGTCGCCTTCGCCGAGGCGGGTGTGCTCCGCCTCGGCGGCGTCCTCCGGGTGTTGTTCGCGGCCCCGTTCACGGTCCCGTTCGCGCAGGTCGTCGGGTATGTCGGCAACCGGCGGTAGCGTGGGCGGCATGACTCCGGAAGAGCTGGCCGATCTGGCCCACCTGCGGCGTGCGCGGGACCTGATCGACCGGGACTACGCGCGACCGCTCGACGTGCCGACGATGGCCCGTCGGGCGCTCATGTCGCCGGCGCACTTCTCCCGGCGGTTCCGGGCCGCCTACGGCGAGACCCCGTACAGCTACCTCATGACCCGCCGGATAGAGCGGGCGATGGCGCTGCTGCGCGGCGGGATGACGGTGACCGAGGCGTGCATGGCCGTCGGCTGTACCTCGCTCGGCTCCTTCAGCTCACGGTTCACCGAGATCGTCGGCGAGACCCCGAGTGCCTACCGTGGCCGGGAACACCCGGCGGTGGCGGCCATGCCCGCGTGCGTGGCCAAGGTGCGGACCCGGCCGGCCCGGGGCGGCCCGAGCAGGATTCGAGAAGCGGGTCCCGACGACGCCGGCTAGCGTTGGGCGCATGAAGATCGCACTCCAGTACTGCCACATCACCGTCAACGACGTCGACGAGTCGCTCGGCTTCTACCGCGACGCGCTCGGCCTCGAACTGCGCAACGACGTCGCCTCCGGCGACTTCCGCTGGGTCACCCTCGGCAGCGCCACGCAGCCCGACCTCGAGATCGTGCTCTCCGAGCCGCACGCCGGCCGCTCCCAGGCCGACGGAGACGCCCTTCAGGAACTGCTCGTCAAGGGCATGCTGCCGATGACCGTCTTCAGCACCGACGACCTCGACGCGACCTTCGAGCGGGTCCGAGCGTCCGGAGCCGAGGTCCTGCAGGAGCCGATCGACCAGCCGTGGGGACCGCGCGACTCCGCGTTCCGCGACCCCTCGGGCAACATGGTCCGGATCCAGCAGGCCAAGGGGTAGCACCGCTCGCCTTCGCGGTCGGCTCAGCGCAGCCGGCCCACGCCCGCGAACATGTTGGTGTCCTCGACGCCGACCGGCTCCTCCCCCTCGACGGGGTGCCAGTGCTGCATCGGCACGACACCCGGCTCGACGAGGTCGCACCGGTCGGCGAACAGGGCGGTCAACTCCTCCCGGGAGCGCAGATACATCGGCACGCCCCGGCGGTTGTACACCTCGGCCAGCGCGGTCGAGCCCTTGGCCAGGTCGGCCGTCGCGGCGGTGATGGCCAGGTAGCTGCCGGGGGCCAGCGGCGCGGTCAGCTTCTCGATCAGCCCGGCGGCGTCCTCGACGAACTGCAACATCGCGATGACCGTCACCGCGACCGGTTGGCTCAGGTCGAGGGTGTCGCACAACTCGGGGGTCGAGAACAGCGTGTCGGGCTTGCGCATGTCGGCCTCGACGTAGGAGGTGCGGCCCTCCGGGGCGCTGCTCAGCAGCGCGCGGGCGTGCACGAGCACGATGGGGTCGTTGTCGACGTACACCACCCGGGACTCCGGGGCGGTCTCCTGCACCACCTCGTGCAGGTTCGGCGAGGTGGGGATGCCGGTGCCGATGTCGAGGAACTGGCGGATGCCGGCCTCGGCGGTCAACCAGTGCGCCATGCGGCGCATCACGGCCCGGTTGACCCGCATGCTCGTCCACAGCCCCGGCCACACCTTGAGGGCTTCCTCGGCGGCCTCCCGGTCGGCGAGGTAGTTGTCCTTGCCGCCGAGCACGTAGTCGTACATCCGTGCCGAATGCGGCACCGTCGTATCCACCTGAACCATCCTCGGCCACTCCTGACTTCCGACTGGTAACGCGCTGGGGCCGGCAGGCACACGGTCCTGCATCTCAGGAACGTATAAGCGAGTTTCGAATCCGACAACCGCGCCGGGGCGTTCGTCCGCTTTGCCGACCGCGTTGCTTTGTTCGGGCCTGTTCGGGCCTGTTCGGCCCCCCGGCCCGTCCGGCCCGGCCCCGCCCCGGTGCCGGTCAGCGGTGGTGGGCCGCCGGGTGCGGGTCGAGGGCTTCGCGCCAGTAGCCGACCATGGCCGCGCAGGGGCCGGCCAGGCCGTCCGCCGCCACCCGGTCCTGGACGCCGGACAGATACACGGGGCGGCCGTGCCGGCGGCGGACCCGGATGCGGCGGGTGAGGTAATTCGGGGCAATGGCCCGGATCGAGAGGTCGGTGACCTCTGCCCAGGGAACGAACCGGGTACGGAAGAGGCCGCGGTCGGTGATGCCCTCGGGAGTGAGCCGGGTGCGTGCCACCACGCCGCGCACCATGAGGGGCGGGACGAGTACGAGCACCACCAGGCCCATCCAGATCGGGATGTACCAGCGGCTGACGTCACCGGCGACCGAGCGGCGCAGGAAGTGCGCCCACCCCGGGTCCACGGTCACCCACAGCGCCGCGGCGATCCCGACGCCGGCTGCGACGGCAGCGGCGATCCACTCCCGTCGCCGAGGGGTGATCCGGTATTCGAGCGTGTCCATTCGCCCAGGTTAGAGGCCTGAAGCGGCCCCGTCGGCGCGCTTTGACGGGTGCCTGAGAAGTCTTCCCACCTTCGGCAACGACGGGGTGTGCGACGTTGCCGGGATCTCAGGCGGCGCGGCGGCAGTGGAAGATGCCCCAGCTCATCCGGCCGCTGCGGCACGCGTCGACCCACAACGGCAGGTTCTCCTGGAGGGTGGCCAGGTAGGTCGGGTCGATCACGTCGCGGAGTTCGTCGGCGCGCCGGCGGGTCTCCTCGGTCAGGCGCAGGTAGTGGGTGAGCGCCTGCTCGCTGCGGTCGTCGAAGTCGATATGGGTCAGGCCCAGCGCGGCGATCTCGCGCAGGTAGAACGACGGCGTGGCGAACTCGGCCACCTCGAGCCGGGCCAGCACAGAGCGCAGCGCCTCGGGCGGGGTGCCGTCGGCGGCCATCAGGTCGGTGAAGACCAGGTCCCCCTCCGGGGCCAGCACACGAGCGGCCTCGGCCAGGAGTTGCCGCCGATCGCCGCTGTGGCAGAACGCCTCCTGCGACCACACCACGTCGAATTGCCCCGCCGGATACGGGATGTCCTGGAACGACCCGGTGACGACCTCGATCAGCCCGTCGAGACCGGCCTCGACGTTGGTGTCGCGATGCCGGGCGTTCTGCGTCGGACTGATGTTGAGCGCAACGACCCGACACCCGAACCGCCCGGCCAGGTAGCGAGCCGGCCCGCCGTACCCCGAGCCCAGGTCCAACACCGTATGCTCCGGCCCGAGCCGCCCGGCGACCCGATCCGCCGCGAGCTCGACGGCACGGCGTGACGCGACCGCCACGGATTCGTCGGCGCGGGCGTACACGCCGGTATGGATGTCCTCGCCGCCCCACACGGCCCGATAGAAACCGTCGACGTCACCCGTGCCGTAATACCGCCGCGCCGCCTCGGCAGCCGCGACCGCGCTCTCGTGACTCATCACCGCCACCTTCACCCTCCACTCATGCGCCGCCACCGGGTCGCCCGACGGCAGATGCGCTCGGATATACCGAATTCGACGTTAGTCGGCTTCATCACCGATGACCGGGATTCGGCAATCATCAGCTTTTTGGGGGTGGGCGGTCTCGGCGTGGTCGCCGATGGAAACGGAGACGGAGACGGAAGCGGAGAGGGAGACGTGTCGTTCGCGCTGTCCGAGAAACCCGAAGTATTCGAGCCCAACACACCTATCCGAAGCGCGAATCGGACAGTGAAAGACCGCGCGTCGCTGCGTCGATCAAAGCCCGTGCGATTGCCGACGTGAAGCCCGGTTGTTCTCACGGGAGTTCGCGCTACGATCCAGCGATCGTGGCGATGAGCGGGGGAAACGTGGGGCGTTGCGCCTGGTGGCGAACGGTGGTGTCGCGGGCCGTGCGCGGCACCACACCGGCTGTGGCAGCCGTCGTGATGATCTCCTGCTCGGTGTCGGGGGCCGACTTCGACCGCCCGTGGCACGACACCACGCGCGACTACCTCCACGCGGTCGCCGCAGGCCGACCGGCCACCGCATTTCACGGCGCCTGCAACGGCGCGCGCGAGGAGGACACCCGCCGGGTGGTGGCGGGCGAGGGCGCCGACTTCACGTTCTCGTTCGTCAATTCCACCAGGGAGGACGACCTGGCCACGGTGAACGTCTCGATCACCGGCGCCGACCATTCGCCGTCGCCCTACTGGGTCGACCTGCGCCGAGAAAACGGCAAGTGGGTGGTCTGCCGCCTGGCCCCAGGCAACGTCGCCATCGACGCCGGCCTCCCAGGAGACGCCCCAATCGGCTGACCGAACCGAGGCCGGCGCGTTGCCGGTTGGGATGCGGGTGGCCGGTGCAGGGCTTCGAGGCGACGGCTTCCGGCGAGGCGGCCCCATTGCCGGCCGGTTTTCCGCCGAGCAAAACGCCCGCCTCGTCGGGACCCCCAGGTCTCGGAACCCCGCACGCCGGCGGCGGCCCACCACCGACTCAGCCAAGCCCCGCACAGCCCGCGCAACCCAAGGCGCAACGCCCGCTGGGACCGCCCGACCCACTCGGCAAGGCCCTCCGGAGGACCCGACCCGACCGCCACCCTGCCCGCCGCTGCAGGTCGGTTTTCGCCGAGCAATGCGGCCGTCTCGCCGGGCCCCCAGGTCTCGGAGCCCCGCACGCCGGCGGCGGCCCGCCTCCGACTCCGACCAGCCCCGCACCGGCCGGCCTGCACCACAAGCGCAACGCTCGCCGAAAGCGCTCGACCCCCTCGGGAAGTTGCCCCGGCGGAATCGACCCGACCATCCGCCCCGCCCCGCCCTGCTGTCGGCCGGTTTTCGCCGAGCAAGACGCCCATCTCGCCGGAAGCCGCCGTCCCGGAGCCCGGCACGCCGCCGCCGGCGGCGGCGGGCCACCACCGACTCGGACCAACCCCGCACCAGCCACCCGCCACCCCGAGCGCACCGCCCGCCGGGAACGTCCCGCCCCCTCGGCCAGGCCCCGGCGGGCTCTCACTTCGCTCGACCCTCCGCCACCCCCGTCCCCGGAGCCGCGTGGGCGGGGGATACTCCCGGCGTAGAGTCCGACCAGCTTTGGGAGGGCCGGTGAGTTTGGGGTGATGGCGGGTGGTTGAGGGGGAGGGGGCCGTGGGGGCGGCTCGGGTGTTGGTTGTGGATGATGATCCTGCCATTCGGCGCGCCCTTGAGCGGGGGCTGCGGTTGGCCGGCTATCGGGTGCAGTTGGCCTCGGATGGGGCGGCGGCCCTGGCTGCGGTCGGGACCGGGGAGGGGGCCGGGGGGCAGGCGGCGCCGCAGGCGATCGTGTTGGACGTGGCCATGCCCGGGCTTACCGGGATCGAGGTGTGTGCCGCGTTGCGTGAGCGCGGGGTGGATACCCCGGTGCTGATGTTGTCCGCTCGGGACGAGACCGTCGATCGGATCACCGGGCTGGAATCGGGTGCGGACGACTACCTGGTCAAGCCCTTCGACCTGCGTGAACTCGAACTCAGGCTGCGTGCGCTGCTGCGCCGTCGACCGCCGGCCCCGGCCGGGGATCGGGTGCTGCGGGCGGGGCCGCTGACCCTGGACGGTGCCGCGTATCTGGCCACCTACGACGGTGAGCCGGTGAGCCTGACCGCTCGCGAGTTCGCGGTGCTCGACGTGTTCGTGCGCAACGCCGGGCTGGTTCTGACTCGGGATCAGCTGCTGGCCCGGGTGTGGGGCTACGACTTCGAGGTGCGGACCGATGTGGTCGACACCTTCGTGAGCTACCTGCGCCGCAAGCTGGAGGCCGGTGGCAGGCCGCGCCTGTTGCACACCGTGCGCGGGGTGGGCTTCGTGCTCCGGGTGTCGGACGGCCGGCGGTGAAGGCGGCGGAAGCGGTGAGCATGGCGGGCGGGGTCACCCCGACCACCCCCGCTGGTGGGTCCACCGAGGCCGACCGCCGTCCCTCGGGCGCGCCCTCCCTGCCCCGGCGCCGGCAACTGTCGATGCGGTTGTCCACCCGGATCGCGCTTGCCGTCGGCGTCCTGGTGCCCCTCCTCGTGATCGCGGCCGGGAGTCTGGTCGTGCGGTGGGTCACCGCTGATGTGACTCACCGTCAGGACGTCACGTTGCGGCAGCGCGCCGACCGGCTTGCTCCGGATGCGCGGGCGCTGCTGCGTGCCGTCGAGAACGATCGGGAGAATGCCGTGCGGGCCCGGGAGACCAGGCTGTTCGACGGGGCGCTCGACGTCGGGGTTCGCGTCGAACTACCCGGTGGGCCGGTCGCCGCCGGGCCGCAACCGCCGCCCGCGGTGGCGCTGCCGGAGAATCGGCGGTCCGGGCCGGTCACCGTGCGCTCCGGCGGCAAGGCGTGGCGCGTGATCACCCGGCCGCTGGGCGCTACGCGTTCCGGGGCGCCCGCGACGCTGCGGGTGTTCCAGCCGACGGCGGAGACCGAGGCCCGTACCGCGCTGCTGCACCGCCGGGTGTTCGTGGTCGCGCTGTTCGCCGTACCGATCTCCGCCCTCGCCGGCCTGGTCGTCGCCGGTACGACCACCCGCTCGTTGCGGGCGCTGCGTCGACGGGCGGCGGCGATCGAACCGGACGACCGGGAGCGGCCCGACGTACACGTCCCATCGGGGGTGGCCGAAGTAGACGAACTCGGTCGCACCCTCGCGGACGTGCTCGGGCGCTACGACGTACAGACCGCGCGAACCCGGGACGCCCTGGACACGGCGCGCGCGTTCGCCGCGACCGTAGACCACGAACTGCGTGGGCCGCTCACCGGGATGCGTACCGATCTCGACGTGCTCGCGGCCTACCCCGACCTGGCGGCGCACGAGCGCGTCGAGGTACTGGCCGACCTGACCGCCGGCCACGAGCGGATCCTGTCCCTGCTCGCCTCGCTGCGCGCACTCGCCCAGGGCGACCTGGCCGACGCGCAACCCTTCGAACAGGTCGACCTGGTCGAACTCGCCCACGAGGCGGCCCACGACGCGCGGCTCCGACAGCCCGGCGCGGAGGTCGAGGTGGTCGGCTCCGGCGAGGTCCGGGTCGACGGCCTGCGTCCGGGACTGCGCCTGGTCGTGGACAACCTGATCGGCAACGCACTCGTGCACGGGCGCGGCCCGCACGGGCCGACCCCGATCCGGGTCGCCGTCGAGGCGGTACCCGACGGCGCCCGGATCCGGGTGGACGACGCCGGCCCGGGGATTCCGGTCGACCGCCGCGCGGCGGTGTTCGAGCGGTTCCGGCGCGGACCGGACAGCCCGGGAGCCGGTCTGGGACTGACCCTGGTCGCCCAGCAGGTCGAGCTGCACCGGGGCCGGGTCACGGTCACCGACCCGCCCGAGGGCGTCGGTACGCGCGTCGAGGTCGTACTCCCGCTGCGGCACCCGGCGGCGGACGCGGCCGGCGACGACGGGATCCGGCACGACTGGCTGACCCGCGAACCGGGGGCGGTCGCCACCGCGAAGTGATCGTCGAAGCGGCCGGAGGAAGTGAGCCTCGAAGCGGCCCGGAGACCGAGGGATCAGGCGATTCCCCGGCCGAGTCCGGCTTCACAAGAACCGCACAGACGGCTCACAAGAACCCCACAGATCGGCGACCTACTCTCGCGGCACGCCACCCCGCAGCGGGGCGGTGAACCGTGAACTCGGGAGATCCACCATGTCTCGCCGTACCACCACTTCGCGCACCCGCGCGCCCCGGCGCCTCGCCACTCTGGGCGCCCTCGCCGCCCTGACCACCGTCGGCGCCCTGGTCTCGGCACCGGCCGCCCAGGCGGGCCCGATGCCGGCCGGCGACAAGCACAAGCCGGGCATCTGCAAGCGGGTTCCGACCATTGACACGCGCCTGACCAAGGCGATCGAGCGGCTCGGCGGCGACGCGACCGTCAAGGGGTCCATCGCACACCTGCAGGCGCGCATCGCCGAGGCGGACAAGCTCAACCGCCCGGCCGTGAAGACCTACCTGAACGACAAGTTGACGACGCGTCAGCGTCTGTTGCCGGAACTCAAGCAGCGCAAGGCCGACCTGGCGAACGTCAAGACGTGGTGCGACACGCAGCCGTCCGCCGCGGGCAAGTGAGCAGCGTGCGCCGCCGGATCGGCGGACTCGTCGTGGCGGCGCTCGCCCTCGGTGTCACTCTGACCGGGTGCGGCGGCTCCGACGGCGGCGACAACGGGTCGAAACCGGCCGGCAGCCAGGTCACGCCCGCCGACGCGCCCTCGGACATGGCCTCGACGGTGGCCGAGGCGGAAAAAGCCGCCGACCGCGCCGACCAGGACGCCACGGCGGCAGAGGACCCGCCGGGCTGACGGCCCCGCCGAACCTCGCGGGCCCCGGACCCTACGGCCCTGGGACCTCACGAGCCTGGGCTCTCGCGGACTCCGGGACCTCACGGCCCCACCGACCCACGACGATCGGTACGTACACCCCGGCGGGCCGCACGCGCGGCCCGCCGGCCCCACGTCCACCCGGCGCCCCGCCTACCTACCGCGCATTCACTCCCGCAACAGGCTCGTCGGCCGGAACCCGTACCGCCAGGAAGGTCGGGGTGTGCCGCAGCCGGAACCCCAGCGACTCGTAGAGCCGTATCGCATTGGCATTCCCCGCCGAGGCATGCAGGAACGGAGTCTCGCCCCGACCCCGTATCCCGGCCACCAGCGCCAGGACCAACCGCGTCGCCAGCCCCCGCCCCCGGTGCGCGGGATCGGTGCACACCGCGCTGAGTTCGGTCCAGCCGGGCGGATGCAGGCGCTCCCCGGCCATCGCGATCAGCGCGCCCTCGTGGCGGACACCGAGATAGGTGCCCAGTTCGATCGTGCGGGGCAGGAACGGCCCGGGCTCGGTGCGGGCGACCAGGTCCGACATCTCCGGTACATCGGCGGCGGTGAGTCGGACCAGCGAGTCGTCGGGGATGCCCATCACGACGTCGCCCAGGAGCTGTACGCCCGCCAGCCGCATCACCACCTCCCAGTCCTCGGGCGGCCGCAGGGTCTCCCCATCGGCCAGTGGTACGACCACGCCGGGACCGGCCAGTGCGGCCAGATCCGCCCAATCCGCCGCGCCCGGATCGTCCGGCAGCGCCGCGAACGGCGATACGTCGACGGGATAACGCCGCACCCGCCCCTTGCTCTCGGCAAGGCCGGCATGCGGTCCGGTCAGGGACGTGTAGACCGCGTTGTCCAACACCCGCAGATCGCTCACGCGGCACCGCCCGGCCATCGGGACTGAGACATGATTCGCAGGCTACGAGCATGATCCCGCTCCGTCAAAGGGTGTTCACGGTTCGAAACGACGCCCGACGCCGGCGCCGAGCGGGTCGATGGACAAGACCGGACATGCTGCGTTAGCGTCGCGACGTCGACCGATATCGGGGGAACGATCGCATGAGCGGGTGGATGAGTACGGCGAATCGCCGCGCCACGCCTGCCGCGTACCCCCGCACCGCCGCCGGCGCGATGTCGCCCCGGGCGCGGTTGACCCGACGCCTGTTCATCGATCTGCGCCGCTCCGCCGGCTCCCTGTGTCACTGACCGGGTAGCACCCTCCACCCACCCGGGCCCACCCGGCTGCTCCACGAAACCGCCCGTTCCGTGCGCGACATCGCGTGCGCCAGGGCTCGTGGTCGGCCGATTCCGCGCATGAACTCCCGCCTGTAGCAGGCAACTTCGACATGCCCCAGCGGGCTGTCCGGCGCCGCCGCGCGCCCGGGCCGAATCATGGCGCGCGTCTTCCCGGCCGGGACCCACCCTCACCACCGCCACCCGCCCTGCCCGTCGAAAGCGAGAACCGAACCCATGTCATCCGTACCGAACCCCGCGACCCCCCTCCACCTGGCCGTGGCCCTCGACGGCGCCGGTTGGCATCCGGCCGCCTGGCGCGAACCCGACGCCCGCGCCGACGAGTTGTTCACCGCCCGCTACTGGACCGACCTGGTCGCGGAGGCGGAGGCCGGGCTGCTCGACTTCGTCACCATCGAGGACGCGCTCGGCCTCCAGTCCACCGCGTACGACCGCATCGACGACCGGACCGACCAGGTGCGCGGTCGACTGGACGCGGTGTTGATCGCCGCCCGCGTCGCGCCGTCGACCCGGCACATCGGGCTGGTCCCGACGGCGACCGTCACGCACACCGAGCCGTTCCACGTCTCGAAGGCGATCGCCACCCTCGACTATGTGAGTCTGGGCCGGGCCGGCTGGCGGGCACAGGTCTCCCGGCCGGTGGACAACGCCCACTTCGGGCGGCGCGAACAACCGGCGTTCACCTTCGCGGACCTCGGGCAGCCCGAGGCGGTGGCCGCGGTCGCGGAAACCTTCGCCGAGGCGCGGGACTTCATCGAGGTGGTGCGCCGACTGTGGGACAGCTGGGAGGACGACGCGGAGATCCGCGACGCGGCGACCGGCCGCTTCATCGATCGCGACAAGCTGCACTACATCGACTTCGTCGGGCCGAGGTTCCGGGTCCGCGGCCCGTCGATCGTGCCGCGCCCGCCGCAGGGGCAGCCGCTGGTCACCGTGCTGGCCCACGACACGGTGCCCTACCGGCTCGGCGCCGACGCGGCCGACGTCGTGTACGTAACCCCGCGCGACCACGACCACGCGCGGGCCATCGTCACCGAGATCCGAGCCGAACAGCGGGTCGCGGGACGGGAGTCGGAGACCGTACACGTCTTCGGCGACGTGGTCGTCGTCCTCGACGAGAGCACCGCGGCGGCGCGCGAGCGCAAGGCACGTCTCGACGACCTCGACGGCGCGGAGTACCAGAGCGACGCGTTCGTATTCACCGGCACCGCCGCCGAGTTGGCGGACCTGCTCCAGGACTGGCAGCGCGCCGGGCTGACCGGATACCGCCTGCGCCCGGCCGCGCTGCCCCACGATCTGCAGGCGATCACCCAGGAGTTGGTGCCCGAACTGCAGCGCCGCGGCGTCTTCCGTACCTCCTACGACGCGGGTTCCCTGCGCTCCCGCCTCGGCCTGCCGCGGCCCGCGAACCGCTACGCCGCGCCCGCGCCGGCCGCCGCCGCGTCGTGACTCCGGCGCACCCCACCGTCTCGCCACCCGCTCCGCCACTTGTACGAAGGAACCCATCCCGATGAGCAAGCCGCACAAGCAGATCATCCTCGGCGCCTACCTGGGCGGGGTGAACCACCACACCCTGTGGTCCGATCCCGGGGCCGGGAGCCAGATCGACTTCGCCTCCTTCCGGCACCTGGCGCAGACCGCCGAGCGCGGCCGGTTCGACTTCTTCTTCCTCGCCGAGGGCCTGGCGCTGCGCGAACGCCTCGGCCTGATCTTCGACCAGGACATCGTCGGCCGCCCGGACACCCTGCCGGTGCTCGCCGCGCTCGCCGCCGTCACCGAACACCTGGGCCTGATCGGCACGATCAACGCCACCTTCAACGAACCCTACGAGCTGGCCCGCCAGTTGAGTTCGCTCGACCACCTGTCCGGCGGCCGGGCCGGGTGGAACGTGGTCACCTCGTTCGACGCCTTCACCGGCGCCAACTTCCGCCGCGGCGGCTTCCTGCACCGGGACGACCGCTACACCCGGGCCGGCGAGTTCCTGGCCGCGGCCCGCGAACTGTGGGACTCGTGGGGGGCGGACGCGGTGGCCGCCGACCGGGAGGCGGGGGTGTTCCTGCGCGACGCCAAGGCCGGTGAATTCGCCTTTGCGGGCAAGCAGTTCGACATCTCCGGCCGGTTCACCACGCCGCGCGGCCCGCAGGGCAGGCCGGTGATCCTCCAGGCCGGCGTCTCGCCGCAGGGTCGCGACTTCGCCGCCGGCGGGGCCGACGCGATCTTCTCCCCGTACCACCGCCTCGACGAGGCCCAGGAGTTCTACCGGGACATCCGGGCCCGGGCCGTCCGGCTCGGCCGGCCCGCCGACGCGGTCAAACTGCTGCCGCACGCGTCCTTCGTACTGGGAGAGAGCGAGGCCGACGCGATCGAACGCCACCGCGACATCACCCGGCGGCAGATCGGCGGACGAACCGCGCAGATCCTCCTGGAGACGGTCTGGAACCGCGACCTGTCCGGCTACGACCCCGACGGGCCGCTGCCGGACGTGGATCCCGACCCCGAGGGCCCACCGGTGGTCCGCGGTCGGGCCCGGATCGCCGAGGACGCGCACCGCAGGGTGGCCGAATGGCGTCAACTGGCGGAGGCCAACTCGTACTCGCTGCGCGACCTGGCGATCCACGTCTTCGGCCGCACCGAGTTCGTCGGCACTCCCGAGCAGGTCGCGGACCGGATCGACACGTTCGTCCAGCAGGACGGCTCCGACGGGTTCATCCTCGGTTCGCACCTGACCCCCACCGGCCTCGACGAGTTCGTCGACAAGGTCGTGCCGCTGCTCCAGGAACGTGGTTCGCTGCGCACCGACTACACCGGTACGACGCTGCGCGACAACCTCGGCCTGCCGTACCCGGACGCACAACCGGAGGCACAACCACACGCGCTCTCGGACACCCGACCGGACGCGACCCGGGTGGCCTGAGCCACCACATGCCCATGCCCGGTCGTCGCGGACGACGACCGGGCATGGGCACGCGCGAGGGTGGGTCAGCGCGAGCCCGTCAGGTGCGCGAACAGGATGGTGTTGTCCTGGTAGCCGCCCTTGTCGGCGTCGTACTCGCCGCCGCAGGTGATCACCCGCAACTCGGCGCGGTTCAGGTCGCCGTACACCCGCTGGGTCGGGAAGTCGGTCTTGGTGAAGCGCTCCACCGCGTCGACGGTGAAGATCGCGGTGCTCTGGTCGGCTCGGCGGATCTCGACGGTGGCACCCGGACGCAGGGTGCCGACCTCGTAGAAGACGGCGGGGCCGGCGGCCGAGTCGAGGTGGCCGACCAGTACGGCCGGTCCGAGTTCGCCGGGAGTGGGTCCCTGGTCGTACCAGCCGGCGTGGCGCTCGTTGTCGGCGGGCGGCACCTGCACGGCACCGTCGGCGTCGAGGTCGACCGAGGTCAAGGGGGCGTGCACGCCGATCTCCGCGATGTCGATCGTGACCGGCTCGGAACGGGCCAGGACCGGGCCCTCCGGCGGTGCCGGCGCCGCCGCGGGGCCGGCCGGATCGGCGGGACGGGCGGGACGGGCGGGATCGGCGGCATCGGCCGGTGCGCCGGCGGCCGGGGAAGGGGCCGCCGTGGCAACGGCCTTGGGCGCGGCCGTGGCCGTCGCGGGCGGGCGACGGTTCTGGTAGCCGATCACGCCGAGCACGACACCGCACACCACCGCCGCGACGGCCACCACCAGCAGGAGGCGGTGGCCGGCGCGACGAAGGAAGGACGTGTCAGCCACGCAGGCTGCCCCGACGCAGCGCGAACGCACCGGCGCCCGCACCCGCGACGGCCAGCGCGCCGCCCAGGGCGAGCAGACCGGCGTCGGACTCGGTGGTCCCGCCCGAGCCACCGGCGACGGCGCCGACCGGCATGGTCTTCGTCTGCGTCCCGTGCTGGGCCGCCGGCTTGGCGATGTGGTGCGGCGTGGTCTTGTCGTTCTTGTGGTGCACGTGCTTGGGCTGCTCGTGCTTGGGGTGTTCGGGCTTGTGGTTGTGCACGATGTTCGTCGTGTGGTTGTTGTTGATGTTCACCGTGTTGTTGGTCGTTTCATTGACCGTCACGTTCGACGTGTTCACGGTGTTGTTCGTGACGTTGTTGATCACGATCGGCCCGGGGCTCGGCTTGTGATCGGGCTTGTGGTCCGGCTTGCCGGCGGGCCGGTGATCCGGCTTGTGGTCGGGCTTTTCGGCCGGCTTCCCGGACGGCTTGTGGTCCGGCTTCTCGGTGGGCTTCTCGGTGGGCTTGTGGTCGGGCTTGTCGGACGGCTTGTGGTCCGGCTTCCCGCTCTCGCAGTCGTGCGTGGGCCGGGGGCAGCGACCCACGCCGTCGGCGCTCCGCGCCGCCTGGTCCTCGTCGGACCCAACACTGGTGCCGGTCGCCGGCGCCTTGAGGGTCTTGCTCTGCGGGCCGAGACCTTCGGCTGCGGCGGCCGTGCCGCCCAGGGCCACGGCCAACAGGCCGGCGGCTACCGTGCTGCTAAGGACACGAGTGGTACGCATCAGCGTTGTTCTCTCCTTCGCGGCCGGCGCGTGATCGGTGATCCGATGGGGAACGCGGCGGCGCATCGGAGGGTTGCCTCCGGTTTATGCGAATATCACTCTTTGTAGCTTTTTTGACACATATGGGCGATCGTGGCGATGGTCGGCGGTGCCTTTATCACGGCCGCCGCCGACCACCCGCGACCGGCGGCCCGCCGACTGCCGGGCCGGCGACCCGCCGACTCCCGTCGGACCGACGTCAGTAGTGCTTCCAGGTATCGGTGAACGCGTCGCCGGAGGCCGACAACGGGCCGGGAGTCGCGTCCGTGACACCGTTCTGCACCATGGTGACCGGCCCGGCCGATGCGGCGGCGAGCGTACGGCCGTCGATCGTGGCGTTGGTGAAGGTAACGCTGCCGAAGTCGGCCAGTGGGGTGCGCGCGCCGTTGCGGCTCGGCGCCTCCGCGATCACCTCCGCGCTGCCGTTGGTGGCGCCCCGGTAGCGCGCGAGCGTCTTGGTCTCGGTCCAGCCGAGCGTCGAATTGGTCAGCTTGGTGGTGTAGTTGTCCGAACCCGGGTTGTACACCACCGAGGCGGTCATGGTGTCGCCCGGTCGGACCGGATCGCGGAACACCGACTCCGGGTCCGGGTAGTTCTCCCACCAGGCGAAGTAGCGCGGCGTGCCGCCGACCCGGTTGCACTCGGCCTGGGTGCCGGTCTGCTCGACGGTTTTGCTGCCCCTGCCGTCCAGGCCGACCCAGATCGACACCGCCCCGGTATGGGCACAGGTGATCGACGGCTGGATCCATGAGGCGGAGACCGAGTGGTAGGTGGATCCGGAGGCGGCGTAGCCGGACCAGTTGCCGGAGGTGCCACCGGCGGCCGAGCGAGCCCCGGCCGGGGTGTCGGCAGCCGACGACGCGGCGGCCGCGGCGGGTGCCGCGCCGATCAACGGCGCACACAGCAGCAGCGCGACGCAGCCGCCGTAGGACCGAAAGGGCGTTCGGGCACGTGGGATCACGATGACTCCCGAGGAGTGATGGGGGAGGGTGGACGCCCCCGAAGGTCCCGTCGAGGCGAGCCGGACCGACGGGGGCGGTGCCCGGGGACCCGGATGGACGAGCGGGCCGCCGTGGCGATCCAGAGGTTGGCGCGTTTCGGCGGGGTCGGTCAACGGCCCTTCGAGGCCCCGCCGTCCACTGGCGACGACGGCCCTCGACCGGCAACGGCGAACACCCGCGACACCCGCTCCGACCTGCGCCGATACGTCCCGACCGGCCGAACCCGGCGGCCAATTCCGTGGATTCGCCAGTGGACGGACCGGCAATCGGCCAGGGGCGTGCGTCCACTGGCGAATCCAGGGAATTGGCCCCGCCCGACGAGCGATCGGGGGACGCACGGGGAGCGCTCGACGAGCCCCCGACCCGCTCCCGACGAGCACCCGGCGACCCCGAGCCCCCGGCCCCCGCTCCCGCGCCGTCCACAGATTTGCCGGGCCGTCGACAGAAAGCCGGCCGACGCCCGGCGACGCGTTGACGTGTGCTCCGTCGGTGCGGGACCTTCGTCGGCACCACGCCCCGGCCGACCGACCCCGTGTCGCGAGCCGGGCGGGTTCCCCCACTCACTCATCGGAGACAGGCATGCCTTTCGCATTCGCCGAGGCTCGTTCCCGTACCCGCGCCCGAGACCGGTCCGGCTCCCGCGACCGGACGCCCCGCCCCCGCTCCCGGTTCCGCTCCCGCGTGTCCCTCCCGCTCGCCGCCACCGCCGCCGGCGGCCTCGCGCTGGCCACCCTGTCCGGGGCCGGCCCCGCCTCGGCCGCGACCACCCCGGCACCGGACCACATCGTCGTGGTGATGATGGAGAACCACGCCTACGGGCAGATCATCGGCAGCGGCAGCGCCCCGTTCATCAACTCGCTGGCCAACGGCGGCGCCCTGCTCAAGGCGTCGTACGGGATCACCCACCCCAGCCAGCCGAACTACTTCGCCGTCTTCTCCGGCAGCACCCAGGGAATCACCGGCGACTCCTGCTACCAGGTCGGCTTCTCGCACGCGGCCAACCTGGCCTCCGAGGTGATCGCCGCCGGCAAGACCTGGGGCAGCTACAGCGAATCGTTGCCCAGCGAGGGCTCGACCACGTGCAGCAGCGGCAAGTACGCCCGCAAGCACGTGCCCTGGTTCGGCTTCGACAACGTGCCCACCTCCAGTGCGCACACCTTCGGCCAGTTCCCGGGCGACTACGCCAAACTGCCGAACGTCTCCTTCGTGATCCCGAACCTGTGCAGCGACATGCACGACTGCGGGGTGTCCACCGGCGACAACTGGCTGAAGAAGAACCTGGGCGGCTATGCCGATTGGGCCAGGACGCACAACAGCGTGCTGGTGGTCACCTACGACGAGGACGACAAGCACAGCGGCAACCACATCCCGACCGTGCTCTACGGCCAACCGGTCAAGGCCGGCAGCTCCACCTCCACCTCCTACAACCACTACGACGTCCTGCACACGATCGAGGACCTGGCCGGTACGGGCGCGCACGCGGGCAAGTCCGCCTCCGCGCAGTACATCAGCGGCATCTGGAACTGATCGTGTACCTCGCGGACAGCCGTCGCTCCCCGGCGTCCGACGCCGCCCCGGTCCGCCGACCGGGGCGGCTCCGGGGCGTCGCCGGCACCGTGCTCGTCCTGGGGATCGTCAGTCTCCTCACCGACGTCTCCTCGGAGATGGTCACCGCGGTGCTGCCGCTCTACCTCGTCACCACGGTGGGCCTGTCGCCGCTCGGCTTCGGCGTCCTGGACGCGGTCTACAACGGCTCGGCGGCGCTGATGCGGCTGCTCGGGGGGTTTCTCGGCGACCGCGGCGGCGGCCGGTACAAGGTGGTGGCGGTGATCGGCTACGCCCTGTCGGCGCTGTGCAAACCGGTGCTCGCGTGCGTACACACCCTGACCCTGCTCGGCGCGGTACTGGCGGTGGACCGCACCGGCAAGGGGCTGCGCACCGCGCCGCGCGACGCGCTGATCTCGGCGGCCACGTCGCCCGAGCGGCGGGGACGCGCGTTCGGGGTGCATCGGGCGATGGACACCGTCGGCGCGCTCGCCGGTCCGGTGCTGGCGTACCTGATCCTGCGCGTCGCCGTCGACGGGTATCACGCGGTGTTCGTGGTGAGTTCGTGCGTGGCGGCGTTCGGCGTACTGGTGCTCGTGTTGTTCGTGCCGCGCGATCCGCGGCCGGCTTCCGCGGACGTGGGTGCAAGCGAGGTCGGAACAGGGCCCCCGCAGGCGACGTCCGGCCCGGGCGGGGTGCGGGCGCTGTCGGCCCGACCGCGGCTGCGTCGGCTCACCGTGTGCGCCGCGCTGCTCGGACTGGTCACCGTCGGCGACTCGTTCGTGTATCTGCTGCTGCAACACCGGTATCGACTGTCCGCCGAGTGGTTCCCGCTGTTGCCGATCGGCACCGCCGCCGTGTTCCTGCTCCTGGCCGCCCCGTTGGGCGCGGTCGCCGATCGTATCGGCCGGTGGCGGATGTTCCTGCTCGGACACCTGGCGCTGCTCGGGGCGTACGTGTTGCTGCTGCGTTCCGGGGCGGACGGCGGATGGTTCGCCGGTGCGGCGCCGGTCGTGGTGCTCGCGCTGCACGGGCTGTACTACGCGGCCACCGACGGGGTGTTGCCGGCCGCCGCCGCGAGTGCGGCGCCGCCGGGGAGCTGCGGCGCGAGCCTGGCCCTGGTCGGCACCGGGCAGGCGATCGGGCGCTTCGTGTGCTCCCTGACCCTGGGCGCGCTGTGGACCCGCTGGGGTGATCGGGCCGCGTTGTCCCTGATGGCGGCGGCGCTGGTGGGGGCCCTGGTCGTGGCGTGCCACGTGCTGCGGGGGGCCGAACCGCCGGCCGCGCAGGGGACTTGCCCGCCCGTCGCCGCGTCCCCTACCCGCCCGACCGACGAGGAGCCCGGATGACCGTCGACCGAACGACCGCCGCCCGCCGCCTGGCCGTACTGCTCGTCGCCTTCGTGGTGTTGGCCGCGGCCGGCACGTGGGCGGTCCTGGACGCCGCCGAACGTGCGGGTCGGCGCGATCGGGAACAGCCGGGCGGGCCCGCGGTGCACCCGGGTCCGCTCGCGCTGGGCCCGGCGGCGGGCGGCCCGCGGTTGCTCTTCCGCAGCATGGCCTGGGGGCCGCACCGGGACGAGATCGCGGGCGTACCCGCCGATCGACCGGACGGGCCGCGCACCGTGTCCGGCCTCAAGTGCCTGCGTTTCCACGCCGCTTCGGGCACCGGGATCTGCCTGCGGGCCGAGCACGGGCCGCTCGTGGACACCTACCGGGCGGTGATCCTGGACGCCGACCTGCACGAGAGGCGCAGCTTCCCGGCCGCCGGAATCCCGACCCGGGCCCGCGTCTCGCCCTCCGGCCGGATGGTCGCCTGGACGGTGTTCGTCAGTGGAGACAGTTACGCGGGTGCCGAGTTCTCCACCTGGACCACGATCGTGGACACGCACACGTGGACCGTCCAGGAGAACCTGGAAAGCTTCGCGGTGACCAGGAACGGTCGTCCCTACCGGGCACCCGACCTCAACATCTGGGGCGTCACCTTCGCCGACGACAACCGGTTCTACGCGACGGTGGCCACCGACGGACACACCTGGCTGGCCGCCGGCGACGTCGCCGCGCACACCCTCACCACGCTGCACCAGAACGTCGAATGCCCCTCCCTGTCGCCCGACGGCACCCGGATCGCCTACAAGAAGCGCGCCCCCGAGGCGCCCGACGACGCACCCTGGCGGTTGTACGTGCTCGACCTGCGCACGATGACCGAGAGCGCCACCGCCGAACGACGCAACGTCGACGACCAGGCGTTGTGGATCGACGCTGCCACCCTGCTGTACGCCCTGCCCGGCGACTACGGCGCCGACCTGTGGACCGTCCCGGCCGACGGCACCGGCGCGCCCCGGATGCTCGCCGCGAGCGCGCTCGCCCCGGCCCTGGTGGGATGACCGGAAGGCGCGCCGGCACCGGCGCCCGGCGACGACCTCCCGCGTGGATCACCGCGAGCACCGTATGTATCTGCTTGGCTACTGTGTGACGTGACAGGCGCGTCGTGATTCGGGAGGCAGCGATGAGCACAACCGAGTACGAGCAGACCAACCCCGCCGTCCGGCTGGACCTCGAACCCGGCCAGATCGTCCAGGAATTGGGCTACGACGACGACGTCGACCACGACCTTCGCGAGGGCATCGAGTGGCTGACCGGCCACGACCTCGTCGACGAGGACTACGACGACATCGCCGACGCCGTGCTGCTCTGGTTCCGCGCCGAGGACGGCGACCTCGCCGACACACTGCTCGACGTCGTCGGCCTGCTCCCCGAGGACGGCGCCGTCTGGCTGCTCACGCCCAGGCCCGGCCGGGACGGCGCGGGCGATCCCGACGCGGTCGAGGAGGCCGCGCGCAACACCGGCCTGAGCCGGACCCCGGCCGTCGACGTCGGCCCGGACTGGGAGGCCACCCGGCTGGCCGTCGCCGGGAAGTAGCCGTCCGGGTACCGACGCGGGGGTGTGGCGGACGATCGAGCCGCCGCACCCCTTCGGCGTGCCCGCCGCACGACCTCAATCTTGTACCACGTCGTCCGCCGGCCCGTCGTCCCACTCCCATTGCAGGCCGTAGATGCCGGGGATCACCTCGGGAAAGACCGTGCAGGCGTGGCCAGTCGCCGCGATCCGGATCTCGCGGTGATCCTGCGCGGGCGCGTCGTGCCGGGGCCGCCACCCGGCCGTACACCGCACCGGCATCATGCGGCGGTCGAATCGCGCGCACAACACCATGGTCCGGCCGGGGAAGCGCACCATCCGCGCGTAGCCGGTGGAGACCACGGACGACGCGTAGGCGTAGCTGTACTCCACGACGGTCGTCTCGTCCTGCTGCAACGGCACGTCGAGAAGCAACTCGACTGCGGCGAAGCCGTGTTCACGATCGACCCGACGGCGGCCGAGCCGGCAGCCGACCAGCCGGGACAGGCCCAGGTCGGCGCCGAGGGACATCTCCGGCTTCGCCTCGGTGAGCAGGATCAGTCGGTCCGCCCGGGTGGCGACCGCGCGCAACACCTGGACGACATCGATGCGTTGCTCCTCGCGGGCCCGGCCGATGTGCACGTCGATGCGACTGTGCAGGCACTCCAGGCGGGCGTTGGTCCGCGGATCGAAGTCGGTCAGTACCCCCTCGACCGCGGGATCCCCGAACGTGCCGGTGTCGTCGAGCGATCCGGGGATGTGGTCGACCCAGCGGCCTCGGGGCCGGCGCGGGCCGAGCAGCACGATCAGCGCATCGGTGCGCAGGTGCAGCAGGTTCTCCAACGCCCGTACGGCAGCCAGGGAATCGGCCCGTTCGGGGCGACTGCGCCCGCGCTGCCAGTAGCTGAGGCTGGACACGCTCACCTGGACGCCCCGGTGGGCGAGTCGGCGCTGGATGCTCTCCAGGCTCAGTCCGCTCTCGCGGATCGCGATCCGCAGCGCGAGTTCGAACGGGCCCGAGCGCAACGCCCGATCAAGGTCGGCCGACTTCGCGGCACCGGCGTGGGGGAGTGAGGGAGAAATCGGCATGCACCTGCTCTCACCGGGAGCACTGTGCGGCCACGGCCGCGTGACTGCGCGGAATCTACCGCGACGCGCTTGTGCTCGGCGAGGGTTCGGGCCGGCCGTTGCCCGGATTTGCCATGCCGACCGGGAAACCCCCGGGTGGGCGCGGGCCTTGCGAACGGGAAAGTATCCCGGACCCGCCGGTGGGGGTGGTTCGGGCCCGCGCGTGTGCCGGCGCGGGGTCGACCGGCGACCGTCGTTACTCGGAGTCGGTGGCGGCGCGGGGTTTGGCGCGTACGTGCATACGTTCGCCCTGGCGACCGAAGAGGCTGAGCACCTCGACCGGCCGTTCGTCCGCGCTGCTGAACCAGTGCGGGACCCGGGTGTCGAACTCGGCGGCCTCGCCCGGGCCGAGGACCAGATCGTGCTCGCCGAGGATCAGCCGCAGCCGGCCCTCCAATACATACAGCCACTCGTAGCCCTCGTGGGTACGGAAGGTGGGCTCGGTGCCCCGGAACGGGATGATCATCTTGAACGCCTGGAGCGGGCCGGGGGTCCGGGTGAGGGGGATGAACGTACCGCCGCTGGGCAGCGGGTGCGGGTTCAGCCGGATCCGGGGATCCCCCACCTCCGGGGCGCCGACCAGATCGTCCAGCGGCACCCGGTACACGCCCGCCAGCGGCAGCAGCAACTCCAGCGTGGGTCGGCGTTGCCCGGACTCCAGTCGGGACAGCGTGCTCTTGGAGATGCCGGTCGTCTCGGACAGCGCGGCGAGCGTGAGACCACGCTCGGCCCGCAGCCGCCGAAGGCGGGGCGCGACCTCGTCGAGGACCGTCCGGTAGGGGAGTGCGTCGTCCGTCATGCGGGCATTCCACCGCGCCGTCCCCATCTTGGCAACACGAGTTGCCGGGGCGGGGGAGCCGGTGCAGCCTCCTCGCCATGACCTCAGAGATTTCGCGGGATGCGCCGGTGACACACGATGTGCGGCCGGCCTCGGGCTCGGTGCGGTGGGCGCTCGCCGGGCTGTGCCTGTCCATGTTGTTGTCCTCGCTGGGCACGAGCGTCGCCAATGTGGCGCTGCCGACACTGGCCGATACGTTCTCCGCCTCCTTCGCCCGCGTTCAGTGGATCGTGCTGGCCTATCTCCTCGCCATCACCACCGTGATCGTCGGCGCCGGCCGGCTCGGCGACCTGATCGGGCGCCGCCGACTGCTCCTGGTCGGGATCGGTGTGTTCACCGGGGGCTCGGTGTCGTGCGGCCTGGCACCGACCCTGGAGACGCTGATCGCGGCCCGTGCCGCGCAGGGCCTGGGGGCGGCCGTGATGATGGCGCTCACCATGGCGTTCGTCGGCGAAACGGTGCCCAGGGAGCGGACCGGGAGCGCGATGGGCCTGCTCGGCACGATGTCCGCGATCGGGACCGCGCTCGGTCCGTCGCTCGGCGGCGCGCTGATCGCCGGGCCGGGGTGGCGGGCGATCTTTCTGGTCAACGTGCCGTTGGGGATCCTGGCCCTGCTGCTTGCGCACCGACACCTGCCGAGTGACCGCCGCGAGCCCGGGGCCGACCGACCCCGCTTCGACCATGTGGGCACGCTGCTGCTGGCCGGAACGCTCGGCGCGTACGCCCTCGCGATGACTGTCGGGCGCGGCGGGTTCGGCGCGCTGAACGCGGCGCTGCTCGTGGCGGCCGGGCTCGGCGTCGTGCTGTTCGTACGGACCGAGGCGCGGGTCACGTCGCCGCTGATCCGGTTGGCGATGTTCCGCGAGCCGGCGCTGAGCGCGAGTCTGGCCACGAGTGCGCTGGTGTCGACGGTGATGATGGCCACGCTCGTGGTGGGGCCGTTCCACCTCGCGCGGGCGCTGGGCCTCGGCGACGCGCTCGTCGGACTCGTCATGTCGGTCGGCCCGGTCGTCGCCGCGCTCACCGGGATTCCGGCCGGCCGGATCGCGGACCGCTTCGGCGCACGGCGGATGACCGTCGTCGGGCTGATCGCGATATCCGTCGGCGCGTTCGCCCTGGCGCTGACCTCGGGACACCTCGGGCCGGCCGGCTACCTGGCGCCGATCGTGGTGACGACCGCCGGCTATGCGGTGTTCCAGACCGCGAACAACACCGCTGTGATGGCCGACGTCCGACCCGATCGACGCGGTGTGGTCTCCGGCATGCTCAACCTGTCGCGCAACCTCGGCCTGATCACCGGCACATCGGTGATGGGCGCGGTCTTCGCGCTCGCGTCGGGCGCACACGACGTGACCACGGCACGCCCCGACGCGGTGGCGGCCGGCACCCGGATCACCTTCGCGGTGGCGGGAGCCCTGATCGTGGCGGCGCTCGCCATCACGCTGCTCGCCCGACGCCCCACCGTGCGCCCCGCCCCGACCGCATGAACCAGGCCGCGTGGACCGAGCCGCGTGAACCCGCCCGCGCGAACCGCCCGCGCGGCCCGGGAACTTTGTCGGTCGGGCGGACGACTGCTCGGGTGGAACGACGAGGGCGGGGGCGCCCGAGCGGTGCCATCGCCCCCGCCCCGATCCCTCCGCAGCCGACGCCTCGACCGAAGGACGGATCACGCATGTGTGGAATCGCCGGCTGGGTGTGCCTCCGCCCCGACGGGCGCCCGCTCCGCCCGGTCGTCGAGGCGATGACCTCGACCCTGACCCGGCGCGGCCCGGACGCGGGGGGCGTATGGGCGGACGCACACGCGGCGTTCGGCCATCGACGCCTGGCCGTACTCGACCTCGCGGGCGGCGCGCAACCGATGGCGGATCGGCCCGAGGACCCCCGGGTGGTCCTCGGGTACAGCGGCGAGGTGTACAACCACCACGAGCTGCGCGCCCAACTCCGCCGCGCCGGGCACGAGTTCCGCACCCGCAGCGACACCGAGACGGTGCTTCGCGCCTACCTCGAATGGGGCGAGGAGTGCGCGGAACACCTGGAGGGGATGTACGCGTTCGCGATCTGGGACCTGCGGTACGACCGCCTGGTCCTGATCCGCGACCGTCTCGGCGTCAAGCCGCTGTACTGGGCGCGGGTACGCGACGGCATCGCCTTCGGCTCCGAACCCAAGGCCCTGTTCGCCCATCCCGAGATCGAACCGCGCGTGGACGCGGACGGACTGCGTGCGGCCTACGGGCTGCTCTTCGACACCGGTCCCACCGTCTGGACCGGGATCCGCGAACTCGAACCCGGCTCGATCCTCACCCTCGACCGGGCCGGGTTCCGCGAACACCGGTACTGGCAACTGACGGTGGGCGCACACCACGACGACCGCGACACCACCGTGGAACGGGTGCGCGCCCTGGTCGAACACGCCGCCCGCGGCCAACTGGAGGCGGACGTACCGGTGTGCAGCCTGCTGTCCGGCGGCCTGGACTCCACCGTGGTCACCGCGCTGCTCGCCGACGAACTGCGGCACCGCGAGGGCCCCGACGCCCGGCTCCGCTCCTACGCGGTCGACTACACCGACCAGGCCGACACGTTCACCGCCGACATACTGCGCACCGGCCACGACACCCCGTACGCCGCCGAGGCGGGCCGGTTCATCGGCACCGACCACGACACCGTGGTCCTGGACCCGCGCTCGCTGCTCGACCCGGAGCACCGACGCGCGGTCGTCGCCTGCCGCGACTCGCCGATCGGCGTCGGCGACATGGACACCTCGCTGTACCTGCTGTTCGGCGAGATCCGCCGGCACGCCACCGTCGCGTTGTCGGGGGAGGCGGCCGACGAAGTCTTCGGCGGCTACCCGTGGTTCCACAGTCCCGCCGCGCGCGCCGCCGACACCTTCCCCTGGCTCCTGGTCACCGGCGACGAGGCCGCGATGCCGCTGCATCCCGACGTCGCCCGCACGCTGCGCATCGGTGAATACCGGGCGGACACCTACCACACTGCGCTCGCCGCCGTGCCACACGCCGCACACGAGAGCGCCGAGGAGCACCGGCTGCGCGAACTGCGGCACCTGTCGCTGACCCGCTGGCTGCGCCAACTCCTGCACCGCAAGGACCGGTTGAGCATGGCCCAGGGGCTGGAGGTGCGGGTGCCCTACTGCGACCACCGGCTGGTCGAGTACGCCTACGACGTGCCGTGGTCGCTGCACTCCTTCGACGGTCGGGAGAAGAGCCTGCTGCGGGGCGCGGCCGGCGACACGCTCGCCCCGCGCTCGATCCGGGAGCGGCCCAAGAACCACTACCCGGCCACCCATCACCCCGACTACAACCGGGGATTGCAGGACCTGGCCCGGGACGCCCTCGACGGGCACGGCGGACGGGTCCGCGCGCTCGTCGACGAGACGGTGATCAGGTCCTGCCTCGACACGCCCGCGCACGAACTGCGGTGGGGGCACCGGTTGCGCCTGGAACGGTTGGTCGACCTCGGCCTGTGGCTGGACCTGTACCGACCGGAGATCACCATCTGAGCCCCGACCGGCGCCCGACCCACGCCGCCTGCCCAACCACCGCCCCCGCACCTGCACCGCACCGCCAGGGAGATACACCCCGTGACCCGGATCGAACCCGGTACGAACCGCCCCGACTGCACCACGAACGACCCGCACGCCGTCGAGCTGTACGGGCGCGAGTACAAACGCGACCCCTACCCCCTCTACGCCAAGCTCCGCGACGCCGGCCCGATCCATCGGGTGCGCTTCCCCAGCGGGGTGGGCGCCTGGCTGGTCACCGGATACGACGCGGCGCACGCCACCCTCAACGATCCCCGACTGGGCAAGAACCACGACCTGGGCAACGACCGTTGGCGGGCCCTCGCCTCGATCATGCCCGAGCCGCAACACACCGAACTCCAGGTGCATTTGCTCCACCAGGACCCGCCCAGGCACACCACCATGCGCCGCCTGGTCACCGACGCCTTCGCACCGCGTCGGGTCGACGCGCTGCGACCTCGGATCCAGAAGATCGCCGACGACCTCGTCGACGCCATGCCGGCCGGCGGGGGAGCGGACGTCGTGGCCTGCTTCGCGGCCCGCTTCCCGCTCCGGGTCCTCGCCGAAGTCATCGGCCTGCCCGCGGAGTTCGCGGCCCGGTTCCGGCGCGAGTGGTGCAAGGTGGTGCAGCCCGTCGGTCCCGGGGACCCGCGCCGGGCCGGATACGAGGCGCTGCTACGCGAACTCCAGGGCTACATCGCCGACCTGGTCGCCGATCGCCGGGCCGACCCGGACGACGACGGCCTGCTCGGCCGACTGGTTGCCGCGCACGCCGCCGGCCGGCTGATCCGGGCCGAGCTGGACTCGATGATCTTCCAACTCCTGGTCGCCGGCCAAGAACCCGTGACCAACCAGATCAGCACCGCCCTGATCACCCTCCTGCGACACCCCGGACACCTGGACCGACTCCACGAGGACCCCACGCTCCTGCCCACCGCCGTGGAGGAACTGCTGCGCTACGACAGCGCCTTCGAACTCACCACCTGGCGCTTCCTCGCCGCGGACGACGACCTGCACGGCACCGCCGTCCCTGCAGGGGACTCGGTGATCGTCTCGCTGTGCGCGGCCAACCGGGACCCGAAACGTTTCCCCGACCCGGACATCCTCGACTTCGACCGCAGCCCCAACCCGCACCTCGCCTTCGGCCACGGCATCCACTTCTGCCCGGCCGCCGCGCTGGCCCGGGTCGAACTCCAAGTCGCGCTCGGCACGCTCCTCGCCCGCCTGCCGGGCTTGGCCCCGGCCGTCCCGGTCGACGACGTCGAGTGGATCCCCGCCGTGCTCGCGCGCGGCGTCGACACGCTGCCGGTTACCTACACCGAGCGGGCGTGACCACGCCATGCACGCCATCGAGCGCCGAGACCGCCCGGGTCCCGCGCAGACCGCCGCGATCAGTGCCGCGATCCTGGAACTGCTCCTGCCACACCGCCGTGCGGCCGAACGCGACCTCGAACCGGGCCGCGAATCGGTCGCCGACTTCCCCGAACAACTTGACCGAGTGGCCGACTTCGTCGCCCGGGGCGAACCCGTCGTGTTCGCGCTGCCGGGATTCCCCTGCAAATCGCCCAACCCCGCCAAGGTCCTGGGACATCTGCCCGACGAGGGCGAACGGCTGAGCCTGGCCTTCCTGGACGGGCTGTGCGCGTCGGTGGCGGCCGTACACCCGCCCGGCGCCCGGATGTTGATCTGCTCCGACGGCCACGTCTTCGCCGACCTCGTCCGCGTCCCGGACGCGCACGTCGACGCCTACACCGACGAACTGCGCGCCGTCATCGCCGACAACGCCTTGGACCGGCTGAGCGTGTTCGACCTGCGCGACGTGCTCGGCGACGACCCGACCGGCCCGGCCGGCCCCTGCACACACGCGGACAAACGTGCCTGGCTGCACGCGCGCCACGCCCCGACCCTGGCCGAACTACGCGCCCAAGTCCGGTCCGACGAGGACACGTTGCGGCTGTACCGGGGCATTACCCGGTTCCTGTTCGAGGACACCGCCGACTTCCCCGGCACCCGATCCGCGCTGCAACGCGACTGCCGCGACCGGGCCTACGGCGTCATCCAGCGCAGCCGGGCCTGGAGCGACCTGATCGCCGAACACCACCCGCGCGCGGTGCGCCTGTCCATCCACCCGCAACGGCGCGGCGCCGACAAGTTCGGGATCCGCCTCTTGGATGCCCCCGATGTTTGGGCCACCCCGTGGCATGCCACCGTGCTGCGCCGCGCGGACGGTCGCGCGCGTCTACTGCACCGCGCCGAGGCCGCACGCCTGGGTACCCTGGTCCACCACGACGGCCGACCCAGCCACTTCCACCAGGCCGCCCACTGAGCGACGGGCTACCCCGCCGTCGCCGGATCCCGGCCGGCGAGTGTTTCCAGGGTCCGGTAGGCCCGTTCGAGGGACTGCTCGGCGAGCGGCTTCAGGGCGGCCATCTGCGGCACGACCGCGGCGAGCGTCAACTCGGCGGGTACGAAGGTGGTCAGGTCGTCGGTGCGGCCGATGGCCCCCAGGACGGCGCGCAGGTAGGGCTCCTGGTGGTCCCAACCCGCACGCGGCGTGCCCGGGGCGTACGAACCGCCACGAGGGCTGATCACGATCACGGACGTGCCCGCCAGGGGGCCGGGTTCGCCGCCGGGCACCGCCATGGTGGCCGGGGAGACGACCCGGTCCAACCAGGTCTTGATCGTGGACGGGATCGAGTAGTTGTACATCGGCACACCCATCACGACCGTGCTCGCCGCGCGCAACTCGGCGTTGAGCGCGGTGGTCAGCGCCCATTCGTCCGCCGGCGCGCCGTGTTCGGCGCCCGGGTCGACGAGCGCTTCGCGCACCGCGTGGGTCAGGTGCGGGATCGGCTGGGCGGCCAGGTCCCGGTAGGTGTACGCGCCGCTCGGGTGGCGTTCGCGCCAACGGGCGGCGAAGTGGGCGGACAGGAGCCGGGATACGGATCCGGTCCGACGCATGCTCGCGTCGAGATGCAGGAGGGAGGGCACGCTCGGGCCTCGAATCGTCGCGGTGTCGGTTCGGCACGGTGCCGGACGCCGTCGCGCGGCCGATCCGATTCCGGGATCGGCCCCACGGCGGCCGGCGATGACGACCGTAGACATTGACGCCGGCGTGAAGGCAAGCATGCCCGGCGCCCTCCGACCAGGCGTGCAGACCAGGCGTGCAGACCCGGTGTGCGGACCCGGTGTCTCAGACCAGGTGTTCGCCGAGCACGGCGAGTTGGGTCACCCGGGCCTGCTCGTGGAGGGCGCGGCCCTTGTCGGTGGCGATGACGAAAACGCCCCGGCGGTCGCTCTCGCACATCGCGCGCTGGACCAGGCCGCACTTCTCGAGGCGGGCCACGGCGCGTGAGGAGGCACTCTGGCTCAAATGCAGATCGACGACGAGGTCGTGGATGCGGGACTTGCAGCCCTCGGCGTCGACCAGGCGATCGAGGACCTCGTAGTCACTCATCGTGAGGCCATGCCGGGCCTGAAGGGCGCGATCGAGTTCGTGCGCCACCCGGCTGTACTGCGACAACAGCTCGCGCCAGCTCTCGATCAGCGGGTCCTTCGTCTTCATTGCGTCACGGTAGCGCCGCCCGTCGTAACATGCAAGCAAATTTATTGCACCCACATTTAATGCGTAGACATTCAATGCGTGCGCATGTACGTTCTTGCCCATGGCTTCAACAGTCGAGACCTACGCGGGACCGTCCTCCCGCGAGCACTCCGTCCCCTCGTCCTCCTCGTCGGCCGAAACACCGTCCGGTTCGCACTGGACCCCCAGACTCTGGGGCGTCCTGGCCGTGCTGTGCCTCGTGCTCTTCCTGGATGGCCTCGATGTCTCGATGGTCGGCGTCGCGCTGCCGTCGATCGGCCACGAACTCGGTCTGTCGGCGACATCCCTGCAATGGATCGTCAACGGCTACATCCTCGGCTACGGCGGGCTGCTCATGCTCGGCGGTCGCACCGCCGACCTGCTCGGCCGCCGCCGGGTCTTCCTGATCGCGCTCGCCGTGTTCGCCGGCGCCTCGCTGCTCGGCGGCATGGTCGACAGCGGCGGCCTGCTGATCGCCACCCGCTTCATCAAGGGCCTGGCCGCCGCGTTCACCGCGCCCACCGCCCTGTCCATCCTCACCACGACGTTCCCCGAGGGCCCCGCCCGCAACCGGGCGCTGTCCGTCTTCTCCGTCTTCGGCGCCAGCGGCTACTCCTCCGGCCTGATCCTCGGCGGCCTGCTCACCGAGTTCGGCTGGCGCTGGACCTTCCTGATCCCCGTGCCGCTCGCCATCCTGGCGCTGATCGGCGGCTGGTTCCTGATCCCGCGCGACCGTCCCGCCGACTCCGGCGGCCACGACGTGGTCGGCGCGATCACCCTCAGCGGCGGCATGTTGCTGGCCGTCTACACCGTCGTCTCCGCTCCCGAACGCGGCTGGGGCGCACCGCTGACCCTCGGTTCGATAGTCCTGGCCGCCGCCCTGCTCACCGCGTTCGTCCTGGTCGAGAAGCGCATCGCGCACCCGCTCGTGCGGTTCGGCATCCTGCGTGTCGGCACCGTGGTCCGGGCCAACCTGAGCATGGTCGCGCTGATGGGCTCCTACATGAGCTTCCAGTTCATGATGACCCTCTACCTCCAGGACGGACTGGGCTGGTCCGCGCTGCGGATGGCGCTCGCGCTGCTGCCCGCCGGCCTGGTCGTGGCCTTCGGGTCGCCGTTCACCGGCAAGCTGATCAACCGCTACGGCACCGCGCCGCTGCTGATCGCCTCGATGGCCTCGATGAGCCTCGGCTACGTGTGGTTCCTCGCCACCGCCGGCACCACGCCGAACTACGCGTTCGCGGTGCTGCCCACCATGCTGCTCCTGGGCGGCGGCTTCGCCTTCGGGTTCAGCGCGATCATGGCCCAGGCCACCGAGGGCATCGAGGACTCCGAACAGGGTCTCGCCTCCGGCCTGGTGCAGACCTCCGGCCAGGTCGGCGCGGCCCTCGTGCTCGCCGTGGTCACCGCGCTGACCACCGGCGCCAAGGCCGGCGACGCCGACTTCGGCTCCTACCGCCCCGGCGCCAACCTGGTCACCGCCGTGGCTGTGGTCGGACTCCTGCTCAACCTGGTCCCGCTGCTCGGCGCCAAGCGTCGCGGCATCGACAAGGACGATTCCATCGCGAACGTCCGGTAGCCCGGACGGCGCGCGGACGGCTCGACGTCCGCAACGGGGAGGCGGGTGCCGGCCCCGGATTCGAAAACACGAATCCGGGGC
>NZ_JBSHGZ010000043.1:0-98424 GCF_053618075.1 Embleya sp. NPDC055664
GACGAGTTCGCGGATCGCCCGGCTGCCGTGGTCGACCTGGTCGGCGCGGACCCCGGTCGCCCACCCGAGACGGTGGGTGACGCCGTCGAGGACGGGAGGAACGCCTGGCCTACCATTCCGCGTTCGTAACCGTCCGCACCCCGCCCATCGACACACTCGCCACGAACATACGCACGCTGATGATCCTGGGCCGCCACCAACAGACCACCGCCCGAACGGCGTTGATCGTCACCGGCCCGCCGCCGCGGGCAAGACCACCGCGCTGCACCCGCGTCGGGCGTGCCTGCCACCTCGCCCACACCCGCCGCACCCCGGCGCCGCCCGGGCAGGCCCACCCACGCGTGCCCGTCGCGTACGTCCTCGTGCCACCGGCCGCGACCGCCAAGGCCCTCGCCGCCGAGTTCGCCCGCTACCTCGGCGTCCCCGTCACGGCCCGGATGACACAGGCCCAGATCGCCGAAGCCGTGTGCCACACCTACAACCGGGCCGGCGTCCGCCTGGTCCTCATCGACGAGAACCCGCCGCCTCAACCCCCGCACCACCACCGGTGCGGAGACCGCGGATCTGTTGAAAGACCTCACCGAACGCATCCGGGCGACGTTCGTGTACGCGGGCATCGACGTGACCGCCACGCCGTTGTTCGCGGGTGTGCGCGGGGCGCAGCTCGCCGGACGGGCCTGTCTGGTCGAGTGCGGGGCGTTCCCCGCGCGGCTCGGCACACGTGAACCGTTCAAAGAGTTGATCGCCGGCGTGGAAACCGCCCTCGACCCGAAGCGCACACCGCACCGCACCGCACCGGGACACTCGCCCGCCTCGCGCCCTATCTCCACCAACGCACCGCCGGCCGCATCGGCAGCCCCCTCCCGCCTCATCCGCCAAGCCGCCATCACCGCCATCGACGACGACACCGAACGCATCACCACAACCAGCCTCGACACGGTCCGCCTCGACCACACCGCCGAAACCCGACACCACCCACCACCACCGGGCCCCGCGCACCCGGGCGATAGACACATCCACCTATCCGCGACCACGCGAAACCCTGTGACCAGCACAAACACGATCCGGGCCTTTAGACGCACAGGCTATGTGCAACACACCCACGCATTCTCACCACAACTACGACACCCCCAGGCCAAACCCCGCACGGCCCTCACCCGGACGGCCACAAAACATTCTCATCCCACCTGCAACACCCCAGCCCACACCACCAACCGGACACCAACCAACCACCCCCAGGCTCAGCAGTGACCTGGATCACAGCGGTCCGGCGCATAGTGCGATGGGGGTCAAGGCCTTTCCGACGGTGTGGGGTTCGGGGAGACAAGAGGAACGGTGTCGATGGAGCAGTCTCGAACGGAAGGGTTCGACCGGTTCGTTGCGGCCCGCTGGTCGGCACTGTGCCATCTCGCGAGTCTGCTCACCGGTGGTGATCGACACAGAGCCGAGGACTTGTTGCAGGACGCCTTGGTCAAGCTCTGGTTCGCCTGGCCCAGGGTCGGCGAGCAGGCCCCGGAGGCGTACGTTCGCCGGGTGTTGGTGCGGGCCGCCGCTCGTTCGGCGCGCAGGCGGTGGCGGGGCGAACGTCCCGTCGAGTACGTGCCCGAGGTGGCCCAGGCCGGCGATTCGGCCGCTGCGGTGGACGAACGCACGCGGTTGGAAACCGCGCTCGCGCAGTTGTCGGCCAAGCAGCGGACGGCGGTGGTGCTGCGCTACTACCTCGATTTCTCCGAGGGCCAGGTCGCACAGACCATGGGCTGTCCCCTGGGTACGGCACGTTCGCATGCGACACGGGGCGTGGCCCGCTTGCGACGGATCCTGGGTGAAGTCATCGAGCCGGTGGGGTGAACGACGTCATGGACGACTTCGAGAAGGAACTGGCGCGGATGATGCGCGACACCGAGAAGGGCAGACCCTTCGATTCGCAACACCGAACCCGCCTGAGGGCGCGAGTGCGAGGCCGCCGGCAGGCCCGGACGGCATGGGCGGCGGGCGGCGCCGCGGCGGCGATCGTGGCGCTGGCCGCAGGGCTGTTGTTCCTGCCCGGCGCGTCCGCCGACGAGGACCCGGCCGTTCCCGTTCCGACGGCCCGGCCGACCCATGCCCCGGCGAGCGCGACACCGCCTCCATCGTCGCCAACCACCGCCCCGCCGGTCACGACGCCGCCAATCCGCTCGTCATCGACCACCGGGGCGCCGATCACCGGCGCACCCACCACGCGCCCGCCGGGCGCGCCGGGCAACTGACCACTCCCTGCCACGACGAAGACAAGGGTGGAGTTCGTAAAGGCGGCAAGCACGTGGCCCCGCCCCGGGGATCTCCCGGCCGGCTCCCCGCGCGGCACCGTTCCACCACAAAACCGACGGAATCGACGGGGCCTCGCCCCGAGTCTGGAGCCATACACCATGAATCGGATCACCGGCAGCACCCGCGCGCTGCTCGCAACCGCCGCATTACTCCTGGTCGCCGGCACGGCGAGCACGGCCACAGCCGACACCGGCCGGTGGACGAGCGAGCAGCTGCCGCCCGGCAACGTGAGCCTGGCCGGCTACGCCAAACCCGATGCCCACACGACCTGGGCCGCCGGTTTCGGCATCACCGAAAGCAGCTTCGCCCCGGTGCTCTACGCGAAGGACGACCACGACGACCGGGGTTGGGTCGAGGTGCCGACCGCGCCCGGCTACGCCGGACGCATCAACGCGGTGGCCGCCTCCTCGGCACGCGACGCCTGGCTCGTCGGCGACAAGGCCCGCAACGGCACCGCGATCGCCACACAGCACTGGGACGGCACCTCCTGGAGCGTGGTCGCGGCCGACGCTCCGGCCGCGGCGAGCAGCGCCGGATACCTGAGTGTGGTCGCGCGCAGCCCCACCGACGCCTGGGCCGCCGGCTGGGCCACGATCGTGGACGGCGTCACGACGGACCCGAACGGCGAGCCCACGCAGGTGATCCACCGAGAGGGCATCGTCGGACGCTGGAACGGCACCTCCTGGCAACGCATGACCCTGCCGCAGCCGTACCCCAGTTGGAACCTCAACGCCATCACGGTGGTGACGGCGAACGACGTGTGGGCTGTGGGCAACGGCACCAATGACGACGACAAGCCGGTCACCCTGCACTACGACGGCCACGCCTGGTCCATCGTGCCCACGCCCGCCTTCACCGGCCTGTACGGCGAGCTCTACGGTGTCGTCGCGCACGGCCCGAACGACGTGTGGGCCGTGGGCCGTGCCGTCCTGGACCCGAACGACGGGGGGCACGCGCTGATCATGCGGTGGAACGGCCACGCCTGGCGCCAGACCTCCGTTCCGGCCGAAGCCGGCGCCTTGGTCGGTGCCGCGACGGTCCCGGGAGGCATCGTCGCCGTCGGCCAGAAGGCCACCTCCGATGCGGAACCGTACGGCCTGCACATCACGGCGGGTCAAGCCCACTCGCTCGACCTCCCGGCGCCGAGCCCTGGCGGGGCCTACTACCCATCGGCGGTGGGCGTGGACCGTGGCCGTGTCACGATCGTCGGTTCCGGCGCCCAGCGGGCCCGGATCCTGACCGGGCACCTGTGATCTCACCCCCGGGGATCGCCGCGGCACCGCGGCGCCGGCAAGACGGGCCGCCTCGGCCGAACGATTCCACGGGGACCGGCTGACCGTCGGTCCCCGGGCTCGGGCGTCGGCCGCGGGACTGCGCGGCAGACCCGGCCGCGGCGAGATGGTGCCACACACGGGGCGGCCTCGGGTGTTCCGGCGCACTGACCGGGTTGCCGGACGAAGCCACGGTTCGTGTCGGCCCGCCCGTCGGAGAACCACCGAAGGGTTCTCCGGCGGGCGACCTCGGGGCCGAGGTCACCCACGGTCATTCGGCGCCTGGAAGAGCACGGGACCGAGACCGCACCGGTCGTGCCGTGCAGGACAACCATCGAGAGAGATTTCATGCGAGATGCACCCATCGGATCGATGGGGGCAGCCGTGGCACGCACCCTGGCGTCGGCTTCCTGTGGGGGTGGTGCGTCGGACGCCACCCGGCTCCCTCCTCCGCGTTCGGCGACGCGGGAGCCGCATGCCGGCGAGCCGGGTCCGACCCGGCCGGGAACACGAGCGGCGTTCGGACAACCGGCCTACCTCACGTACGACTACGGGGAATACGGCGGCAGCGTCCGGTTCACACCGACCCACATCGAGCAGGGCTCGATCACGGATCTGGAGTCCGCCGGACTTTCGATCGCGGAAGGCACGGACAGCGTTCCGTACTGCGTCCACTTCCGCATACGCGACGAATCCCCCTGTGATCTCTCGTACTCCTCACCCGGGTCGGAGCTGCGACTGCTCGACGCGGCCGGCGATCCCGCCACCCTGGTGATCGTCGCCGAGGGATTCGACAAGTGCCCTTCCCTGCGAGAACTCCCCGCAGGAAACGAAGCGCAGGCCTGCCAGGTTCCGGCCGCCAAGCCCGCAAGTCGCCCGCGAACCATCGGCAGTCGCCGGATCACAGGATCAGTGCCGGATCCCGAAAATGTCTGCGGGCTTTGCCAGTCGGTGTCATCGGTTCCCCCATGAGGTTCGTCAGCGGGGATGCCGTGGCCGGCGGCTGCGATCGGTGGGCAATGGCTCGTCGGGGCCGAACGGGTCAACCACTCGCCCGCTCGAGTGGTGTGGGTGGTGGCGGTGCGCGCGGGAGGGGATGCACCGGAGTGGCGAGCGCCGGTCCGGTGCTCGCCACCCCCTCTCGGGTGGCAGGGCTCGCTGCGGTCGGGCCTCCTTGCACGCCCGACCCGATCAGGGGGGATCGACATCACGCCCGACGCGACCACGGTCAAGACACACGACAGCCGCGCCCACCGCGCGTGCCGGGTGTGGGCGGTCCCGCGGTGGGCTCGGGTCCTACGTCGAGGACGACGGGGGAACCCGGGTCGACGCCGTGCAGGCGAGCGGCCCGGACCAACCGCACGGCGTCCGGGCGTCGGGGGCGCGTGTCGTGGCCTGCGGAGCAGCGTGCGGTCACCACGGGGCCGGCGTACACCGACGGCGCCTGCGTCAGGGATGTGTGCTTCGGCATCGCCCCGCCCTGGAGTACCGGCTCACGTTCGAACGGACCCACCTCGCCTGCCTCCCCGTCGCCGAGACCGGCGACAGCGACGCCCCCAACCACTGCCGCACAACCCGCCTCCAGGCCATGCGCGCGCTGATCACCGCCGACGCCGACAGCGCCGCCGACAGGCGAGCCTCGACGTCGCCGTCAGGGCCGCCCTCGCGAACGAGGCGAGCGGCGCCTCGGGTTGGGCGGCCCCGATCGGATCCGGCGCACCGGGGTGATCCGGCTCATTCCTGCCCGACTTGCTCAGCGGGCCTGGGGATCGCCCGGTGCCCAGCGCGTCGCCTGGCGGCACTTCGGCAAATCCTTCGGACCGTTCGCGTCGTGCGGGGACGCGGAAGGCGTGCGGCCGTCGGGAGTGTGGACGCAGTCGTCCGCACTCCGAGCCGTGCCCGGAACGAAGTCCCAGAGCAGCGCACCCGACGCGTCGTACGCGCGAAGCCGCTCGTCGTCGTTCACGGGTTCGTTCGGACGACGCGACGAAGCCGAGACGTACCAGACCCCGCCCGCCATCAACGCGTCCTGCTCGCCTCGACCGACGTCCATGGTGATCCGGCTGACGGCACCGGTGTATCGGCCCCACGCGCTGGTCGTCCAGTTCCCGGCGAGCGAGTTGCCTCCTCCACCACCGTAGTCGACCGGGCCGTCGATCCAGGTGGTGTCCCGAGGGTCGCCCTCCGGGGACGGAATCGACGTCGGGTCCGCTTCGCCTCCGCACCCCACGAACCGGGCCCGGTCGTCGACCGCGATCGCGAAGTACTCGTCCGGCCGACCCGGCCTTGCCGTCCGCACCGCCAGGTAGGGGCGGAACCGTTCGGCCATTTCGGTCTGTGGACGGCCCTCGGGGTTCGGCACGGTCCGCACGCAGTCGGCCACGAACTTGCGGGCGAGTGGTTCCGGCATCGCCCGGTCCGCCGGTACCGCAAGCATGTTCCTCGACAACTCGGACAACTTCGAGGTGCTTGCGGCGGGAGACGGGGACGCCGCGACGGAAGCCGCAGTCGACCCCCTGTGCGGTCGCACATCGCCGTGGGGCAGGGCCACGGCGACACCGGCCGCCACGGCGGCGACCGATGCGGCGGCGATCAGGGGGACACGGTGCCGCACGAGGAATCCTCGCCGGGGCGCGCCGGAACGCCGCGGGCCGGCGGCGCCGATCTCGACGGGGACGATCGTGTCGACGAAGGCGTCGGCGTCGTCGAGGCCGTCCGCGTCGTCGAGCAGGGCCAGTACCTCGGCCCGGCGTGCGGCGTGTGCCCGCAGATCCCGGTCGGCGGGCGGGTGGTGGGGGCTCGTCATCGGGACACGTCCTTCACGCGCGAAGACGGACGATCGGTCGCGGCGGGATCGCCGGCGGGCGGAGGGAGCGCGGCCACGAGGTCGCGCAGGCGGGCGCGGGCCCGGTGCAACCGGGACTTGACCGTGCCGGCGGCCACGCCCAGGGCCGCGGCCACCGCCTCCTGGGACAGACCGCTCCAGACGCACAGTTCCAGCACCTCGCGTTCGCGTTCGGGCAACGCGGCGACGGCACGGAGCACGCTCGCCATCGCGCGTTCGTCGTCGAGTCGCGCGGCCACCTCGTCCGCGTGATCGGGAGCAGCCGGCGGGGGTGGGAGTCGGGCCTGCAGCGCCCGGTAACGCAGCAGCGCCCGGCCGCTGTTCGCGGCCATGTTGCGGGCGACCCCAAGCAGCCACGGCAGCGCACTGTCCTGAAACAGCACGACCTCCGCCCGGATCCGCCACGCGTGCAGGAACACGGCGGAGGTCAGGTCCTCGGCGTCGGCCCACGAGCCGGTGCGCCGAAAAAGGAAATTGTGCACCGCGCGGGCATGGCGATCGAACAGGTCACCGAACGCGCAGCGTTCGCCCGCGCAAGCCCTGTCCCACAAATCGCGGTCGGTCTCGGTGGAGATGTTCACACCCCTACATGTGCGCGACCCACCCGGGAGTTCCCACTGTTGTGCCGGAAAAGATCAGGCACCCGCCGCGAAGGGGTTCTCGCCGCGGCGGCACGGCCGGGCGGGCCTCGCGACGGCCCCGGAGGCCGCGACCCGGACGCGCCGAAGATCGACCCACCCGACCACACCGACACCACCGACGGGCCGGCACCCGCCGAGGGCGGGCTCGCGGCAGCACTCGCGAACGCGATCGTATCCGTCGACTCGCGCGGCGACGTCGGGCAGGCCGTCACGATTTCGGCAGGCGCGACATCCCGCGAGGACCCCGCCGCGACGCCCGCCGGACAGGCCGAGGCACACGCGTACCTCACCGAACTTCACATCCGCCTCGACGACCTCGCCCGCGCCCGCGCCCGCGAACAACCGGACGAACTCGCACGCCCGCCCCTCCCGCCGACCCACCCCGAAGCCGCCGCACCCGCACTCGCCACAGCCCGAGAACTCCGCGCGACCACCGCCGCCGTCCAGTCCGATTCCGATCGATGACAGCACCCATGAAGCCCACTCGGCCGACCGACCGCAAGACATGCGGCCGCGGGGCCGATGTCGGGCGCGTGCGCATGCCCGGGACGGTGCGGCCCCCCACGCCGCCTTCGAAGGCGGTCTGACCCCTACCCCGCGCCGGACACAACGCCACGGACCCACGTTCGCCGCCCTACAGGCAGTCGTCCAAGGCGGCGGGAGGGGCGTGGAGGAGAGTGGTGCGGTTGCGGGCGGCGACGGGGCCGGGGCTGCCCGGGCGCCCGGGCGCGGGCGGGGCGCGTGGGAGACCGCGTTCACGGCGGCCGTCGCCTACCGCCAACGCGAAAAGGACCTCGAAGTACCCCGCGCGCACGTCGAGACCGTGGCGGTGGAGACGGCGGCCGGGGCCGAGAGTGGCGGGGGCGATGGCGGCGGGGTCGTCGAGCTGCGGCTCGGCAAGTGGGTCGACAACCAACGCACCCGCCGGAGTTCGCCGAACGGGGAACGGGTCCGGCTCCTCACCGAACTCGGCATCCGCTGGTGAAGGGGCGGGGGCGGCGGGTCGGGGGGTTCATGTTCGGTGGGAGTGAGGTCGGGGGTGTCGGTGGAGGTGGTGGCTGGGTCTGGTTGCCGAAGCCGAGACGGCCGAAGGCCCAGCGGAGCACCTCTTGGTCGACGTGGGTGCGGTCGGTGCGTTCGAGGGCGGTGTGGGTGTGGGCGGTCGGGCGAGCCCGGTCGCGGAGGTTGCCGTGGGCGGCGTGTTGGTCCGCGTCGGCGATGTCGGCGGGGTCTGCGTGGGCCCGGATGGGGTGGTGGAGCGGGATGACGTCCTGGATCTCGTCGGGGGTGAGGCGGGTGAAGCGCTGCCGGATGAAGATCCCGGAGGACGGCATCGGCTCCTTGCGCAGGGTCTGGTGGCGGCCTTCTCCTCCCACGAAGACGATCGCGAGCCGGGTGTACGGGTCGTCCCGGAGGTAGCGGACGTATTCCGGCAGGGAGCCGCTGAGCCACTGGGCCTCGTCCAGGACGAGGGTGCGGGGGTGGGCGGCGAGTTCGGTCTTGAGGAGTTGGTCGAACTCGCCGACGTAGTGCGGGGGTTGGCCCGGTAGTTCGAGGGCGGTGAACAGTTCCTGGCGCACCGTGCGGAGGGTGGGGCGGGTGTGGAAGGTGATGCGGTGGATGTCCTGGTCGGGTTCGAGTTCGCGCAGGCAGCTGGTGACCGCGACGGTCTTGCCGAGGCCGGCTCCGCCGTGGATGCGGGTCATGGCGCGGGCGGCGATGGTGTCGGCGAGGTTCTCCCGGGCGGTGAGCAGGGCGCGGGTGGTCACCGAACGTGCGTCGGGGAGCGTGACGTAGTGGTCGGTGGGTGCGGGTGGCAGGTGGCGGGTCATCCGGGGGTCCTCGCGGGCGGTGGGCGGTTCGGGTGTGGCGGGTACGGCGGATCCGGCGTTGGTGGAGTTCTTCAGGGAGCCGGGGGTGGCCCAATCGGCCGGGGGCGGTGCGGGCGGGATCAGGTCGGGCAGGGCCGGTGCGGCCGGGTCGCCCTCGTGGTGGTGGGCCGGTTCCCGGTCTGCCTCGCCGGCGGTGACGGCGTCCAGGCGGTGGGCGTCGGCGAGGAGCGCGGCGGGGGCGAAGCGGTCCCGGCGTAGTTGTTCGGCGGCTTTGGCCTCGGCGCGCAGGCGGCGGGCGCGGGCCGCGCGGGCGCGGCGCAGTGCGGTGCGTTGTTCGTCGGTGGCCCGGTCGGCGGGGTGGGCGGTGCCCAGGCGGCGGCCGTGGAGGGTGGTGTGCGTTGGCCGATCCGGCGGCCGGTCCGTTGGATGCCCTGCCGGTGGGACGTCGGCGATTAGAGTGGGGCGGTCGGGTCGTCGTGAGGGAGGGGTGTGGGGTGACTGCCGAGCCCGAGTATTCGACTCCGGTGATCGCGCGGCCGGAGTGCACGATCGAGGGTGTGCGTGCGGCGATCGCGTTGTTGGCGCCGCACTGGCTTCCCGAGATGGACCGGTCCCAGCGCGAGGCGACCGCGAAGGCGTTGGAGGTCGACCGGCTCGATCCGTTGCGGGGCTGGTTGCGGCACTGGGCGGCGATCGCGGAGATCGAGCGTCACCCGGATCTGGCGTTCCGCTATCACCATGCCGAGCAGGTCGACACCGTCAGCGACGACCCTAGGGTGCGGGCCCGCGGTGTTCGGGTCGCGGGTGAGTTGTTGCGGGCCGCCTACGCAGCGGTGGGCGTGTGAGCTGGGGCTGGGAGTACGAACCCGACCAGGCGAGCGTGGTGGGCGGTGCGCCGGAGGCGTTCGTCGCCCTGGTCGAGACCGCGGTCGCGGAGATCGTCCGCGCGGCCGAGGCGCTGTATCTCGACGGGACCCTGTACGAGGGCCCCAATCCCCGTGCCGCAACCGCCTACATCGACGACGGCATGTTCGTGTACCTGATCGTGGTACGCAGCGAACGCGTCTACGTCCTGCAGACGACGTACCTTCCCGCCCACTGACACCTTTACGTCCGTATCCGCACGCCTTGGGTGGCCCGTGGCCGGACAGAGCGGCTGACGGCATCCGTTCCCCGCAGCGGTTGAGGTTCTCGATGCCACCTTTCGGGTGGGGGCTGTAGGGCGGGAGGACGGTGATGTTCGCGTCCACTGCGGTGGGCGCGGTGGTCACGGTGCGGGAGAGGAAGTCCCTGCCGCGGTCGAACCGCACGTGCTCGGGCAGGCCACCGAACGGGCCGTAGGGGGTGGTGCGCACGATCGCGGAACGCAACGCGAACGTGGCCGGGACCGAGGCCCGCGTCGGACAGCCGGGCGTGACGGCGACGCCGGTGACCGCGTTGGTCGCGCAGCCGATGAACCAGGTGATGTACGGGTGGACGAGGTCGCCGTCGGCGGCCACACGTAGGGAGACCTGGACGTGGTCGGCCTCCCGCACATGGTTGCGCCAGGTCCGGGGGGTTTGGCGAACACGTCCAGCGCCCGGGCGGCTTCCGGGCCCTTGCGGTGGCCGACCCGCTCCCCCGCGGTCAGGTCCCGGCGGAGCGCGCGCAGGAACGTCGACAACGACGGCACCGGAACCAGCACGGGCACTGCGGCCGACGGCGCGCCGCCGGGGAGCGGCGTCCCGCTCGACGGGGGCGGTGGTGAGGCGGGTGCGGCGGGGTCGCCAGCCGGCGTCCCCGGACCGGTGGCCGTACGGGCGCGGGCGACGAGTTCACGGTGGACCGCGGAGGCGTTGCCGTGCCAGCAGGCCGGCAGCAACCGGATCTGAGGGGTGATCTCGAACGGTCGCCGCGGCGGGCCCCCGGGTGGGCGGCGGCGGTGTGGGGTGTGGTGCCGGCGTCGGCCGGCCGGCGCCACACCGAGCGCTCCGACGCTCCCAGGCATTGCGCCGTGGTGTGGACATGCGCGCGGGTGAGGCGGGGCTGGGCTCCATACGGTGTGATCGGAAACGGGTGGCGGGATCCGCGTCGGGGATGGGGGAAGTCGCGGAATCCGCTCTGCAGCGTGTCTATAGTGATGCTATGACATCAACGACGATCCAGGTGCCGCGCGAGACTCGAGACCATCTCGCCGAACTCGCCAGGGAACGCGGACTGAGCATCGGCCAACTGGTCGAGGCGTTGGCCGCCGAGCAGCCCACCGCCGCCCAGCGGGCCGAGCGCCTGGCCGCCGACCGGGAGACGGTGCGCTCGGTGATCGGCGTCCCGATCACCGACGAGGAATTCGACGGCGCGCCCGACATCCTCGCCAACATCCACCGCATCGCCGCCGACAAGGCCCGGAAGACCCACACGTGATCATCCTGGACACCGGCGCCGTCAAGGCACTCGCCACCGGCCACAAGACCCTGGGCCTGCTCGCCGGCAACATGGCCCGCACCCCCGGCGACCACCTCGTCGCCCCCGCACTGTGCCTCGTGCAGGCCGAGGCCGACGCACAGGGTGTGGCCCGTCGGGTCCTGGCACTGTCAAGTGTGAGTGTCGATCCCCTGGAGACGGTGGCGTCGGTGGCGGTGGGGACGATGATCCGCGACGGCCTCGGCGGACCGGACACCTGCCACGCGCTGTACTGCGCCCTGCCCCGGGCCGAGTTCACCGGCATGTCCATCCTCCTCACCACCCGCGAGGACGCCTACCCACCCGGCATCGCCACCGTCGACATCGACTCCCCCGGCATGCTCGGATTCGGGTGACGACGACGATCCCCTCGGACCCGCCGGCCGCAGCCGAGGCCGCATCGGTGAGGAATCCGTCGGCACCCACGTCGAGCGCGCGCCGAGGCGCCGCGTGCGGCCGGGACAAGCGATCGAGGCGTAGCACGGCCGGCACGGCGAGCACGCGGAGAAACTCGCGGATTTATTCAGCGAGGACCTCGCGTGAGGCCCGCGCACGGCCAGGCCCGGAGGATCCCCCGCGCGCCTGCAGTCGGCGTAAAGCAGGCCCTCGTCGTTCGCGACGTCCCACAGGGGATGCAACAGCCTCGGCACGCGCGGGACTTGGGAGACGTCGAAGCGCGGTGTGTGCTGCCGGCTCAGCACACGTGAGGCCAACGCGGGGGCCTTGGCGAGAGTGCGTTCGGCGCCTGCGCCGCACAGCACCAGGCCGGTGTGGGTGGCGGGGGGCGTCGACCAGCGGGCGCAGGTGGTCCAGCGCGGGGGCGGCGACGCGCCGGCGTCGTCGATCACGAGCACGCCCGGGGGCACGAGGGCCTCGAGGAGCGCGCGGTCGGCCGCGTCCGTGCGGTTCGTCGAGGAGGTGGCCGGCAGGCCGAACGCGGTGAGCAGCGCGGCCCGCAGTTGGGGCAGGGCCGGTTTCACCGGCGCCGGCGCGCGGTGTGCCGGGACGCGGCGCGGGAGCAGGCGCAGGGCCTGGTGGAGTGCGATCGTCCTGCCGTGTCCGGGGGCGCCGTACACGCACAGGATCCCGTGGGCGGCGACGGTGTGGACGAGGGCTTCGGTCACCGCGCCGAGTCGGCGCGTCGACACCGGGTGCGCGCCGGGTGTGTACAGCCGCACGCCATCACCCGAAGGTACCGGCCCTGTGATCGGATCGGTCCCCCGAACGGCTTCGGCCGCCGGAACCGGCGGTGTGGGCCGGCCCTGTTCGTCCACCATCCCCGGGAGTGCCAAGTCGGCCAGGGCCTGGTCGTATTGGTCCGCGCCCGATCCGCGAGTCGGACGGGCGATCCGAAGCACACGTGGCGAGCGAAGGTCGCGACGTACCGCGTGATAGAGCGTCGCCTGCGACACCGGCGGCGTTCCCGGCTCGTCCTCGGCGCGGGTCGCGGCCCGATCGCTCATCCAGCGGTGCAGGGCTCTCACGTTCCCGCCCAGGTCCGCCAGGCACGACCAGAGCGCCTCGTCCAGCGTGAACCGGTCACGTCCCGGCGGGTCCACACGACCCGACCCGCGCGCCGCCGCCAACCACCGCCACACCGTGCGCTCCGACACACCCACCGCGTCCGCGGCGACCGCCACACGCGCACGGGAGACACCACCCGCATCCGCCACCACGAGCAGACCCCGCAACACCAACGGCCGCAACACCACGGCCGCGCTCGGCACACCAACAGAAGGATCCACCGACGACACCGGCCGACTCCTCGCCATGCCGGCCGGCACACACCGCGCCCCGGATCCCGAACACAGGAACGGGGCAACCCCCGCGACAGAACAACCCGCTCGTGTCAGGCACCCGACATCAGTCGACGGTCACCCCCGTGACAATCGAAACGATCACGGCCATCCACACCCCGACCAGCACACAAACACCCCCACCACACCCGCACCCCACTGACGACCAACCACCACCACACACACTCACACGCGGCTCGATGTCCTGGCCCTGTTCGAGGACGGCACGGTGGGGCGGCCCGAACTCACGATCGCCGTCGACGTCGCCACCAGGGCCATCCTGGCGGCGGTGCTGTGCCCGGGCGGAACCAGGGCCGTGGACGCGGCGCTGCTGCTCGCGGAGATGGCCGTCCCCCACCCCGCCCGGCCCACCTGGCCCGACGCCCTGCGTTTCGCCCGCACCCGGCTGCTCTTCCGTGACCGGCTGGTGTCGCTGGACGAACGCCTCGCGGGCGCGGCGGCGCGGCCGGTCGTGGTTCCGGAGACGATCGTCGTGGACCGGGGGAAGGTCTTCGTGTCGGGGGCGTTCACCGCGGCCTGTGAGACGTTGGGGATCAGTGTGCAGCCCGCCCCGCCGTTCGCGCCGACGGCGAAGGGCATCGTGGAGCGCACCTTCGGGTCGATCAACTCCCTGTTCTGCCAACACCTTCCCGGGTACACCGGCTCCGACGCCGGCCAACGCGACACAGACGCCGAGCGTGAGGCGTGTTTCAGTGTCGCCCGGTTGCAGGACCTGCTCGACGAATGGCTCGTGCACCGGCACCACCGCCCCCACGAAGGACTACGCCATCCGGTGATGCCCGGGGTCGCGTTGACGCCGAACCGGATGTGGACCGCCCTGGTCGCGGCGTGCGGACCAGCACAAACACGATCCGGGCCTTTAGACGCACAGGCTATGTGCAACACACCCGCGTGTTCTCAACAAAACCGCCACACACCCAGGCCAGGGCCCCACAGCCCTCACCCCGACGGCCACGAAACGTTCTCAACCAACCCGCAAAACCCCAGCCACACCACCGTCCACACACCAACCACCACCCCCGGAATCACAGGTGCCGACCCATCCCGCCACCGGCGGTGTCCGGGAACCCGGCCGAACACCGTGACCGGCAGCGCGGATACATGGCCGCGCGGCCGTAGTCCTCGCGCCGCCGTCAGCGGTCCACGCCGCCCAGGACCGGGTCGGTGCTGGCCAGGGCCGCGACGACATCGGCGACCAGGCCGCCTTCGACCATCGCGGCGACCGCTTGCAGGTTGGCGAACGAGGGGTCCCGCAGGTGGACACGGTACGGCCGGGGCCCGCCCGTCGAGACCAGGTGGCAGCCGAGTTCACCACGCGGCGATTCCACGGCGGTGTACGACTGGCCCGACGGCACCGCGAAGCCTTCGGTGACCAGCCGGAAGTGGTGGATCAACGACTCCATCGACGTGCCCATGATCGTGGCGACGTGCTCCGGCGAATTACCGAGCCCGTCGGGCCCCAGCGAGAGTTGCGCGGGCCACGCGATCTTCTTGTCCGCGACCATCACCGGGCCCGGCCGCAACCGGTCGAGACACTGCTCGACGATCCGCAGCGACTCCCGCATCTCCGCAACGCGCACCCGGTAGCGGTCGTACGCATCGCATCCGTCGCGGGTCGGCACGTCGAACTCGTAGTTCTCATAGCCGCTGTACGGCTGCGTCTTGCGCAGGTCGTGCGGCAGCCCGCTCGCCCGCAGGATCGGCCCGGTGACGCCGAGCGCCATGCAACCCGTGATGTCCAGATACGCCACGCCGACGGTCCGAGAACGGAAGACCCCGTTGTCGTCCAGGAGTTGCTCGTAGTCGTGCAACCGTCCGGCCAGGACTCGCAGGAGATCACGGACTTGCGCCTCGGCCCCGCCGGGCAGGTCCTGCACGAGACCGCCGGGCCGGACGTACCCGTGGTTCATCCGCATCCCGGTGATCGCCTCGAAGACGTCGAGGATCAACTCCCGGTCGCGGAAGCCGTACGTCATGACGGTCAGCGCACCCAACTCCATCCCACCGGTGGCGATGGCGACCAGGTGCGAGGAGATCCGATTGAGCTCCATGAGCATCACCCGGACCACCCGGGCACGTTCGGGGACCTGGTCGGAGATGTCGAGCAGGCGTTCGACACCGAGACAGTAGACGACCTCGTTGAACACCGGCATCAGGTAGTCGGCACGCGTCACCAACATGACCGACTGGGTCCAGTTGCGGTACTCGCAGTTCTTCTCGATCCCGGTGTGCAGGTATCCGATACCGAGCCGTGCCTGCACGACCCGCTCGGCGTCGAGTTCGAGGACGAGTCGTAGAACTCCGTGCGTCGACGGATGCTGCGGCCCCAGATTGACGACGATGCGCTCGTCCGGTGCGGCGCCGATCTCGGTGACCGCGTCAGCCAAATCCTGCCCGCCGTCGACGAAAACCTCGCGCGCGGGTGCCGCATCGTCGGGATCATCCTTGCTGCGGTGCGCCATGGCCGGCTCCCGGATCCGATGTCGGATGTTCACCCCCGCCGCTTTCCTGTCCACACCCACGAAGGACGAGCCGAACTCGATCACGGAACGGCGACGCCCTGCGACCGCCGCCCCCGTCCGAAGGCGCCCCCGGCTCGCCGCTACCCCTTCCTCACCGGCGCGAATCGCGATCAAGGCGCACCCCCGGGCGGCCAGGCCGCCCGGATGTCCCCTGCCGGGCAAGGACTGCGCACTCCTAACGACATGAGGACCGGCCTGGGGGCGGCCGACAACAACCAGGAGCACGGACCGCGCGCCACAGGGCTCACCCGCGTGCCACCTCGGCCGCTGTGGATCGCCGTCCCCGCCGTTTCCGCTTTCGCATCGGTCGTTGACGCCATCCTGTTCCCGCGACATCCCCCGGCGACCTGCCGCGCCACATCGCGGCACCGATCGTGGCCGACTGCCTCCGCCCACCTCGACCACGTTCTCCGCGTGTGCCCACGCCGCGTGGCCGCACCCCGGCAAAACGAAGGGGCAACCGTGACCGACCTGCTCAAAGCCGCCTCCCACCCCCGTCTGTCGAACGACCCGACACGGCGGCGATGGCGCCGAACGTGTCCTCGCCGCCCACGGCGTGCCACCGGAACACCCGATCGTCGCGGCTCAACCGGCATACAGGTGATTTCATGCAAAGGGATTATATTTATCTATTCGATCCACTCTGTGGTGCATCACATGGAACATTGTGAGCAATCCGACTTCAAGGAGATGGGTCGACATGAAGCATCATATTGCACTGTTTGTCGCCGTTGGGTGCCTCGCCGGAGGGCAGTTGTTGCTGACGTCCCCGGCTCAGGCGGCGCCTTCCGCGGTCTGCTCCGGCAGCCACGTCATCACCACATCCGGCGGGCACCTTTCCTACACCGAGTGCACCGAGGGAAACTCGTCCCGGGTCTACGGATACGTCAAGGACACCGATGCCGACGGGCAGTGCGCCTATGCGAAGGTGCAGATCGGGAATTGGGTCAAGAGCTGGAAGGCGTGCGGACAGGGTGCCGTGACCAACTTCGACACCGGCTACCACGCCGGCCGCAACGCCAAGGTCTGGCTGTCCGAATCGTGAAACGTCGTTGCGCCGAGGGGTCGAGCGAGGCTCGCTCGTAGCGACATATACGGTCTTCGCCGTGAGCCAGTCGGCGGCACTACCGGTGAGCCACATCTGCCCCCTTCGCGGCGCGGCCTGGTCACCAGCGACCGGTAGCTTACGGCGGAGGCCACCAACCCTTGCACTGACGTGCACACCACCACGCGACCGACCCGAGTTGGCCAACAGTCGGCTGGGTCCTCGATACCGGGAGGCTCCGCAACCGCCCTCCCCCGTCCGCCCGATACGCCGGCGCCACACTCCGCCGCCGGTGGCGGAAGCCCGACAGCGATCCGCCGCGGAGGCGGCCGGCCAGAACACCGCCACCGCACCCGGACAGCACATGGCTCTTCCCCGGCCGCCGCACGAGGCCCCGGGCACCATGCGCGACGGCCTCCGCACACCGACCTCGGCAAGAGGTTCGACAACGCCCGCGATCTCAACGCCCAAGCGCTGTATCCGACCTGGGCCCTGCTCAACGATCGCCTGCTGCGGGCCGGCCCTGTGGCGCGGTTTGGCGGGGGACGCGGCCGGAGTCGCCGGCGCCTACGGAGAACTCGCCGCATGTTGATCGGACAGGGGCATGTGAGGACGCGATCGCGATCCACCGACTGCCGAAACCGCCCGTTTCGTGACCAGCGGACGATCCCCGGGACGCCCCGTCCGACGGACCCCCGCCCCCGTGATAGGCGGGTGCGCGGCGCGGACGACGCTCGGCGATGTCTGTCGTCGGTCGCCTGCGGAGGGGATTCCGGGGGAAGGGTGTACGACCCGACGGGGGTCGGCTTCGAGTCGGGCGGGTGGACGGTTCGGCGGGTGTGTCCACGAATCGGGTCCGCGTGTCCCGATCAGTCGGGTGCGGTTGCGTGTGCGATGAGGGCCTCGAGTTCCGAGGCGGGCCATGGGCGGGCGTCGGCGAGGGGGACGTGGTGTCGGCCGGTGGCGATGTCCTCGAGGAGGTCGTCGAGGGTGACGCCTGGACCGACGTCACGGGTGGTGGCGGGGGTGAGACGGATGTGGGCGTCGGGAGGGCTGTGCAGGAGTCGGCGGGCGACGCCGGGTGTGGTGGCGTGGTCCATGCCGCCCCGGTAGGGGCCCTCCGGTGGCAACAGGCCCGCGTGGTGGGTGTATTCGTGGTCGACGAAGACGGGCTCGTCGCCGGGGCCGATCAGGATGTTCCAGGGTTGGAGGTCGCCGTGGCGCCATCCGGCGGTGTTCAGGCGCTCCAGTGCCGTGAACACGCGGTGGGCGATCGTGGTCAGGCGGGGTGCGAAGTCGGGCGGGGGGTCGGGGAGGCGGCCTCGGGCGCACCACTGCCACAGGTCGACGCCGGGCAGGAACTCCACCGCGGTCCAGATCCCGTCGCCGACGCGTGCGTGTCGGCCGTCGGCGGGATGCAGACCCCGGGCGTGCAGCAGCCGTACGGCGTGGGCCTCGTGCAGGAGCAGGGTTGCGGCCTTCGGTTCGGTCGTGGTCTTGATCTTCCAGCGGCCGGCCCGCCAGGCGTCGGTGTGGTGTGTGGTCAGGGGGTGGGGCTCGTCGGTGACGTCGAGGTCGGCGAGGGCGGCGGCGAGCAGCGGGTCCATCGTCACATCCTCACGCGCACGGGTGCCGTGCGGTGTCGGATGGCGGTGGTTGCGCGGGTGTCGTGCGTGAGGAGGCGGGCGATCTCGGTGGAGATCGGCAGGCCGGTCAGGGCCTCGATCCAGCCGAACTCGCCCGCGCAGTTGGTCTCCAGGTAGGTCCAGCCGTCGGCGGTGACGACGAAGTCCAACGCGGCGTAGACCAGGCCGAGTTCGCGCACGTGCTCCACACAGGCGCGTTCGACGTCGGCGGGGGGCGTGATCGCGGCGTGGCGGCAGTCGGCGGCCGGGACGGTGCGCCAGTCGAGGGCGCCGTCGGTGGCGATCGACGCGGCGAACACCCGATCCCCGACGACCGTGACGCGGGCGTCGAACAGGCGGTCCTCGACGAGGGCCTGGAGGTAGTGGACGGTGCCGGTGATCGCGTCGAGGTCGTCGCACGCGCGCAGGCGGGTGGTGGGGATCAGGGTGGTGTGGCGTTGGGTCAGGGCCTTGACCACGACCTTGTCGTCGTGGTCGGTCACGAACGCCCGGGCCGCGTGCGGGTCGCAGGTGAACAGCGTGTCCGGTACGCGCAGTCCACAGCGTGCCGCGCAGGCGAGCTGGGTGGGTTTGTGCTCGGAAACATCGACCACGAGCGGGTCGTTGATCCACAGGACGGGATGGGCGCGGAGCAGGCCCAGGAGAGCGGTGGTGTTCTCGTCGGCGCGCCAGTGTTCGTCCGCGTCGGGGTGGGATGCGGGGCGGGTGGGTTTGCGCCAGTACACCGAGGTGGTGGGCCCGATGGTCACGGCCCGCCGGCCGTCGTCGATCGTGGTGGTCCAGGTGCCGGTGGCGAACCGGCCGCCGGCGGTGACGGTTTCGCGCAGGCGGCCGGGGTCCAGGCGGATGAACGCGTCGCGGTCGAGGCGGCTCGCCACCAGGTCGGCGGTGAGGTCGTCCTCGGCCGCGACGACGATCACGCGGGTTTCGCGAGGCCGCATTACTTGGGGTCGTCCTTGCGGCGCACGCCACCCTGGTCCTGGGTGCTGGTGTAGTTCGCCACGGTCGCCGGATCGGCCGCCTCCACCAGCAGGCGGCCGTCCGCGACGACGTTCGCGCCGACCAGCGGGTCGTAGCGGTGCTCCGGCAAGGGCAGCGAGCGGCCGTTCGGGGCGGGAATCGGGAGTCGGCGGGTCAGGAGCAACGGAGTTGCCACGGGAAGTCCCTTCGTGTGTGGTGCGAACCGTCGTCGTTTCCAGGACATCGCGTCGGGGCGGGGGTGGGAAGGCGGTGTGCGGGGTGTGCATGCGGTGTGCGTGTTGTGCACATGGCGTCGACGCTGGGTGATTCGCCGGCTACGGTGGGGGCGGACATCGTCTGCGCGCCCAGGGGGTCGTGATGGTCGAGCTCCGTCCGCCGTGGGATACGCCGCGGGTGCGGGTCCTGGCCGCGCGTGGTGATGTCGGGGGCCTGGTGCGTCTGGGGCGATTGGCGCGGAACTGGCGGCAGCGCGACCTGGGTTCGATCGTCGGCTACTCCGCGTCGACCGTCTCACGCCTGGAGTCGGGCGCGCGTTCGGGTCGGGACGTGGCGGTGTTGCGCAGGTTGGCCGCCGCGGTGGACATGCCCGTCGGGGTGCTGGGCGCGGCACTGGGCGTGAGCGCGCCGCTACCGGCTAGGGTGGGCCGGACCGCCGCGCGGCGGGACGAGGAGGACGATCCGATGCGCCGACGCCGCCTGCTGACCGCCTCCCTCGCGGTCGTCCCCGTCACCGCGCTCGGCGGGATCGACCAGGCGCTCGCGTCCATCCCCACCCGCTCCTCCCCCACCACCGGGAACGACGTGCTCGCCCTGTTGGCGCGGGCTCGCGGGTGCTACGACGGCGGCGATCACGCCCGACTGGTCGCGGCGTTGCCGGAGTTGCTCGCGGCCGGCCACACACACGCCGACACGGCAGGCGACGCGGCGGCGTTCGCGCGTCTGGCCGCGTGCTACGACCTCGCCACCGAAACCCTCTCCAAGATCGGCCGGTACCAGCGGGCGCGGACCGCGGCCGACCGGGCGACGGTGTACGCCCACCAGTCCGGCTCGCCGCTCGCCGCCGCGTCGTCGGCGCGGATGCTCGCCGTCGTGTTGCGCCACCAGGGGCAGGAGGCCACCGCGCAGCGCGTGACGCTGGAAGCGGCCGGGGGCGTGGAGGCCACCGGGTTGAGCACCCCGGAACAGGCCGCCGCCTACGCGCAGATGCTGTGCACCGCCGCCTACACCTGCGCCGGAGCCGGGGACCGGGCGAACGCGCTGGAGTTGATGGCCGACGCCAAACGTGCCGTCCGGCGCGTGCCGAGCGGGCCCGAGGCGCGGACGGTGTTCACGGTCACGCCCGCGTCGGTGGGGCTGTACGAGGTCGGGGTGCTGTACTCGCTCGGCGACGCCGGCGCCGCCCTGCACGCCGGACGCAACCTCCACCCCGGGCAGTTCCCCACCCCCGAACGGCGCGGACGCCTGCACACCGACCTCGCCCGCGCCTGGTGGCAACTCGGCAAACCCGAACAGACCGCCGCCGCTCTCACCGCCGCCCACCACAAAGCACCCGGCGAGGTCCGCGACCGACCCACCATCCGCCACATCGTCACCGAACTCGCCGAACGACACCCCCACGCCATCGGCGTCCGCAACCTTCTCACCACCACCGGGATCCGTTGAGGGTATCGGCCCGCGTTCCTAGGGGTCGCTCGCGTGTGCGTCGACACCCTCCTCCGACGCGCGTTCACGGGTTCCCGATGGCATCGATGATGTGCGAGGCGGAGGCCAGGCGCAGTTGGGCCGGCTGGAACTCGCCGGGTCCGGGTGTGGTGTAGCCCAGGACCACGACCCGAAGGCGGGTCCCGTCCGGGTGCCGGCCGTCCGTGTCCCGCCACACCGGCTCCGCGTACTCCGGCTCCGGCAGCCCGACCTCGCCGTTCGGCATCTCGACCATCATTCCGAAGGGGCGGTGACGAACCACGACCGCATCCACCACCGTGCCCCGCGCATAGCCGTTCGGCATCGGTTCCCCAGCCCCTCGTCGGAATCCCTCGCCGTACGATCCACGAACGCCACGACAGGCCCGGGACGTTCCCGGAAGCGAATCCCCAATCGCGCAACAGGTGATCACCGCATCACATCAAGATCAGCACCCTCAAGACGACCCCAACCTCCACCCACGGGTTTTCCCAACGGAACCGACCATCCGTCCCAGATCCTGCAAAACCAACGGTCAACACACGATCAATCGACAAGAACTTTCAAACAGCCGGGACGGAGCAACCGGGATCCGGGACGTCGGTTGTCGTGCGTTTCGACCTTCGGTGACGGAGGTTGCGCCTATCTTGTGGCTCCGGCGCGGTCGGCGTCCGGAGCTTGAGGCGGGAGCGTGTGGTGAGCGGTGACGGCGGTCAGTCGTGGCGGTATCTGTACGAGCGGCTGGGCGAGAAGCCGTTCCAGCAGTTGGTCGGCGCGCTGCTCGCCCGTGATAAGCCGGACATGCGGTGCTATCCGGTGGGGCACTCCGACGGAGGCCGGGACGCGGTCGACACCACCGGTGACCAAAAGGTGGTCTACCAGGTCAAATGGTCGGCGAACGCCGTGAAGAACCCAGTGACGTGGTTGAAAGCCACCATCAAGGAGGAGGAGGCCAACATCCGGCGGCTCGCCGCCGAGGGTGCCCGCGACTACTACCTGATCACGTCGGTGACGGGTACCGCGGTGCCTGGCAAGGGCAGCATGGACATCCTCGACACCGTCCTGGCCGACTTGGGCGCGGACTTTGGCGTCACAATGCGCGTGTGGTGGCGCGCGGACGTGGACGCGCGCGTGGACACCGCGCCCGTGGAACTCAAGTGGGCCTACGCGGACATGCTCGCCGGACACGACCTGATCCGCTACCTGATCGAGAGCGATCGGATCGCCGCCCACGAGGACGCGTTGCGCGGCCTACTGCTGCGGGTGATCGCCACGCAGTGGGACGAGGACGTCAAGGTGAAGTTCAAACAGGTCGAGCTGGACACCCATCGTCTCGAAGACCTGTTCGTCGACGTAGAGGCGATACGGATCGCCGCACCGGAAGACTCCTTCGGCGGTCCCTGGTCGGGCCTTCGGGAGGAGTTGGGCGGCGCCGCGGGCTACCTCGCGAACGCGGCCCGACCGTTCGCTCTGGTGCGGGGGGAGCCGGGGCAGGGAAAGTCCACGCTGGGCCAGTACCTGTGCCAGCTACACCGCTCTGCGTATCTGCCGGACGGCGTCGCAGCCGGGGCGCCGGCGATCGAGCAACCGCGGATGCCGTTGCGGGTGGATCTGCGCGACTACGCCGCCTGGTTGGCCTACCGCGACCCGTTCGGCGACGAAGATGACGGTCCCCGGGCCGACGTGGGCATGCGCGCGGGGGGCTCCTTGGAGACATTCCTGGCGGCGTTGTTACGGGCGTGCAGCGGCGGCCTGGCCGCAGATGCGAGCACCGTGAGCGACATGATGCGCCGTCTTCCGCTGTTGGTGGTGCTCGACGGTCTCGACGAGGTCGCGGCCAGCGACACGCGCGCGCGGGTGGTCGAGGAGATCGACGCGTTCACCGCCCGTCTGCGGGTGTGTCCCTTCACACCGCAGATCGTGGTGACCACCCGGCCCAACGCCGCCAACCTCGCCGAGCCGTCCGCAGACCGCTACGAAACACTCGTGCTGTCCCGGCTCAGCCCGGAACTGCGGGCAGCGTATCTGCGCAAGTGGGCCGACGCCAGAGGCATCCGAGGCGCGGAGCGCCGGTCCCTGGAGTGGGTCTTCAGGCAGCGTTCGGCCGAGCCGCACATCGCACAGTTGGCGGACAACCCGATGCAGTTAACGATCCTGCTGTATCTGATCCAAAAGCGCGGGAACTCCGTGCCCACAAGCAGGACCGAGCTCTACAGCTCCTACATGGAGACGTTCCTGGACCGGGAAGCGGAGAAGACGCGGGCGGTGGACGAGCACCGCGTGGTCCTGGAAGAGGTCACTGCGTTCCTGGGCTGGCTCCTGCAGTCGCGGGCCGAGGCTCGAGAGGGCAACGGTCTGATCGCCACCCACAAGCTGAAGAGGGAGATCGCGGGTTACCTGTTCGATGTTCGGAAGGAGACATCGCTTGTCGAGGACTTGTTCACCGGTGTCACCGCTCGGGTGTGGGCGTTGACCAGCAAGGTCGAGGGAACTTTTCAGTTCGATGTCCAGCCGCTGCGCGAGTACTTCGCAGCCCGCTATCTCTACGCGTTCGCCGGCGCGGACCTGCCCCGGTTCGACAAGATAGACGTACTGCGCGAGTTGGTGCGCCGCCCGTACTGGCTCAACACCACCAGATTCTACGCGGGCTTCGCGCAACCGAACGAATTGGGCGGATTGATCGAGGGCCTGACGGAGGAGTGGGACAACCCGACCCGGTTGCGGCAAGTCCGTTTCACCGCGTGGGAGCTGCTCGGGGACGGGGTGTTCCGCTGTCGCACCCGGTCCCAGCAGAGCGCCGCTGAGCTCTTCGTCGACCCGCTCAGCGTTCGTCTGATCAACCACGCACTCGACGCGGGCGAGATTCCCTCCCTCGGCTGGGAGTCGGGTGCGAACGATCTGACAGCTGCGCTGCTCGACCGGGTCGCCGTGGACCCGCATTCGGCCGCCACACGCGAACGGCTCGCTCTCACCGAGAAACTCCTAGACGAGAAAGGCGTCTTCGACACGTGGTGGCTCCCCCACATGCGCACCGCAATCGGCACAAACGACGAACTCGCGTGGTTGACGATCGGCGCCACTCTCGCCGCTGCGTCCCGGACCGATCCCTCGGACCTCGAAGGCCTGAACCTGGATGATCCGGAGACCGCCGCCGCAGCCCTCGCCACCGGAATTCCCGTAGAAGTCGGCTCCAAGGCGGAGAAGACCCTTGGTGCGCGCCATACTCGACGGGCACTGCTCGGACGTGGACCCCACCTCGCTCACCGGCTTCGCCCACGATCTGCTCAGAGTCACGGCGCCGCAACACTTCCTGCGCAAGCAACAACTCTTCCGGCGCAAGGCAGCCCTGGAGATCGCAGGTACGCAGGGTCGTCAGGCCCCAGGTGTCGCCGCTGACGCGTGGCAGTCGGTAGCCCCGGCGTCCGAACGGCAGGTGCGGCCAGCACGGTCGGCTGTGGACGCGGCGATCACGCTCAGGATGTGGAACCGGGTGGTCAGGGGTATCGAGCCGCAGGTGGTGGGAACCATGGCGACGGCGATCCAGTGCTTGCCCGGGTCGAGGTCGGCGTCACCGTCGTGGCGGATGGTATCGATGTGGGCTTCGTCGGCGGTGGTGGTGGTGCCGGGGCGGACGGGGAAGCGGAAGCTCATGTCGTTGCCTTCGGCTCCGACGAAGCCGTGGGGTGCCTGGACACTGCGCGGTACGGCGATCGTCCAGTAGTCGCGGCCCGGTTGTTCGTTCGAGGGGATCCAGCGGATCTCGGTGCCGTGGATGACGGGTTGGATCCAGTTGGCCAGGACCGCCCGCACCCATTCCTCCGCGTGGCCGGAGTGAAATGGGGCATGGACTGCCGGCGGCCAGGGCGTCGATACCGGGCATAGCGGCGGGCCAGGCCGTTGTGTGCGCTGAATTCGGGCCGGTGCCAATAGTGAACGACGGTATGGCCCGCCCGTCACAGCCGTCCTCGCCCCTGCCCAGGGAACGCGGCCGTGCGGCCAGGCCGCTCACGGACGCCGAGGCGGTCACCGTCGTCCCGGGCCTGCACCCGATCTGGGCGGACACCACCGCCCGTGAGATCACCGGCCTGAACCGCGACGTCGGCGGGACGTTGCGCGGATGGCACCGGGTCACCGCACACCGACTCGCCGCATCCGCCGCGGGCCCGTAACGCGCACGTGCGGACCATCGTGCGCCCTGGGCCGCCTTGGAGGGAGCGGGGTCGTGTCGGGTCGCTCGGGTAGCTTGCCGAGTCCCGCGACGGTCGAACTATTCGAAGGAGTCGAGCCGTGAGTGGCGACACTGTCGAGTGGCTGCAGGACTCCTACTTCACCGAGTTCGGGTACTGCGTGACCTCCGCACGCGGGCTGTCGGCAATGGAGTTGCTGGGGCGCATGGGCTGCGATATGACGCGCACGGCCCGCAAGAGCGTGATCGACGCGAACCACTGGATCGAGGACGTCGCCGAGGAGTTCGGCCACGCCGCGGTCGCGGACAAGGAGGGGGTGATCCGGGCCGGCGATGCCGACGGGTGGGCCTTCGCCTTCGAGGACGCCCGCAGCCGCGGCACCCACCACGACGTCCTCGCCGCGGTGTCGGCCGGCACGGTGGCCCTGAGCACCTTCGAGAACATCAACGCGCTCGCGATGTTCCACTACGCGCAGGCCGGGGACGTGGTGTGCGGGTTCGACCGGCCCCGGGACCGCTGGGGCACCGACCCCGATCGGCTGGTGCCGCACCTGACCCGCGCGGGCCTGCTGCCCGGAACCACGTCACGGCTTCAATCCCAATAGTTCAGAGGAGCGTCGCCGACCTGCGACGGATCCGTCGTGACCGGATTCAATCAGCCACGTCCTCGGTCCGTGGGAGCGACCGGTCGATCGGCAGTTACGTCTTCGATCGCCTCGAGGACCGCGTCGAGTCGCGAGGGTAACGATGTAGGCGCGGAGTCGGTGGCCGCGGCAGGCGGCGGCTCGCCGCGCGGGCGCCGTGGATGCCGCAGACTGACGAGCAAGTGAACGGCAGCCTGCGACGGATCGTTCGCGTCCTGTCGGCGCGGGTTGTGTCCGGGCAGGGTCGACACAACGGCGCGGGAGTTCGCCGTGTCGGGCAACTTCGGGCGCTCGTGTGCACCGGAGGCGAGGCTGTCGCCGGGACCGCGTCACGGGTCCCGGTGTGACGGGGTGCGGTCGCCGTCGGGAGGGAGCGGCGGCGTTGCGGTGTCCTCGTACCGCCGGGTGCGGTGCTGGTCGTCACAGCCGAGCAGGCGCACCTTGGGCAACGGGGTCGCTCGCCTTCGTGCCCGGTCCCGCCCTCGGATGTCGCTCGCACGTTCAGGCTTGCGTTGTCACGAGGGTGCCGGGTGTCAACCGCCGAGGTCGAACACTCCCCATGCGGTGAACGGCTCGGCCTGGACGTGATCCTGCTTCCTCGGGCGACGACGCGTCGGGGGCCGGGGGCGGAGCCGTCGGGCAGGGTGAGCAGGCCGACGTCCGTCGGCTCGACGGACGCTTCGGTGAGCTCTGCGTGGGCGAGTCGGTCCCGCTCGTCGCCGTAGCCGCCGTAGAAGGCGACCCGGTCGCCGTGGACGGCCACCGCGTGGGCGCCCCGGACGCTGTTCGCCCGCACCGTCACCGGCCGGTCGGGGCGGTCGGGGCGTATCTCGACGAGGGGGAAGTCCGTGTACGGGCACGCCCAGGCCGTGGTGCCCGACACGTTCAGGGAGTAGCAGTCGAACAGGCCGGGGATCCCGGCGCCGTCCGACGTCCAGGCGAGTCGGCCCGTGGGGCTCCAGCGGCGGATTCCGGCCGGGTTCTCGTCGAAGTGTGCGACCCAGAGGTGGCCGCTCTCGTCCGCGAGCAGGTGTTCGATGGCGTCCCCGACAAAGAACGATGTGCTCTCGCGGCCGAGCGCGTCGAAGTCCTCGTTGCGGCGGGCGTGGGTCGGCGTCGACGTGGTGGGTGGCGAAGACCATCGGCATCGCCAGCCAGAAGTTGCGCGCGGGCTCGTCCTGCGCCACCGCTTCGTCGTCGAGCGGGTGGTGGGCCGTCGTTGTCGCCGCTACGGGGATGCCGTCGTTCGACGGTCCCTCGCATACGTCCGCCTACGCCACGCTCGTGTCCGTGTGTGCTTCGGTTCCGGTCCGGTGTGCGGTCGCTACGGTCGGGTGGTCGGCGCCGCCGGTAGGCCGCCGGCGGGGTTGACCGCTTCGACCGCCTTGACCAGTGGGGCCAACTCGGGGTTCCTGGCCGCTTCGTCGAGGGCCTCGCGCAGGGCGGTGTCGTTGGTCGGCCGGGCCTGTGCCAGAAGCTTCAGGCCGGCGTCGCTGACGTCGGTGTAGATGCCGCGGCGGTCGGTGGGGCACAGGTAGCGGGCCAGCAGCCCGCGGTCCTCGAGCCGGGTGACCAGGCGTGTGGTGGCGCTCTGGCTGAGTACGACCGCGTCGGCGACCTGCTTCATCTGCAGGTGGCCGCCCTCGCCGTCGTGCTGGCGGCTGAGCACGTCGAGCAGCGAATACTCCCGCACGCTCAGGTCGTGCTCGGTCTGCAGCGCGCGTTCGATCTGCGCCTCGATCCGGCCGTACAGGACGTAGAGCGCGGCCCATCCGTTGGCGAGGGCGGTCAGTGCGGGATCCGTGGCGGTCATGGGCCCGAGTCTCCTTCCGGGTACGACAGGCAGGCGTTCAGGATACTCCATTTTCTGAAATACCGGCTGCCGCATGTATGGCGCCCATGCAAGCATCCTCGATGGATGACTACCGGCATTTGCACTTATAGCGCGTATGCAACTATTGTCGAGGCTCGTAAGGAGCACCAGCAATCGTACGAAGGGTTCGCATCATGCCTCTCGCGCTCCTCGCCCTGGCCATCGGGGCGTTCGGGATCGGCACCACCGAGTTCGTGGTCATGGGCCTGCTGCCCGAGATCGCGGACGACTACGGCGTGTCGATCCCCACCGCCGGACTCCTCGTCACCGGTTACGCGGTCGGCGTCGTCGTGGGTGCACCGCTGATGACCGTGCTCGGCAACCGGATCGGGCGCAAGACGATGCTCATGGCCCTGATGGGCCTGTTCGTCGTCGGCAATCTCGTCTCCGCACTCGCGCCCACCTTCGGCGTCATGCTCGCGGGGCGCATCGTGGCCTCGCTCGCCCACGGCGCCTTCTTCGGCATCGGCTCGGTGGTCGCCGCCGGCCTGGTCGCGCCCGACCGGAAGGCCGGCGCCATCGCCACCATGTTCACCGGACTGACCGTCGCCAACATCGTCGGCGTACCGCTGGGCACCTTCATCGGTCAGGCCGTCGGCTGGCGGGTCACCTTCGCGGGCGTCGCCGCGCTCGGCGTGATCGGCCTGCTCGGCATCGCGAGGCTGGTGCCGGCCATGCCCCGCCCCGAGGGCGCCCACCTGCGCCGGGAGCTGACCGCGTTCCGCAACCCGCAGGTGTTGCTCGCGATGGCGATGACGGTGCTCGGCTTCGGCGGTGTCTTCGCCGCCATCACCTACATCGCCCCGATGATGACCCACACGGCCGGCTACTCGGACGGCGCGGTAACCTGGCTGCTGGTGTTGTTCGGGGTCGGCATGTTCCTGGGCAACCTGCTCGGCGGCCGGTTCGCGGACCGCGCTCTGATGCCGATGTTGTACGTCACTCTCGGCGGGCTCGCCGTCGTGCTGGCGCTGTTCACCGTCACCGCGCACAACAGGATCCTGGCCGCGGTGACCATCCTGCTGGTCGGCGCGCTGGGCTTCGCCACCGTTCCGCCGCTCCAGAAGCGGGTTCTCGACCAGGCCCACGGCGCGCCCACCCTGGCCTCCGCCGTCAACATCGGCGCCTTCAATCTCGGCAACGCGCTCGCGGCCTGGCTCGGCGGGATGGTCATCTCCGCCGGACTCGGCTACACCGCCCCGAACTGGGTCGGCGCCGTACTCGCCGGCGCGGCCCTGGTCCTCGCCTTCTGGTCCGCCGCCCTGGAGCGTCGCACCTCGGCGCGCGAAACCGAGGCGGCCGAGCCCCCGGTCGTCCCCCCGACCGCCGACGTCCGCGTCCCCGTCCACCACTGACCCCCATCCCCCTCACACAGGAGCAGCACCACCATGAGCACCACCTCCATGACCCCGTTGACCACCGCCGACGCCGAGACCCTGATCACGGCCGCCCGTACCGCCGCCGAGGCGGCCGGAGTCGCGGTCGGCGTGACCGTCCTGGACGCGGGCGGGCACCTGCTCGCCTTTCGCCGCGACGACCGGGCCGTCCTGATCGCCGGCGAGACCAGCACCCGCAAGGCCTACACCGCCCTGCAGCTGAACGCCCCGACCGCCGATCTGGTCGACCTCGTCAAGCCCGACGGCCCGTTCCACTCGCTGACCACCGCACTCGACCGCCCCCTGCTGTTCATCGCCGGCGGCGTCCCGGTACACCGCGACGGCCGGCTGATCGGCGCCGTCGGCGTCGGCGGCGGCGCCCCCGAGCAGGACCACGGCTTCGCCACCGCGGCCCTCGCGAAGCTCGCCCGATGACCCGCACCCCGCAGCAGACCTTCGCGGACCACGGACGGCGCCTCGACACCGGAGATCTCGACCTGATCACCAAGAGCGGGTCACCGACGGAACGGACACCGTCGAACATCCCCGAAAACTCCCGAACCTCCCGACTCGGTCTGTAGCAGACCCCCATCAACCGAGAAAGCGGCACCACCATGAGCACCACCGTCCCCACCGTGAAGCTGAACAACGGCGTCGAGATCCCCCAGCTCGGCTTCGGCGTCTTCCAGGTCCGCGAGGACCAGACCACCACCGCCGTCGCCGGCGCCCTGGAGGCCGGCTACCGCAGCATCGACACCGCCGCGATCTAGGGCAACGAGACCGGCGTCGGTCGGGCCCTGGCCGACTCCGGACTCCCACGCGAGGAACTGTTCGTCACCACCAAGCTGTGGAACGCCGACCAGGGCTACGACCGCACCCTTCGCGCCTTCGACACCGCCCTCGCCAAGCTCGGCCTCGACACCGTCGACCTCTACCTGATCCACTGGCCCGCCCCCGCGCGCGACCTCTACCTCGACTCCTGGCGCGCCATCGAGCGCCTCGCCGCCGAGGGCCGCATCCGCGCGGCGGGCGTGTCCAACTTCCAACCCGCGCACCTCCGACGCCTGCTGGACGGCAGCGACCTCGTGCCTGCCGTCAACCAGATCGAGCTGCACCCCGGCCTCCAGCAGGCCGAGTTGCGCGCCTTCCACGCCGAACACGGCATCGCCACCGAGGCATGGAGCCCGCTCGCCCAGGGCGCCGTCCTGAACGACGAGGCGATCACCACCATCGCGGCCCGCACCGGCAAGTCCCCGGCGCAGGTGGTGCTGCGCCGGCACCTGCAACTCGGCAACATCGTCATCCCGAAGTCCGTCACCCCGGCCCGCATCCGCGAGAACCTCGACGTGTTCGACTTCGCGCTCACCGACGAGGACATGGCCACGATCGCCGCCGGCGACCGCGACCTGCGCACCGGCCCGCACCCGGACCACCTCGACTGAGCACCCGGCGAGGCCGTCCCGGCTGACCCCAGCCCACCCGGAACGGCCCGCCGCGCCCCGACTCCCCGCATCGGGGACACCCCACACCCCCCACCGGCAAAACACCCGTCGAACATCGAAAGAGGCATCCCCATGTCCCTCCGCGAATTCCTCCCCGGCCGACTCGGCTTCGGCACCGCCCCCCTCGGCAACATGTTCCGCGCGATACCCGACGACGAGGCCGCCGCCACCGTCGAGGCCGCCTGGGACCAGGGCATCCGCTTCTACGACACCGCCCCCTTCTACGGGGCCGGCCTCGCCGAGGAGCGCCTGGGTGCGCTCCTGGCGACCAAGCCCCGCGACTCGTACGTGCTGTCCTCCAAGGTCGGCCGCGTCGTCCTCGACGAGCACGAGACGGGAAACCGCGAATTCGGCGAGAAGGGCGGCCTGTTCGAGCACGGCAACGCCAACCGCATGCTCCACGAGTGGACCGCCGACGCCACCGAGCGCTCGATCGAGGGCAGCCTGAAGCGCCTCGGTGTCGACCGCCTGGACATCGTCTGGGTCCACGACATCGCCCAGGACTTCCACGGCGACCTGTGGTTGCACAAGTACGAGGAGGCCCGTACCGGTGCCTTCCGGGTGCTCTCCCGACTCCGCGACGAGGGTGTGATCAAAGCCTGGGGACTCGGCGTCAACCGGACCGAGCCGATCGAGTTGACCCTGGCCCTGGACGAGCCCCGACCCGACGGATTTCTGCTCGCCGGCCGCTACACCCTCCTGGACCACCAACACGCCCTCGGGCGCCTGTTGCCGATGGCCCAGGCGGCGAACGTCGACATGATCGTCGGCGGACCGTACAGCTCCGGCGTGCTCGCCGGCGGCAGCCACTTCGAGTACCGGCAGGCCCCGCCGGAGATCGTCGAGCGGGTCGGGCGGCTCAAGGCCCTCACCGAACGGCACAACATCGGCATCAAGGCCGCCGCCCTCCAGTTCTCCCTGGCCCACCCCGTGGCCGCCGCCGCCATCCCCGGCGCCACCCGCCCCGGTCGCATCGCCGAGGACGTCGCCGCCCTGAACGCGAACGTCCCGACCGCGTTCTGGCACGACCTGCGCTCCGCCGGCCTCGTCGCCCCCGATGCCCCGCTCCCCCAGGGCGCCTGACCCCGAACGACCACCCGACCGGACCCGAAACACAAACCCGACCCGAAACACCAAACCGAACAGAGAAACACGAACAGGAGAAAGACCATGGCATCCACGTCCGTGAGCCGAATACTGCCCGCCCCGCCGCAGCGGATATGGGACCTGATCGGCGGATTCGACACCCTGCCCGACTGGCTCCCCTATATCCCCGAGAGCACCGCGCTCGAAGGCGGCCGGGTTCGCCGCCTGACGAACCCGGACGGCGACGTCATCGTCGAACGCCTGATGGACTTCAACGAGACCGAGCGCCGGTACACCTACGCCATCCTCGAAGCACCCTTCCCCGTGACCGGCTACCTCTCCACCCTGCGGGTCCGCCCGGTCCCCGGCCGAGAGCACGTCGCCGAGGTGCAGTGGTCCGGCCGCTTCACCCCCGACGGCGTCGAGGAAAGCGAGGCGGTCGACCTGTTCACCGGCATCTACCGCGACGGCCTCGACGCGCTGCACACCACGCTCACCGGGTGAGCCCACGCACTCGGCGGCGCGACGACCTCGCGCGACCGCGCGGTTTCACTTCGTGGACAGGTGGTATCCGGGCACTTCCGGCGACTGTGCCGGTGTCCGGTCCCGTGGTGGGGTTCGGCGGTATCCGCAACGCCTGTGGGAATGGAGGGCTCTGTCGTGCTCGGTCCTCGCGACATTCTTCGAGAGATCCATCGGGACGACGAGGCGTTCCGCCTGTTCTGCAGCATCGCGGCAAAGGGCGAGAGCCAGGGCGGGTGGGAGAACGGGCGGATCGCCGCCCTGGCCCGCGACCCGGAACTGGCGCCCAAGATCGCCCGGCACGGCGCCGACGAGGACAAGCACGGGCGCATCTTCAACGCCATGCTGCACCGCCGCGGGCTCGATCCGGTCGACGTCCCGCCCGAGACGGACTACTGCATGCTCCTCGAACGCCGGGGACTGGGCCTCGCCCACGATCGGCTGCGCCGGGACGAACCGCTGACCGAGGACGACATCGTCGAATACCTGGTGCACAGCCGCGTGACCGAGCAGCGCGCCGCGGAGGACATGCGGATGTTGCGTCGATACCTCGGCGACGACCCCGACATCGGCCGGGGCATCCGGATGATCTGCGAGGACGAGGAGAATCACCTCGCCTACTGCCACGAGGAGTTGCTGCGCCTGTCCGTCCGCGACGGCCGGACGCACATCGGGCGGGCCCTGCGCAGGACCGCCCGCGCCGAAATCGAGGTGAACCGCGACGTGAGCCTCGCGGTAATGGACCGCATGGGCCGTCTGCTCGGCTGGTCGCGCGCCCGGCGCCTGGCGCTGCGGGTCGGCATCCGGGTGACGTACGCCTACGACAGGGTGTGGGGCACCCGCCGCATGGTCCGCCTGCGCCCGCCCACACGGGCCGACGCCATGGGCCCGCGGGGCACCGATGGGGCCACCGCAGGCCCTCCTCCGGAGCAGGGTCGGACAAGCTGACCCGACGGCGGGCCAGGCGACAGGGCCGGGTAGCCGTCGCGGCGGCCGACACCGGGCAGCCCTGCCCAGGAAACGGAAACGGGAACGGAAACAGACGCGGGCGCCGACGCGGACTCAACCGACCATCCGTGCCAGATCCTGCAAACCCAACGGTCAACACATGATCAATCGGCAAGATCTTTCAAAACAGCCGGGACGAAGCAGTCGAACCGTGACGAGCCGCCGGAGAATCCGACGGCCCGTCACGAGGGTCGAGGTGGCGGATGTCTATGCTTCGAGGACGGCCAGAATGTCCTTCGAAAGATTCGCATTCGAGTCCCACCACGCACGAAGCCGTGGCAGGTCGTTGGAATTCTCGGCGGTCAGTTTATCGATCGCCGAGACCAATTTATCACCCACGGCGCTGCCGCCGGCACGGTTCTTGATCTTGCCGTTGAGGGCGGCGACGATTTGCACGATATCGGATGCCCGTATTCCATCGGTGGAGGGTGCCGCGATGTTCCAGATATTGCCATTGCCGAGGGGGATCTTGGCTCCGAATTTCTGAATGGCCCGCTGCGCGTCTTGGAAAGTGAGCCCGTAGCGGGTGGCGCTCAGGCACGCATCGTATTGGGCGATGTCGTTGTCGTTCACATTCCTCGGATGGTCATCCGTGAGGCGGTGGCTCGCACCTTGTTCGAACTCCATGCCACCCGCCACGATATATGCAGGTCGGATGTAGTTTGCTTCATGGCCCGTCGCGCCTCCGGCCGGGTGGGTAACGCCCCAGATGGTGTCTTGATATGCCCAGTATGTCGCATTCTTGACCGCCTCCGGGGAGTCACTTTCGCCGTTCTTGAGGTCCAGCCACAGAAGCTTGCGGAAATTTGGCCCGGTGAGTACTTTGGCGGTCGCCTTCGCGACCGTGGTGTCGTCCGCCCCGCTGCCCTGGCTCTGGAATTGTTCCCGTAGCCTGATCAGGATTTGGGTCGCGGCGCCCCGGTCGAATCCGGACGATTCCAGTGCGTTGTAGGCCTGCCGATTGTAGGTTTGCAGACTGAGATCCTCACCGACGGGAGGGGTGACGGTCCACAGGTAATACCCGAGGCCCTCCGGATGGGTGAGGTCGCCGACGGTTCCGTCGGAGTCGGGGAAGATTTTCGCCTCGGTGACGGTCCACGTGATGTTCGGGGCGGACGTCATGTGCGCGATCTTCTTCGCGTCCTCCGTCATGACGTACATGTCGAGGGTGGGGAACCCGGCCATGCCCGCCAAGCCACTGACACCCGGAACGTTGACGCCCTGCAGCAGGTTGCCCAGCTTCTCCAGGAAGCCACTGGTCGGCTTGTTCGTCCCACTGAAGACGATGGCGTTCTCGATGTAGTTGGCCTCCGAGAGCTTTTCCGTTTGCCCCGGCCGGATCACCTGGGCTTCCCTTTTGATCTGGCCGACCAGCTTCTGAGTGAAGGGATCGTTGTCGGCGAGGGCACTCTGGGTGTTGGTCACCCGGTCAAAGAGGCTGTTGTCGCCGAAGAAGACGGCATCGAGGACGGTCTTCAGGTCCCCGTTCAGGTCCCTGCCCTTCTTCACCGTGGCGACCACGATGTTGGCCAGCGCTCGGGGGACGCCGATCTGCCCTCTCTTCACCTTCAGGTTCTCGGCCTCGATCTCGGTTTTGAACCACTCCTGCCATTCCCCGGCCGCCTTCACCGCCCCGCGCATCACCGCTTCCGTCACCACTCCCCCGACGCTCGCCGACGTCAAGCTGGCGAGCGCGGCCGACATGTCCGCCAGCACGAACATGGCGTGTGTCCGGTGGAGCACGTACACGTTCTGGTCGAGGTTGTTTTTCATACTCAGTGTCTGCGTGACGCCGGGGCGCGCCCAGTCCAGCATCGTGGTCCTCTTGATGAGGGATTTCAGGACCGGAATGTTGGTCTGCCCGGGGACCCATGTGCTGTATTCGCTGGAGTTGTATGTGGCGGCGCCGGCGGGGGCGGCTGCAATGAAGGTGGGTGCGAATCCGACGCCGAGCGAGAGAACCGCGGCGACGGCCCCCTTGGTCACCATCTTCGCCGACCTGTGTTCCTTTTTCTTGCTCGCGGACATTCGATTCCTCCCGGCAGAGCGCTTGAATGGGAAAGCCGTCCGGACCGTCTCCCGATTTCCCCACGACGCGTGTACGTACGAGGCCCGGGTCAGCCGACGGGGATGACGAGTCCGGGGTTCACGGACGGGTGCGGAGGGGTCCGCACACATCACTGACCCCCTCGATCACGACCGGCGTCCCCCGGCGTTCGGAGCGCCGATCAGCCGGTCCGCGAGGGGCGCCCGGGTGTCGCGTTCACCCAGTCGGCCGTCGTCCGCCCGGCGTGGCACGCTTCCGCCGACTCGGCGGGGCTCGGGAGGCCGAGTCGTTCCCGGCTGCGCCGGCCGTCTTGGAGATACTTCACGAGCTCCGGGTCCGCTCCGGGCCTCCCGGCGGTGTCGGCGGGTGCCAAAGCGGGGCCGGTCCGGGCCGGCAGGGCCTCGACCGGACTCTTGCGACACAAGGCGCCGGTCCCTCCATGCGGCACTGAACGTGCTCGGTCACACCGCGTTCCCCTCCCCGACCGGCGGCACCCACGTCGCGGGGCTCCCACCCACCGGCCAGTTGACGGCTCCTGCAACCTAGACGGATCCGCATCACCCCCACCAGAACAATTCAGGACATCCACAGCATCACCGGAATCTCGTATTCCGGCGGGCAGTGCCGACCGCTCCGACACCCCGCCGCGCCCCCCGTGTCGCGACGATCGAAGACCGCGACAGGGCGTGCACCGCGGCGTCCGACGGGCCGCCCCACCGACGAAGGAACTCGATGCCGTTCATCCGCGGCATCCGGTGGTCGGCCGGCAGCACCGCGACGTGGCTGTCCTGCGGCTTCAGCTCCCGCAACGCCGCCGACGCCGAGTCCTCGGACTCCGCACGCACCATCCGGTACCGGTCGCCGTACCGCCGCCGCAGGTCGCGGGCGACGGCCCGGGACGCCGCCGGATCGTCATGCGGCGTCGTCGCAGGTCTTCGCGGCAGGGCCCGTTTCCGTGGGCCTTGTCCGCGGCGAGGCTGTCCGGTCTTGGTGCGTGACGTGCCCGGTCCGGTCCGCGGGACGCGGATCTTCTTCGGGACGGGCGCGAGTTGCGTGCGGTCGGCCCGCTGTCCCGGTGTGACGATCAAGTCGTAGACCGTCTTCCAGGGGCCGAACCGTTCGGGCGGATCACGCCACCGAACCCCGGTCCGCACCCGATGCACAAGCCCGTCGATCACCTGCCCGTGATCCCGCCACCTGCCACAACGCCCGTTGCTCACCGGCAGGAACGGCCGCAATCGCTCCCACTCCGCATCCGTCGGATCACCCCGCCCCATACCCGGACCGACGACTCGACCGCGAGATGGTCACATGACCGACCGGACGTGTCCTAGTCGGTCGCAAGTCCACCGCAAGGGGGCGGAGGAGAGTTGGCTCAGCCGGGGGTTCGTCCACCGGAACGGGGCCGGCCGAAGCCCGGAACCACGCGGGCGGCGTCCGTGCCTTCCGTCTTTCGCGCTTCCATCGGCCCGAACCCATCAGCGCGGAAGGGACTGTTCGTGACACTACGGCTGAGCCTCGCGGTCGTCGTCGGCGACAGCATCGGCGGCACGCCCGCCGCCCGCGTGCCGAGCGAATTCCGTCCGTGAGCCGACCGATGTGGACGGGACGCCGGCGTCCGTCGCCGGCTCGCAAGCCACGCCTTCAAGGGAATCCGGGATCATGAAATCCTTTCTGCGCGCCGGTATCGGTGGCCTTTTTCTTCTCATCTCGCTGGCAGTAGCCGCGTACAGTTTCTATCAATTGATGCGCACCGGTAGTTGTTCGTCCGGTGGGGTTTACGTGTCGAAGCGTGAATGCCCTGCGGGAACCACTCTATGGGCGTTCGCGCTGCCGATATCTTCGATCACGGGAATCCTGAGCGCCTTTCTGCTCGCGGCGGGCCTTCGGGGTGAACCCCTGGATCCGTTCGCGCCGGGCCGCGGGATCACCGGACCTCGCCCCGCCCGCTCGAACGCCGTGGTGACCGGGCGGGCCGTGGGCATATTCCGCCACCTGCAGATGCACCGGGCCCTCGCGGACGAGTCTCTGGCAATGTCCGGCGATGCACTCGTGCGGCTGGAACGCCTGCAGGCGCTGCTGATCTCGGGTGCCCTGACGCCTGTGGAATTCGAGCAGGCCAAGGCAAGGCTCCTGGACGAGCTCTGACGGGCTCCGTCTGCCGCGGCCGGACCGTGGTGCCGGCACGGGCCGTCGCCGGTTCGGCCCTCCCCCGGCACACAAAATGGCGGACGCCGCAATATCGACTGCACCGGAATACGCCCGGCACGATCATTTCCGAATGACGGCCGGAACGCAGCAATAAGCACCGGGACGAGAAGGCAACAACAAGCGCCGATCAGGGCAGGCCCACCGAGCCGTCCCCGTCCGGAATTCCGGACGTTGCGAAGCGGATGCAAGCCGGCCGCAAGACCGGCAGCGAACCATGTGCAGGAGGGCAACTCACGCACATCCGACAGAACGAGGACGGAAGAAATGCTGAATCCGACGGTCGTCGGTGCCCACCGCGGCGGCGTGCTCCAGGGGGCGCCTGTTCACGGCCCGCGCCGCGCGTGGGGATCCCGGGTGTCCGAGGCGCTCCTCGGCGGCCTCGCCGTGGATGGACGTGTCGCATGAGCGGGCCGCAGGTCTTCCCCGTGGCCGACGGACCCGGCGCGGACCCGTGGATGATTCCCGGATACACGCCGTCGAGGGAGCTGGGTTCGGGCGCGAGTGGCCGGGTGATGCTCGCCCGGCACGACGGGACCGGGTCGCCGGTGGCGATCAAGTACCTGTCGGAACGGCTGCGCGGCGACAGCACGTTCCTCGCCGGGTTCCGCGCCGAGGCCAAGCTGCTGGGCACCCTTCGGTCCCCCTATGTGGTCGAGTTCTACGAGTACGTGGAGACGTCCCTCGGTGCGGCGATCGTCATGGAGCTGGTGGACGGCATTCCGCTCCGCGCGCTGCTCGGGCAGGAGGGCGCCACCGAGCCCGAGGCGGCACTCGTTGTGCTCAAGGGATCGCTGCTTGGCCTTGCCGCCGCCCATGCGGCGGGGGTGGTACATCGGGACTACAAGCCCGACAACGTCCTGATCGCCGCCGACGGGACGTCCAAGCTGGTCGACTTCGGCATCGCGGTGCCCAGTGGGGAGGCCGGGGAATCGGCCGGCACCCCCATGTACATGGCGCCCGAGCAGTGGACCGGCCGGCCGGCGAGTCCCGCGACGGATGTGTACGCGGCGACCGCCACGTTCTTCGAGTGCCTCACCGGCGCCAAGCCGTACGCCGGCGAGACCGTCAGGGAACTGGCGATGCAGCACATGGGCGCGCCCGTCCCGGACGAGCTCGCCCCCGAGCGGGTGCGTCCGTTGATCCGCAGCGGTCTCGCCAAGACGCCCGGGCAACGTCCGGCCACCGCTGCGGACTTCGTAGCCGAACTCGAAGTCGTGGCGACAGCCGCTTACGGCGAGGACTGGGAGGAACGGGGGCAGCGCAAACTCGCCGCGCTGGCGGCCCTGCTACCTCTGCTGTTCCCCCGGGCCAACCCCGGCGGCGCCTCGGACACCACGGCGCTGGCCACCACCGACCTCGGCCCCGGCCCCGGCCCTGAATCAAGCGCCACCCCCGGCTCCGGGCCCGGACCGGGCCGGGGCAAACGCAGTCGTCCGCCGCTGAACCGCAAGGGAAAGGCCCTGGCCGGGGTGGCCGCCGGCGCGTTGCTGCTCGGTGGGATCGCCATGACCGCGGTGGCCGTGGGCAGCGATCACCCGGTGAACGAACCGGTGGCGATGTCCGCCCCTTCGACGTCCGGTTCGCCATCCGGCAGTGCTTCCGCGAGCGCAACCGCGAGCGACGAGCCGTCGACGACCGGAGCGCCCAGCGTGTCCGCTTCGGCGCAGGAGACGACCGACGAGCCGTCGGCCCCGAGCAAGGCACCGCCGGGCACGGACAGCCCGGCGGGCCATGACGACCTCTCCGGTGGTTCGTCGAGTGGCGGGGGAGGCGGTAACTCGTCCGGTTCCGGCACCCCCGGCGGTGGCACCTCGGGCGGGCCGTCGGGCGGATCCGGCGGAGCGTCGGGCGCAGGCACCAGCGCCTCGGGAAGGACGAGCAGCGGCAGTTCCTCGGGCGTGGGCACCACCGTGCCGCCCGTCACCCCGGCACCGGAACTCCACGTCGTCTCCGTGAGGATCGACGCGAGCGGTCCGCCGGCGTCCGGGTGCGCCCTGGTGGCTTCCGTGACCGTACTGACCGACGGGGCCGCCGACGGAACGCTCCACCTGACCTGGTTCACCGGTTCCTCCGCCAGGGCGGTCGGCCCGGTGGTCGCCACGGACGCGGTCGCCCTTCCCAAGGGGCGGACGCAGGTCTCCGGCAGGTACACCCACACGTTCATCACCCCGGAACGCTCGCCCTACCTCGGCGTCAAGGTCTCGACCGGCCCGGCCGCCGATTCCGGCAACGGTGCCTTCGTGACCGTCTCGGCGCCCCGCGGCTGCAATCCGCCCCGCTGAGAGTCCGGGGATCCACGCCGTACGAAGGAGAGGAGATGCCGGATGACCACACCTCAGGACAAGCCCGACGAGAGCACCGTGCGCCTTCCCCACGTGGACGAGGTCGGCACCGTACGACTGCCGCCCGCCGCCCTCGCCGCCACGCTCCACACCCCGGAACCCATCGCACCCGAGTCGGAGGAGGCGCCGCGCTTCGGCCCCGGAGTGCCCACCCTGAGGGACCCCGCCGACGGCCGGGTGGCGAGCGTCTGGCACGGCACCCCGTCCCCGGGCCCGACGCCGCAGGACGTCCCACGCCGACGCCGACCGCGCAGGAGCATTCTTGGCGGCCTGCTGTTGCCGGCGCTCGTACTGATCGCGGTACTCGTCTACCTCGCCTGGCAGCGGTACGCTCCCGCGCTCGCCGTGACCGGAGCCACCGTCCACGCCGATGCCGCGGGTCCGGCCTGCGACGGCACCGCCACGGTCGTCGGCACCCTGCACACCAACGGCCGTGCAGGCACGGTCAACTACCGCTGGAAGCGCAGCGACGGCACGGTTTCCGGCGTTCTCCGGCAGCGGGTCGCCCGGGACGCGCACCGGACGGACGTCGTCCTGCGCTGGACCTTCGACGGCCACGGGACCGTGCAGGCGACCGCCACCCTGGAGATCCTGTCGCCCGACCCGGCGGACGCGTCGGCCACCTTCACCTACGCCTGCCCATGAGGTCGCCGATCGACCGCAGGAGGCCGGCGGCCTCGCAGCGCTCGGCGATGGGGTACGCCCGGCGCAAGGCGGACTCGGCCTCCCGGGCGGGGCCGTGGACCGCCAGGGAGTACAGGGCACGGGCATGTTCGAGACGGGCGGGGCCGGGCGCGAGCAGCGTCACCGCCTCCCGGAGTTCGGGCACCCCGTGGGTGCCGCGCAGCTCGCCCAGCACCCGCAAGGACCGACCCACCATGCTCGGCGCGCCCCATCGGCGGGCCAGCGCGAGCTCCTCCCGGGCAAGGGTCTCCGCCTCGGCCCGTTGGCCGACACCCGCCAGCGCCTGCACGCGCAGCGGCGCCCACGGCCGCCAGGCGTGGTTGACCACGGACGGCCGTAGCTGCCGGGCGGCGTCCAAGCCGGTGAGCGCCTCGTCGTGACGCCCTTCCGCGATGAGCACCCGGGCCTGCGTCTCCCTGGTGAGGAGGTCGCCCTCGGCATCCCCGGCCAAGGCGCGCATGCGATCCAGGCACGCGCGGGCACCGGCGGTATCGCCCAGATCCAGCAGAACCCCCGTCAAGATGTCCCAGCCGCGCGAGGCACCGGGTGCGAGGCCCCACGCCTGGTGCAGCTCCACGGAGATCGTGAGGGACTTGAGTGCCGCTCGGAGATCTCCCCGGTCCCACTGGGTGAAACCCCGCCACATGTGGGTCGAGAGGACGGAGAACAGCGAGCCGCGCTCGTCGGCGCGGGCCAGTGCCGCGCCCCACAGCTCTCCGACCTCCTCGTCCGCCAGGTGCAGGACGATGACGGCGGCGTACCAGAGCAGCTCTTCCCCCGCGTCCAGCAGTACACCGTCGGCGACGGCGGAGCGGGCGAGCGCGACGGCCCCGCTGCGTTCGCTCCCGTCCTGGGCTGCTTCCCAGGACAGGTAGGCGGCGAGCATCCGGGCGCCGGACCCGTCGCCGTCGATGACGGCGTCCTGCGGGCTGCGCCACGGCTGCCGGTCCAGGCCGTGCATGTAGGCGCTCATCCGCTCCAGCGCCAGCAGGCCCTGCCGTTCGTCCTTCAGTTCGGTGGGCAGCCGGGCCGCGGCACCCCGGGCGAACTCGGTCGCCTGCCCCTGCCTGCCGGCGAAGACCAGGATCCGGGACAGGAGAAGCGCCGCAACGGCCCGGCGCGGCGGGTCGGTCAGCGTCTCGTAGGCCTGACGCAGGTGTTCCACGGCGGCGGGACCGTTGCCGAGGGTCTCGGCGCGGCCGAGTTCGAGGAGCACCTCGGGCTGTCGGGCGGGGCCGGGCGGCTCCCGCAGGGCGCGGGTGAGGTAGGTGGCCGCGGCGTCGGCGGCACCGCGGCCCGCGGCTTCCCGGGCGGCGGTGCACAGCATGTCGACGACCCAGGGGTCGCCGCGGTGCGGGGTGAGCAGCAGGTGGGCCGCCGTCTGCTCGGGGGGTGAGGCCGCGGCGTGCAGGATGCGGGCGGCCCGCTCGTGCCGCAACTGTCTTTCGCCGGGCGGCAGATCCCGGTAGATCGCGTCTCCCACGAGGGGGTGCACGAAGCCGAACGGGTAGTGGTCGCGGATGATTTCGGCCCGGACCAAGGGCGCGATGGCGTCCGCCGCCTCGTTCTCGGACACTTCCATGACGGCGGCGACGTCGGGCAGTGTCGCGCCGTCGCCGAGAACGGCGACCGTTTGGGCCGCGACCGTCGCGTCGGCGGGCAGCCGGGCGAGGCGGCTGAGGACCAACTGGGAGACGGCCCTGGACCCTACGGAGGTGACGGTGCCGGCGTGGGCGGCCTCGGGCCGGATGCCGCCTGACTGGAGCGCCCGCACCAACTGGCGCAGTAGCAGGGGGTTGCCGGACGTGGCCCGGTGGCAGGCGTCGGCGAACGTCGCGTCGGGGGGCTCGCCCAGCGCGTCGCGGACCACGTCGGCCACGCCCGCCGGCGTGAGCGGAGTGGGGTGGATCCGCAAGGCCGCGGTGTTGTCGGCGAGTTCGGCCAGCAGCTCCCCGTCGTGGTGCGGTTCGCCGGTACGCAGGGTGACGGCGATGAGGATGGGAAGTCCTTCGAGGCGGCCCGCGAGATGGGCCAGGAAGCGGAGCGAGCCGGTGTCGCACCACTGCAGGTCGTCGATGGCCAGGAGGAGGGGGCGTTCGGCGGCGAGCCTGAGGGTCAACTGGTGGAGGCCGTTCAGGACCGCGTAGCTGTCGGGCTGGTGGCCGGGGTCGGCCGCGTCGGGGTCGAAGACCGCGGTGGACGCGGCGGCGGCTCCGGTCATCAGTTCGCCGCCGCGTCTGACGACCAGGCGTTCGAGGAGTTGGCGCACGGCGCCGTATCCGTAGTCCTTCTCACGCTGGCTGCCGCGTGCGGTCAGCGTCAGCACGTCATGTTCGGCGGCCATCCGGCGGACCTCGGCGAGGAGACGGCTCTTGCCGATACCGGCGGGGCCCTCCACGAAAACCAAGCCGGCCCTGCTCTTCAGCGCACCGGCCAGACAGTAGCCCAGTTCGGTCAGTTGCCGGTCCCGGTCCACCAGGACGTCCGCGCCCCGGGAAGCCGATCGGGCTGCGCCGGCGGGCTGTATTCGCGTCCCCTCCGGGGCCGCGGTCGCTGTCTCTCGGTGCGCGAATCCGGTAGACACAGGCCGGTCGAGCGCGGGTGACTGGGCGAGAACGTCCGCTTCGAGGGTGCGCAGAGCGAAGCCGGGATCGGTTCCGAGTTCCTCGGCAAGGACCTGTCTGGCGCGCCGCAACGCGCTCAGCGCGTCGCCCTGCCGGTGCGAACGGTAGAGGGCCAGGGCGAGCAGACGCCAGCGTTCCTCGCGCAGGCGGTCCTGTCCGATCAGTGCCTCGATCTCCGGCACGAGGACCGCGTCCTCACCACGCTCGAGACGTGCGGCGAGCAGCCGCTCACGAGCCACCTCACGCAACTCCGCCAGCCGTGCGGTCTCCCCCCGGGCCCACAACTCCGCCGAGTACTCGGCGAACGCCGGTCCTCGCCACAGCGCCAGTCCGCCCTCGAGGACCCGCACCACCTCGGCCGGGTCGGTGATCGTGGCGGCATGCCGCAGTGACTGTTCGAAGCACCACGCGTCGACTGCCTCGTCCGGTATCCGCAGGACGTATCCGGAGCCCTCGCTGACGATGAAGCCGCTGCGGGACCTGGCCTCCCGTCCGGGTTCGAGCCGGCGTCGCAGATGCGAGACGTACGCGTGCAGGGCGCCTTGTGCCCTCGGCGGCGGCGATCCGCCCCACACCGCGTCGACCAGCCGGTCACTGGTGATGATCCCGCCCCGTGCCACCAGCAGGAGGGCCAGCACTGCGCGCTGCCGAAGCCCTCCCAGGTCCACGACCTGGTCCTGGAACGTGGCTCTCACCTCGCCCAACACGCTGATCTGCAGCCCGTCTCGCATCATCGCCCCCTCTCGTGATCCACACATGGTGACACGCCACAGGGGGCAACGACTGCGCCCGTTCGAGCACGGGGCGGCGAGCTGCCGGAGGTCGTCCCCTCCCGATGTCCGTTGCTGGAACGTACTGTTCGGCACGAGGTGCCGGATCGTGCCGGGACGCGGTGTTCTCGCTGGTCGGCGGCGGATCGTGCGATCGGGGATCAGGGATCGGGGCGATACGGAGGACGGCTTCGGAGCGGCCGGGCAGACCCTCGTCGTCACGGGCGCAGACATCGACGGAGGCCGCGCAGGCGGGCGGCGAACGGGCGGCCGACGAACGGGCGGCCGTGGAACCGCTCGACCGCCCGCGACTCCGCTCTGCCGGAGCCCGTACGGGGACTGCCGACGGCCGTACGGGGACTGCCCGGATCCGTGCACGGACTACCGAAGTCCGCGCAGGGACTGCCGAAGTCCGCCGGGACCACAGGCAGGTCGATGATGCGTGGTACCGGCAACTGCGGTTCGGCCGGCCGGCTGTCGACGGCGCCCTGCGACGTGGACGGCAAAACGGCCCCTGCGGCCATGAGCCGTCCGGCCGATCCGGTCCGGGGATTGTCGGCCCCCGGACCGGCCCAAGTCCGCGCAATCTGCGCAGTACCGCCACGGCATCGAACAACTCGAGGCCCACGGAATCATCACGTTCGCGTCCTTCGTCGTCGGCTTCCCGGGCGAGAACGCGGACACCGTCCGAGAGACCATCGACTTCCTCAACACCGCCGCGCCGACCTTCTTCCGCGCCGAACCGTGGTGGTACAACCACCGATCGCCGATCCACGCCCGGGCGGCGGAACTGCGCGCCTTCGGCCAGGGTTACGACTGGCGGCACGCGAGCATGGACGTCCACGGGTCCATGCCCCACCTCGTCGGCAAAGGCATGCGCCATGCGCTGGAACGACCACTCGGGCCACCCCGAATCCCAGGCGGCGAGCACCGAGTTGGCCCGCCTGTTCGAAACCGTGAAGATGACACCGGCCAAATACACCGCGCCATCCACTTCCTGACCGCCCCCGGCCAGAACGCCCGACTCGCCTCCGCACACCGGGTGCGCAGCGTGTCGACATAATCACGCCATGGATGCGAAGATGCTCTCGGCCGCTGCCGCGACCTGCCGGGCCGCCCTCGACGCGCACACGCAACACGTCTGGGACCGGCCGATCCCGGACATGACCTGGACCGTTGCGCAGACCGTCGCGCACGTGAGCGACACCCTCCTGTGGTACGCCACCGACCTCGCCGGCGGTACCCGGGAGCTGAGCACCATGGACCTCACCGTCCGCCCCGACACCCCGCCCACCGACCTCACACGCACCCTGAAAACCTTCGCCGACGTCCTGGCCCGCGTCGTCGACACCACCCCTGCCGACGCCCGCGGCTTCCACCCCTACGGACTCGCCGACGCCTCCGGCTTCGCCGCCATGGCCTGCGACGAGATCCTCGTCCACACCCACGACGCACTACGCGGCCTGGACCAGGAATTCACCCCACCCACCGACCTCGCCCACGCCACGCTGGAACGCCTCTTCCCCTGGGCCCCGGAACACCCCGACCCCTGGCAGACCTTGCTCTGGGCCAACGGCCGCTGCAACCTCCCCCGAAGCCCCCACCAAACCAATTGGCGCTGGCACTGCGCCCCCCTGGCGGAATGGGACGGCGCCAACCCCGGTAACCCGGACCGGGAGCCGCAGGAGGCCACCTTCTGACGTCCGAGGACATCGCGTTGATACCCGGGCATCGCCGGTCGTCTCTTCGTGTATGCCCGGCGGACCGCCTGTGGTGCGGGGTGAGTCGGCGCGGTTGTCGCCCTCTATGAGTGGCCGGCGGGCGAGCACATCTCATTCGCCGCGTGGACGTGCGCACGTATGCGGCGCACCTCGAGGTCAGACAATCGGGACCTTCGATCCAGCGGGCCGGACCCGGTCTATGCGCTTTTTCGACAATCACGGCAGCTGCGTGGCCGGGTGGGCAAGCGTCGGCGAGGACGGTGTGAACATTCGCGGGGAGACGGGCGACGTGGTGATCGCCGAAGACGGCGACTGAATGACGGTCGGTCTTCCCGGGGCTTCCGGCCGTTCCCGGTAAAGGTGCCACAACACCATCGTGCTGTGCGCGTCCATCCGTACACCTTTGTCGGCTTGTTCGGCTCCGGCTCGGGTCCGGGCGAGGCGGTGGCAATCGGTGCGGTCTCGACGGGGGCGCCGCCGATCCGGCCGAAGTCGTGGGGCAAGCGCAGCTCCGGCCGGGTTCGCAAGGTGGTCGGGACACCGAAGCGGCTCGTGTCACCGCCGGGCACGCTCGGGAGCGGGCCGGGGCCGGGTCTGCTTCGGGTGGTGTTGGAGCGTGCTCGGTCGGGGCGTGGCCCGTACGGATGATCACGCAGCAACCGGCCTCGCGATCACGGTTCGGCCGCGGGGGTGACAGGCGGGGTTCGCTTTCGGCTTTTACTGTGAAGCCATGGCCCGCTCCCACGAACCGTCCGAGAGGTCGCGAGGCTCGGGCGCGACGCGCACGAACCGGACCGACTATGCCGGTGCCGTGTACGGATCCCTGCTCGCGGCCTCCGTGGTGGCCACCGCCGGGACCCTGGGCGACTATCCACGACTGCAGCTGAGCCTCCTGCTCATTGTCACCGGTCTTGTTTTCTGGGCCGCCCACGTCTACGCGCGCCTGGCCGGCGAACGGCTCCACGGTCAACGACCCGACTTCGTCGAGGTGCGCCGCGTCGCGCGCCACGAGCGGTCCATCGTCGAAGCAGCCGTGCTCCCCGCCGCGGTTGTGGCCGGGAGCCCTCTCCTGGGCCTCGGCCTCGGCGCCACCGCGTGGCTTGCCCTCGGTATCGCCGTGGCGCAACAGGTCGTCTGGGCTTCCCTCGGTGCCGTCGCCGCCGGGGCCGGTCGTATGCAGGTGGTCGCCGAGGGGGCCGTGAACCTCCTCCTCGGGCTGATCATCGTTGCCGCGAAGGCGGCGTTGGGCCACTGACCGCACCCGAGGGGACTCCGTTGCCGGCGGTGTCGCCGTTCGTGGTCTTTCTGCACAGTCGGACGTACGCCTGGATGGCCCCGCGAGGTGACGATGTCCTCCGCGTGGAGCACCGACCTCTCGATTCTTGCGTGCGGCTCCGGAGCGGCCGGGGGGTCACCCCGGACCGGGGAGTCGATCGCGAGCCGAGATGCGTCGCCGGCCGTCCGCTGCTGAAATGACGAAGGCGACGGTCACTGTCGGCCCCGGCGCCATGGCACACCGTGAATGCACACGTCGACGACCCGAGCGGACAAGGAGCCGACATGAGTGACGAACCCTACGAGCCCGGCCCGATCGACTATTTGGTGATCGAGTTTCCCGGGAGTCGGATGACCGGCGAGGGGCTGCCTCTCCTGGTCGATCTGGTCGACCGTGGCATCATCCGGGTGCTGGATCTGCTCTTCGTCCGCAAGAGCGCGGACGGATCGGTCCAAGGGGTCGAACTCGCCGACCTGACCGGCGACGACAATCTCGACCTCGCCGTCTTCGAGGGGGCCTCGTCGGGACTGCTCGGTCAGGACGAGATCGACGACGCAAGCAAGGTACTGGAGCCCGGCAACGCGGCGGCCGTCCTCGTCTACGAGAACGTGTGGGCGGGCCCGCTCGCAGCGGCCCTGCGACGTGGCGGAGCCCGGCTCGTCGCCAATGGACGTATCCCGGTCCAGGAGATTCTGGCATCGCTCGACGCCGCCGAGAGCTCGGCCTGAGTCACTTTCCACGAACGCCGTTCCCGCACCAGCAGAGGAGACAGATCATGCCAGGGCTTCTTCGCGGCATCGCCCGGACCGCCGTCGTCGCCGGAACCGCCACCGCGGTCTCCAACCGAGTCTCCCGGCGCCAGGCCGGTCGCTGGGCCCAACAGGAACCGCAGCAACCCGCACCCGGACCCGCCTACGCCGCCGAACCCGCACCATCCGCACCGGCGGACGACATGAGCAGCAAGCTCGCCCAGCTCAAGGAGTTGGGCGAGCTGAAGCAACAAGGCGTACTCAGTGAAAGCGAGTTCGAGGCCCAAAAGGCCGCGATCCTCGGCTCCTGACTCGCTCGACACGAACGTCGGGCGGAACAGGATTCGGACCGCCCGAGAACCGCCCGATCCCCCGTCCCGCGCGGAAGACACCTCAACAGGCGAATCCTGCCCGAAAGCTTGGCTTCGACCGCCGGTAGGCGTAACTCAACGTGCGCGATCCCACATGCTTTGCGCATATTCGACTCGTATGGCAATCCTTCCACCGTCGCTCGGAGAGTGGTATGAGCACGCCGTCGGAGCCGCCCAACACCGGGTCTGCCCGGGTCGTCCGCACGCCGGTCCATCATCGGGGCTCGCGTGCGGGGCGAATCGTGATGAGCATTGTTTCGGCCGTGTTGATCACACTCACCTGCGTCCTGGTGCCACTTTCACTGATCACCGTGTGGGTGCACGACATCGTGCTGGACACCGACAGGTACGTCGAGACGGTCGCCCCGCTCGCGTCGAACCCCGCGATCGAATCCGCCGCGGCCGACAGGATCACCAAGGCGGTCGACGTTCGGGTCGACGGCAAAGAGGTCACCGCGGACCTCGCGGCCTGGTTGGAGTCCCAGGGGTTGCCACCTCGAGTGGGCAACGCCGTGAAGTCACTGGCACCGCAGTTGGACGACGCCGCGACCCAGGCCGCCCACAAGGCGGCGACCCGCTTCACCCAGAGCGACAGATTCGAGACGGTCTGGAAGAACGCCAACCGGGCCGCCCATTCGGCGCTCGACCACGCGCTCACCGGCAAGGGCCGGGGCGCGGTCGGGGTCAACGAGGGCACCGTCACCCTGGATGTCGGCGCCGCGGTGGACACGGTCAAGCAAGACCTCGTGAACGCCGGGGTCAGCCCCGCGGACAAGATTCCCGACGTCGACAAGCAGATGGTGCTCGTCCAGTCCGACAAACTGCGGAAGTTCCAGAACGCGGCGCACGCGCTCGACGTGCTCGGCAACTGGTTGCCCATCATCGCCGTTCTGCTCGGCGCGATCGGGGTGTTCCTGGCCCGGCGTCGTCGCCGGGCCCTGGTCACCACCGCCCTGGGTGTCGCCTTCGGCTGCCTGGTCGTGGCCATCGCCCTGGTGATCGCGCGGCGCTTCTATCTGGATCACCTGCCCGCCCAGGTACAGTCCCCCGCCGCCGCCTCGGCGATCTTCGACACGCTGCTGCGCTTTTTGAAGAACAGCGTCCGCACCGGGATCGTCCTGGGTCTGGTCGTCGCCCTCGGCGCCTACCTGTCCGGGACGGGCCGTCTTCCGCGGGCCGTGCGCGGTTCGATGGAGCGCGCGGCCGACTCCGTGGCGCGGTGGGCCGACACACACGGGCTGCACACGGGAAGGACGGGCACCTGGGTGGCCGCCCACCGGCGGTGGCTGGCCGTCGGCGCGCTCCTCGTCATCGCCCTGTGGTTCGCCCTGTGGAATCGCCCGACCGCGTTGACGATCCTGCTGCTCGTGGCCGTACTTCTCGCCCTGCTCGCGATCATCGCGCTGTTGGCCGCGACGGGACGAACGACGCTCTCGCGGACTCACGCCCAAAACGGGCGGCCGGGTCCGGTCGGTGGCGGTGTGCCGTGATCCCCTCGCCCCGGAGCCGGTCCGATCATGCGTGTGACGGCCCGTCGGGCAACTCGTCGGTGCGCGCCGGATGAGGCGATCGGGTGAGGTCCCGCCGTAAACTGGAGGTCGGACCACCGTGACGGTGCGGACATCGGGTGCAGCACCCCTGGCCCGTTGCCGACACGCCGAGGAAGGCGCGGCTCCGAGGTGACATCCGGCGGCGTGTCCCACCGATATCCGCCGCCGTGCCGGTGGGTGGTGGTCGCCGATCGCGGCGCGCATAGGTTCCGCGCGGGCGTCGTGCCTCCCGTATGGAGAGGCCACGGTCCCGGTGCTCCCGGCCCCACCCGCAACGGTGAGGTGGGCGGCGGCTCCGCCGTCCCGGACGGCCCCGCGGCTGCCGTCGGGATTGATCGAAGGAGATCGATCATGGACTACCCACTTCTCAACGCGTTCTGGACCATGCTCTGGTTCTTCTTGTGGATCCTCTGGATCATGCTCCTCTTCCACGTATTCGGGGACATCATCCGCGATGACTCGCTCAGCGGATGGGGCAAGGCGGGCTGGCTGGTTCTGTGCGTGGTGCTGCCGTACCTCGGCGTCTTCGTGTACTTCATCGCGCGGGGGCGCGGCATGGGCGAACGCGACCGACGCAGGGTCGAGCAGCAGCAGCAGGAGTTCCGCTCATATGTGCGGGAGGCGGCCGCCACGCCTGGCACGTCCGACGAACTGGCCCGCATCGCCCAGCTCAGGAACGACGGTGACATCACCGTCGAGGAATACGAACGAGCCAAGGCCAAGATCCTGGCCTGAGATCGCGCGATCGGACGTCCGACACCGGATGAACACGTCCTTGGGTTCGCGTTCGTCCGCCGTCGCTACTTCCGGGCCGAGCCGGGTTGGGTCGTGGGGATGCGTCCGGTGAAGAACAGGGCGAGGAGGGCGCAGAGGGCGAGGACGGCGAGTGCGGCCCGCAGGCCGTCGAGTCTGGCCGCGTCGTTTGCCTCGATGGCCGCATGTTTCACCTCCGTGCTCGTGCCGGCTTTGTCGAGGGCGGAGGTGAGCTGCTCGTCCGACAGGAAGGGGACGCCGCCTTCGAGTTCCACGGTCGCGTGGCTCGCGACGGATGCCGGAATCGCCGGATTATGTTCGATGGCGCTCAGGAACGACGAGGTCATGGCGGCGATCAGGAGCGATCCCGCGAGCGCCGTCCCGATCGAGGCACCGAGGTTGGTGACCGCGTTCTGCACGCCGCCGACCTCCGCGCTCCGCTCGTCGGGGACCGCGGATACCGTGACCGAGCCGAGCTGCGACGCCAACGCGCCCATACCGAGTCCGATCAACAGCAGGGGCACGGTGACGATCTCGGGGCCCGCGTCCGCGTCCAGCGCGGCCATCATGGCCACCGCCCCCGCGAGCAGCGCGAGGATTCCCAGTCGCACCACGCGCCGCGGCGAGACGTCCGGCAGGAACCGCGGGATCAGGATCGCGGCCGCCAGCAGCGTGAGCGAGAGCGGCAGGATGCGGGCGCCGGTCGCCAACGCCGACAGGCCCAACGCGATCGACAGGTAGAGCGGAACGATGAAGAACACGCCCATCTGCACGAGGTACTGGAAGAAGAACATCGTCAGGCCGCCGGTGAGTTGCCGATTGCGCAGCATCGTCGGGTCCACGAGCGGATCCCCACCCCGGGCCGACAGGCGGGTCTCCCAGGAGAGGAAGAGCCTGACGAGGGCCATTCCGGACAACATCAGCCAGACGACCAGCGACACCCCCAACCAGGCGGGCGCTTCGGGTTTGGGTCGAAACCACCCCCACTCGGCCGACTTGAGCACTCCGAACACGAAGAGCCCGAGCCCACTGGCGGACAACACGGCGCCGACGACGTCCAGGCGCTCTCGCGCTGTGACGGGAGCGTCGGCGACCCGAGCCGCGAGTACCAGGATCACCGCCACGAGCAGGACTTCGCCGGCGAAGACCCAGCGCCACGAGAAGTACGTAGTCGCCACGCCGCCGATCAGCGGACCCGCGGCGATCGCCACCGCCCCCGCGGCGGCAACGAGCCCGTATGCGGAAGGGCGACGCTCCGCCGGGAAGTTTCCCGCCACCAATGCCACGATCGCGGGCAGGATGAGCGCCGCACCGACTCCTTCCAACACCGCCCAACCGAGCAGCAACACCGGCAGGTTCGGGGCCAGCGCGGTGGTCAGCGAACCGCACCCGTAGATGCCACAACCGATCATGAACCCACGCCGACGACCGATGAGCCCGCCGACCTTGCCCCCCGGAATCATGAGCATCGCCATCACGAGCGTGTAGGCCGTGATCGCGCCCTGGATGCCGGTCACCGTCGTGCCCACGTCCTCGGCCACCGTCGCGATCGACACGTTCATGACCGAACTGTCCAGGGCCATCAGGAATTGCCCCAGGACCAGCGGGACCAGCACCAGGCGTGTCCCTGGGGGACGCACCGGCCTGTCCATCGCGGCTGTCATGACCACATGGTTCCAGCGCCCGACAAAAGCCCCGATCCGCCGCGCCGCAACGTCAGCCGGATGGCGGGCACCGGCACCGAAATGTTGTGTAGCGGGACCCGACGGGTGGTACCGAGTGCGGTGACACGCGCTCGCACGACCCCGATCCGCATTCACCCACATGAGGACAGCAACCATGGTCCTTGATCTCGTCCTCATCGGAACGGCCATCACCCTGGGACCGATGCACAACTCCGCGTTCATCCTGTTGCTGTCCGCAGACAAAGGGTTGTTGAAAGGGCTTGTGTTCACCCTGACCTGGCTCGTGGAACTCGTCGTGGTGGTCGCGGGGGTGTTGCTGTTGACCGGGGGCGTTCCGCCGACGAGACACAGCGCGCCCTCCACGGCGGGTCTCGTGGTCAAGCTGACCATGGGCATCGCGCTGGTGGTCTACGGCGAACACAAACGACGCCGAGGCGCCACCCGTTCCCGGGGAGAACCGAGGTGGATGGCACGGCTGGATCGTGTTTCCGCTTGGACCGCGGCCGGCCTCGCCGTCCTGCTCCAGCCGTGGGCGATGGTCGCCGCGGGTGGGGCCACCGTGATGAACGCGGACCTTTCCTCGGCCGCCACGTTCGTGGCCCTGATGAGCTACTTCCTGCTCGCCTCGGCCACTTTGTTCGGGATGGAGTTGTACGCCACGTTCGCGCCGACGCGGGCACACATCGAGCTCGAGCGGTTGCGCACGGCCCTCAATACACACCAGGACCAGGCGATCGTCGTGTTGTCGCTGCTGCTGGGCCTGTGGTTGGCCGCGAAAAGCACGTACGAACTCGTCACGCTCTCGTAGAGGTCGCCGCCTCGAACGTCGTCGGGTTCCGCAACACGTTCAGCGCGTCGCGTCGTCACCCGCGCGCAGGCCGCGGATCAGCAGGGCCGTCAAGTGATCGGCTTGCTCGGGCGGCACCTGCTCGCGCAGCCATGCTGCGGCGTTCGTCAGCGCGTGCACGTCCCCCGCGGTGACATCGTCCCGGACCGCTCCCGCTTCGCGTGAGGTCGACAGCAGGCGTTCGGTCGTCGCCGCCAGGTGTGCGCACGCGTCGTGCAGCTCGGACGCCTCGTCGGCGAAGCCCTCCATCAGCAGCGTCGCCAGCCCCCGGTATGCCGCGGCGTGCACCGAGACCGCGCCTATCCACGCCGTCAGGGCCGCCAACGCCGTTTCCTGTGCGGGCAGTTCGTCGCCGAATGCGAACAGGGCGGCGTGCTGTTCGCGCAGCAGTGCCGCGGACAGCGCGCCCCGGTTCGGGAAATGCCCGTACAGCGTTCCGATCGCTACGCCGGCCTGCCGGGCGATGCCCTCCAACGACGCGCCGGTGCCCTGCTCACGGAACGCCTGGTCGGCCGCCGCGAGGATGCGTTCCCGATTGCGTCGTGCGTCGGCGCGCGGCCGACGCGTTCCCGTACCGCTCATGCATGACCCCTAGACAAGTTGAGGGGTCCTCGGATTAATATTCCGAGGACTCCTCATCTTAGCCGAAGGGGCTTCCCATGATCTTGGTCACCGGGGCAACCGGATCCATCGGCAGGCACCTCGTCCGGCGGCTCGACGAACTCGGGGCGCCGTTCAAGGCCCTCGTGCGCAACGCCGATCAGGGCCGCGCCCTCCGCTGCCCGTACGTTGTCGGCGACTTCGACGACCCCGAATCGATCTCGGCGGCAGTCGTCGGTATCGATCGGATTCTGCTCAACGGCGCGGGCGCGGTCCCCACCGCCGACGACCGCCCGCAGCCCATGGTCGGGCAGCAGAAGACCGTCATCGACGCGGCCGGCCACGCCGGTGTACGGCGAATCGTCAAAGTCTCCGTGTGGCATGCCCACCAGGGCGGCAGGCTCGCGCAGGGGGCGCACTGGGAGATCGAGCGGCACTTGAAGGCGTCCGGTGTCGAATGGTCGCTTCTGCACCCGAGCGGCTTCATGCAGAACTTCCTCACCGGCGCGGGCACGTTCAACGACGACGGGAACCTCATCGCCCCGGCGGTCGATGCGCCCGTCTCCTACATCGACTGCCACGACATCGCCGCGAGCGCGGCCGTACTGCTCACCGAACCACGCGGCGCGGGCGAAACCTTCGTCCTGACCGGTCCGGAAGCACTCACCATGCGCGAGGTCGCGGGCCGGCTCGAGGGTCCCCTCGGCAGACCCGTCGGTGTCGTCGCCCTGGGAGCCGAGGACATGGCGGCCAGGCTCGAAGCCCAGGGCGTACCCCGGCGGTTCGCCGACGACGTCGCCCACCTGTGGGCCGACGTGGGCACCGGCTCGCTGGCCGCGACCACGCCCGAGTTCGAGCATCTGACCGGCCGCGCACCCCGGACCTTCGCCGCGTTCCTCGCCGCCAATGGGGGTGCCTTCCGCTGAGATCGCGTCCCCACGCCGGTCGGCTCGATGACGCCGGGTCGCGGGTGGTGCGTGGGGAAGTCCCCGTCGCGTCGCGGCCGTGCCGGCTGGGATGTTGATCTCACGGACGTGTGGTGCGAGGGAGGGAGCGTCGTGGCAGGACTCGGGTGGAGGGTCGTACCGTGCGCGCTGGCGGGTGTGTTGCTGTTGGCGGGGTGTGCCGGGGACGACGACGAGCGCGGCAAGGGCGACTCGCCGGTCGCGAACCAGCGTGGCGACGACACTCCGGCCCAGGTGTTCAACTTCCCCGACGGCTTCGGGAACCTCGCCACCAAGTGCGTCGGCCACGGATTCCGCGCCTACGTGACCACGAACGCGAGCGGCCCCTCCAACGTGCAGGTCGTCCCGGACGCGGCGTGCGCGGGGTGAATGCGACGCGACGGACGAACCCGCTGCGCCCATCGCACACGATGCGATGGGCGCCGATCGTGTCGGTGTTCCTGGTCCTGGGCGCCGTCGCCGGGTGTTCGCAGGAGTACTACGACGAGCGCGGCAAGGCGGACGCCCCGGTGTTCGGTGACCGGGGCGAGAACAGCCCTGCGGAAGTGTTCAACTTCCCCGACGGGTTCGGCAACCTCGCCACCAAGTGCGTCGGGCCCGGCAAGCGTGCCTACACCACGACCAAGGGATCGGTGTCGATCGACGAGGACGTGGTGATCATCCCCGCGAACGCGGTGCTCGTGGACGACCCGGCCTGCCCGAAACACTGACCCGCCGGCGAACCGACGAATCATCGATGGTTCAGGGCCCGTAGGGCGTTCCTTGCCGGGGCGCCGTGGCGAAGGATGACCGCCGCGGACAGGGTCCCGCGGGTGCGAGCGCGCATGACGCTCGCGTTGGATCGGTCCGCCCGGAAGACCGTGTGGATTTTGTGCCGACGATGTACGCGGCCCCGCGATGGGAGCCGTGGTCGGCGAGTGACCTGCGGGTTGTGGGGTAGCCGCGCCCGTAAGCCCGATCACCCGGGAGCGAGGTCGTTGGCCGCAGTCGCGCCGAAGAGCCGCAACGAGCGCGGGGAGGAAAGTGAGGATTCCATGAGCACCGTTGGACAGCCGAGCCGCGGCAATTCCCAGGAGTCGATGGGCAATCTCGTCTCACGAGCGTCGCAGCAGATTTCCGAGTTGGTCCGCGAAGAAATGCAGCTTGCCCGGGCGGAGATGACTCAAAAGGGCAAACGCTTCGGGGTCGGCGGTGGCCTGTTCGGCGGCGCCGGCCTGGTCGGCGTCCTGGCCGCGCAAGCCCTCGTCGTCACCGTGGTCGCAGCCTTGGCCCTGCTTGTGCCGGTGTGGGCTTCGGCCCTGATCACCGCTGCCCTGTTGGCGGCCGTCGCCGCGGGAATGGCCGCCGCCGGGAAGAAGCAGATCGCCAGGGCCGGGATTCCCGCACCCGAACAGACCATCGACAGCTTCAGGGCCGACGTCGCCGTAATCAAGGAGAAGGCACACCGATGACCCACCAGCCCCGGGACAAGGAATCCGCGCCCACACGCGAGCAGTTGCGCGAAAAGATCGAGGACACCCGCGACGAACTCGGCCGTACGGTGGAGGCACTGGCGGCCAAGGCCGACGTCAAGGCCCAGGTCAAGGCCAAGGCGGCCGTTATCGAGGAGCAAACCGCCGAGAAGGCCGCCCACGTCGGCGACCGACTCCGGGACAAGGCGGCGGAGGCCACCGAGTCGGTCAAGGACAAGACGCCCGACCCGGTTCTCGACAAGGCGGCCCATACCGCCACCCACCTCCGCGACAGTGTGGCCCGAGCCGGACAGCTCGCCGCCGACACGACCCCCGACCCGGTCCGCGAGAAGGCGCACATGGCCGCGACCACGGCAAAGGCCAACCGCACCCCGCTGATCGCAGCGGCAACCGTGGCACTGGCCCTCGTGCTGCTGGTGCGCCGAGGCCGGAGGCGCCGGTGAAGGCGTCCAACGTCGCGTACAAGCCGGTCGGCCTGGTGCTCGGTGCCGCCGCCGGCATGATTGCCGGCGTGGTCTTCAAGCAGTCGTGGAAGATGATCACCGGTGACGACGACGCCCCCGATGCCACCGACGAGGACCGCACCTGGGCCCAGGTTCTGCTTGCCGCGGGCTTGCAAGGCGCAATCTTCGCCGTCGTCAAGCCCGCCGTCGACCGAGCCGGAGCGGCAACCACCCGGCGTCTGACCGGCACCTGGCCCGGCTGAAGCCGGTGGGGGCACGGTTATCCCGCCTCGAAGGCGGTGCGCAGGATGTCGCGATGGGCGCGGACATGGCGGATGTCCGCCTCGTAGAGGTCGGCGTGGCCGTCCGCGATGTGTTGCCGGAACGCCTCGTTGCCCTGCGCGGCCTGGTCGCGCATGAAGTCGATCAGGGCTTGCAGACGGTCGGGGACGGTGTCGATGACCTCGGCGCCCACGCCCGGCCCGTACGCGCGGCAGAAGGCGGCGACCCGGTGTCCCTGCTCGTGCGGTGTGCCGAAGCTCTCCGGGTTGTCCGGCGCCTGCAGTGGCGCGAACCGGTACACGGTGTAGGCGACGTCCCAGACGCGTGGCCCCGGGTGCGCGGCATCGAAGTCGATGAAACCGACTGCCACGCCGTCCTTCACCACGCAGTTGTACTGGGCGGCGTCGCCGTGGCACATGACCTCGGCCGGCTGCCGGACCGGGAACAGCCAGGGGTCGGCGGGGTCCGGCCGGAACGTGGCGCTCGCGTCGTGGAGGTCGCGCAGCAATGTGGCCGCGGAGGTGAGGAGTTCGGGGCTTCTGAGGTCCGGGGTGAGCGCGTTGTGTACCTCGCCGTCGAGGAAGGTGAGCATCTCGTTGCCGTCGGCGTCGAAGCCCCGTGGCTCCGGTACGCCGTGGAAGCCCTGGTCGTGGATGTGGCGTAGCAGCCGGTGGATCGCCGGCGTCGCCGGGGATGCCGGCCGGTGGACGACGTCACCGTGGCGGCGCACGATGTTCACGCCGCCGCGGAGTTCCTGCCATTCGGTCATTCGTGCCTCACTGTCGTCGCGCATTGAACAGTCTGTGGGTCGTGGGTCGTGGGTCGTGGGTCGGGCTGCCGGGCTTGCCAGTCGTCGCGGCGGTCGGCACGCATTCGGCCGGCTGGGAACGTCATTGGATTCGAGCAGCACCGTCGGGGTGGCGGTGCGTGGATGGCCCATATAGCGCTGCCGCCGCGCATCGGAGGGGGTCTCAGCCCTGGGTGATGGAGAGTTTCATGCCCGCGTAGTCGAAGCTGACCGCGTACGGCTTGAAGAACTCGTGGGTGAAGTCGGCGATCAGGTCGAAACCGAATTGCGCCGACTGTCCAGGGCCGGGAAATCCGGGAAAGACCTTCTCCGCGCCCATGCCTTGGACGTTGTGTCGGACCGCACCGCCGAGACTGATCCGGTCGGCGGTGATCGGATAGAACTTGATCCCGAACCGCTCCCTGGGATGGGCGTGGTCCACGGTGAGCCCGTACCGCTCGGCGATGGACACCGTGGTATCCACAGCACTGGCGATGCCGCCGGTATCCACTGTCACCATCCTGGGTTCGCGCTGCCCGAGGCTGCCCAGTGTGCACGGGAAGTGGTCACCGGCCAGCCACAGCGGCAACCGGGCGAGTTCGTCGGGCGAAGGACGGGCGACCGTGCGTCGTCGCAGGAGCAGCGCCCGGTGCGCGTAGTCCATCGTGGTCAGGAAGTGGTAGAAGATCGTCGTACCGAACACGCCCGCCGCCTGGGACCCGTCGGGGAGCGGTGGGCGTGGTGTGTCGTTCCACTGCACCGGGATGTTGCGGATCTCGATCTCCCCGATTTTGAAGGAGTCCAGGACGCCCACGTGAATCACGACGGGGTGGCCGTCCACGACTCCGCCTTCCCAAGTGGCCAGTGCCCGCAGTCCGGCCGTGTGCGCCGCCTCCGTCGACAGGTCGAGCGTGCCGTAGGTGTCGAGATAGAACTTCTGCGGCTCTCCGCCGTTGACCCTCGCCTCGACCGACGGCACCGGGTCCAGGGTGTGGAACGGCACGCGGGTGTCGCGGGCGCCGGAGATCTGCCATGGGGTGCCATCGATCCGGGAGTAGGCCTCGGCAAACGCTTCATCACGCGGCCGGCCGGTGCGGCGCATCACCGGGACGGCGCGCGAGAGTTGGTCCTGTCGTACGAAGCACTCCGCAAGGCGCTGGGTGGAGGAGACGTCGTCGGGTGCCAGGGCGAGGGCCTCGGACAGGTGCCTCTCGGCGGTGCGGAACCGGTTGGACAGCAGTGCGATGTAGCCGATCCGGGCGTGCGCGTTCGCGTTGCCCGGATCGTCGCGCAGAAGGCATCGGTAGCCCCGCTCGGCATCGGCGAACCGGCCTTGCCGAAAGAGCTGATCCGGGTCGGCCGCGGCAGCGAGCGCGGAGGGCGCGGAACCGAGCAGAGGAAGGGCCGCGCCCACCGCCGCGGCCGCACCCGCTCGCTGCAGGAACGCTCGGCGGTCGAGACCTTGGCCGACCTTTCGAAAAGACATGTCGGACTCCTGGGATGACGAGGGATGCGTAATCTGCGATGTGCGGGATGTTGGGTATTCCCGGTGACGGTGCGGCACTTCCGCCGTGCTGTGGCTGTCACCGCGACCGATGCTGCTGTGCACGATCAACACGAGGAGGCGTTTCGTCGGCGTTTCCGCTGCGGAGGGGACGGCGTCGAAGGCCGGGTGCCGCTCGGTGGCGGCGTTGAGCCAGGTACCGCTGCGCACCGTGGCGCCGATCGCCGTGAGCAGGTCGGGCCGCGCGGCGTACGCCCCGATGCCGTTGGTCTCGGCGGCCGGGATGCGATCGGTGCGGTACACCTTGGCGTCGCCGATCCGGCCGACCGAGGACACCGTTTCCATCGGCGCGATGCTCGCCACCATCGCGTATGCGCACACGGCGGGGCAGGCCGGCCGCGACGTTGCGCGACGCCGAGGTGCGCGGCGCGAGGGTGAGGTCGGCCTCTTCGGCCTTGGTCACCGTCTGCTTCGGCACGCTGCCGTCCAGCTTCATGGTCACGCCCTGGGCGGGCAACGGGTCCTCCGTCGAGACTCCGTTCTTGCGCGCGTTTCCGTACCCGCTTCGCGCCCGGGTGTCGACGGATGGCGGTGCTCCTTACGCCGCGGAAACGGCCCGTCCGCGAGCATCGACGCGCGCGAGCCGTGGGGGAAGGACGACACACATGCGGGTATTGGTGGTCGAGGACGAGCCGATGCTCGCCGACGCGATCACGGAGTGGTTGCGCGAGGAGGCCCACGCGGTGGACGTGGCCTACGACGGCGAGCGGGCACTGGAATGCCTGAGCGTCAACGGCTACGACGTGGTGGTTCTGGACCGGGACCTGCCGGCCGTACCGGGCGACGATGTGTGCCGCGCCGTGGTGGCCTCCGATTCGCCGGTGCGCGTGCGCTGATGCTCACGGCCGCCGCCGGGATCGTCGACCGGGTCGCCGGGCTGGGCCTGGGCGCCGACGACTACCTGACCAAGCCCTTCGCGTTCGCCGAACTCGCGGCGAGGGTACTGGCGTTGGGGCGACGATCCCGAGCGGCCATGCCGCCGGTGTTGCGCCGCGCCGGCATCACGTTGGATGCGGCCCGACGCGAGGTGTACCGCAATGGACGCTATGTGCCGCTCTCACGTAAGGAGTTCGCCGTCCTGGTCGAACTCCTGCGCGCCGACGGCGCGCCGGACACCGCGACCGACCGACGGCGGGGCCCGTGGCGCCCGCCGCGGGCGCCCCGAACGGCCAAGGGACCCGGGGCACTTCGCGGTCCTGCCGCGCCGGATGGGGCTGCGCACCCGGCTCACGGTGATCTACGGCGTGATGTTCCTGGTGGCCGGCGTACTGCTGCTGACCCTCACGTACACCCTGTTCACCCAGCAGCTCGACCGGCGGGGCGCGAGGGTGATCGCCAAGGTCGGGCCGGAGGGTTCCCGTGTGCTCGTCTCCGTGCCGGGCAAGGGCGAGACGACCCTTGCGCCGGATCCGGCCCACACCCTTGCGGCACAGGGGCCCATGACGCCGGATACCGACGTCGAGCGGTGGTTCGAGGACCAACGCCGGGAGTTGCGCGATGCCGCCGCCCATTCGCTGATCACGCAGGGCGGCATCGCGCTGTTGGCGATCGGCGGCGCGGCGACCGCGGCACATGCGCTGTAGTTCTTCGTCGCAGGTGAGGTTCCGGTAGCGGCCGCTGCGGCGGGACAGCGCGAGTTCCGCCCGGATGCGGGGCAGCGCCGGGGCGGCGGCCGATCCCATCCGGTTCAGGCACGCCAGGACGTGGTTCGAGGTCGCGTCGTTCCTCTCCCAGGCCGCCGACAGGCTGTGTACGACGAGGTCGGCTTCGGCCTCGCCTGCGATATCCCACAGCGCCGCCGCGGCGTGGACGCGGGTCCACTCGTGTCCGTCGTGGGCCATGGCTCGCAGACGCGGCAGTACGGCCCTCGCGGGCGCACCGATCCGGCCGAGGACGTCGATCGTGTCGTGGCTTCGATGGCTGTCGAGAAGCCGCTCCAGGCGTGGCACGACGTCGGCCGGGTCGCGTTCGATCGCCCACAGGGCGGCGGTCGCGGCCGCGCGCACATTCACGTCCGGTGCGTCGGCCAGGGGGCGAAGCATCGCCGAAGCCGGCGCGGCGTCGGTGTCGAAGGACGCGAGCGCCGTCAGGGCCGCGGCCACGGTGCTCCACTGCTCGTGGCGGACCGCGGCGCCGGTGAAGTCGGTGATCGCGTCGACGGCCGCCGGGTCGCCCAGTTCGGTGAGGGCGCAGACGATGGCACGCGCACTCATGGCGGACCGCTGCCGCGCGGGGTCGATGCCGGCGAGGCGGCGGGACAACCGCGGCACCAGGTCGTCGGCGGCCCCGCGCAGATGTCCGGCGACCTGTTCGGCGCGCCAGGCGTCCACGTCGTCGTCCAGGGCCGTCAATAGCGCGGAAGAGACCGAGTGCCTCGATCGCCGCGCTCCGTACCCGGATATCGGGGTCCGCGGCGTAGGCGACGAAGGCATCGGCGTGTTCGCGCATCAGCGCGGCGCGGTCGGGCGTTGTGGGATCGTCGGCCATGTCGAACAGGAACGGAAGGCTTGCTGCGGTACACGGGTACACGTCGCCCTGGTGGTGGGCCGCGCCGTAGAAGTCGTCGAGTGCTCTGGTGCGGGTCTCGGGGTCGGGTGAGGTCATTGCCCGCAGCCATACCGGGACGTCGTCGGCCGGACCTTAGGCGTGGCCCATCGACGACCAGGCGATGGCATCCAAGTCGTTGATCATGCGCGGCACCATGTCGCAGGGCACCGACACCGCTCCACGACTCGGGGGCAGAACGGGGCTTGCCTGGGCGCGAGTTGCGCAGTCGTGGCTCGAGGCGTAAGGCTCCACCGCACTTCCGCGGCTGCGGCGAACGATGCGTTCCGCTTCCGGTCACAGTGCCTTCGGTGGGATTTCCCTGCTCGGACAGGGTGGCGGTCGATCTTCGGGTGGGCTGAGGGTCGCAACGGCGACGACGGCCTCGCAGAGAACAACGCCCTCACGTCGATCCTCGACGCCTGCTGATCCGGGTGGGCCCAGCGGCCCGCCCGCTGCTCGGAGCGGCGGGCGGGCCCACGGACTCACGGACTCACGGACTCCATGGTGTCCGTCGCATCGCAACCGACGGGTGGATCGTCAGTAGCAGTCCAGACTGGACGCCGCGTCGTTCGACTGCACGTTGGACGAACTCGCGCCCGGCAACATCCTCCAGATGCGGCCGCCGCCGGCGCCATAGTCGTTCCAGACGTCGACGAACCTCGACGGGGAGTTGTCCGCCCAGGCCGATGCCTGGTCGTTGAAGCCGTAGTCGGTCAGGTTGATGATCAGGCCCGAGCAGATCGCCGGGATCGCGTTCCAGGCGAGCATGCGCCCGCCGAAGCCGCTGTGCTCCCACAGACAGAACTGGTTGTAGCCGCAGTCGGCGACGCCGCGCAGGCCGGCGAGCTTCAAGGTGACGGCGCCGTTCTGCCAGGAGACGGTGTCCGTGCCGGTCTGCACTCCCCCGGGGTGCTCGGCGAGCACCCGGGCCATCTGCGTCCGTAAGGATTCCGCCGTGGGCGCGGCGTCGGCGACGCCGGTGCCGACGGGTAAGCCGAGGCCGACGACGACCGCGGTGACCAGTGCGGCTGACTTGATCTTCATTCGATACCCTCGCTGTCCGCTCGCATGGATACGTTCGGTACGTTCGCGCGGTTCGATGGATCGAGGAACGGGGCGGCGGCGGTGGGTTCCCGATGGACCCTGGCGGACTCTCACGCGTAGGGCAGGAAGTGCTCACCGGGCCGGTTCTGCTCCGCGCCGCTCCCGTACCCATTAAGTCAATCCCGGGGCACCCAGGCAAGCAAACACGATATGAACTCCCGCCCCGGACATGGCAATTGCCAACCCCGGAACGGCATTGGCCGGCACGCCAAGCTCACACGCGAGACGCTGACCGCACCGAAGTGACAGCGGGTGGCCCTCTGGCGGGTGTGTGCCCTGTCGCTTCCATGTGCGACGGCCCCGATCGGCCCACCCCCGGGGTCGCCGGGCGGGTCGCGGCCGGGCGCCGGCCGGCGCAACACCGGCGCCCGGCCCGCGACCGGCGAATGACGGGTAACGGCAACGTGTGGATCGTGCTCCGCTTTCGGTGGATGAATAGTGACCCTCCTCGTGAGCTTGTGATCGGTCCGGCTCCTGGGGAGTCAGGAAGAAGAGGTGATCGAGGTGGAGGACCGGATCGAGATTCGGCGGCCCGCGCCCCTATGGGCGCCGCCACGCCGGGGTGCACCTTGTCGACCCTCGGTCCGGGACCACGGCTTCGTGGGGCTCGGGATTCAGGCGCGCAGTTCGGGCGGGACGTAGTCGAACGTCGGGCCGGCCGTCGTGTCCGACCCGTCGGGCATCGCCATCAGGGCCTCGGCTTGCGTCCGCAGACGGTACATGGTGCCCGTGGCGGCCGGGAGCATCTGCGGGCTGCCGTTGAACGTCTCCTCAAGTTGATGCAGGAGGGTGCAGTACGTGCGGTTGAACCCGTCCTGCGCCTCACGGATCGGGCTGCCCGGCAGGTGGTCGTCGAGACGCGGGTTGCGCCGCATCCGGCGTATGCCTTGGGGATCCACGCGCAGCGGTTCGCCGGTCGGTCCGGACCGTGGCGTGTCGCCGCGTCGGTAGCGGCGGCCGACCCTGAGCTCCTGGAAGCGGTAGTAGTGCGCCACTTGTTCGCGCTCGAGGTGGTGAACGTCTCGGTCACCGTCCCATACTCGGCCGCGCAGCAGGCCCTCGCCCTGGTCGACGATCTCTTCCAGGGCAGCCAACGCCGATGTCAGATCGGTGACTTCGACCAATCGGCCGGCGGTGTACCGGAAATGGCAGTCCCGCACCTGACGGGCGCTGTCGCCGCGGAAGACCTCCTCTTCGCCGAGCCGGGCGCACAGTTCGCGCAGTCCTTCCTCGATCGCGGCATAGAACTGACCGATCGTCGCATATCGATCCGACTGTGCCGGCGCGTCCGGCGGCGCGGGCTGCTCCAGTCGGAGGAACTGGTCGAGCGCCTCGCGCCCGAACGGAAGCAATGACAGTTCCAGTGATGGGTCGCCGTGCGGCAACCGTCGCGGGTGCGGCTGCAACATGCGCGGTGTGTCCAGTTCCGGCCGACCGCCCACCGCGTTGAGCAGGTTCGCGGCCAATGCCAGGTGCAGCATCTCTTCGACGAAGACACCGGTCACCGCCCGAACGGCATCGGGGTTTCGCTCCTGCTCCAGCGAGTACAGCGCGCACAGGTACGGGGGCAGGGTTGCGTGCTCCAACTCGATTGCCCACTGCAGGTGTTCGTGCAGATCGTCCAGTGTGGCGATCTGCGGCGTGGCGGAGACATCGTCGGGGTGTTGCCGCACCGGGTGGTTCACAAGTTCCTCGTTTCGCCGGTCGTCGGGTCGGTTTCCATCGGTGCGGACGGCTCGGCGGAGATCCGGTCGCACGCTGCCTCCCCGCCGTCGAAGAGAGCGCCGATCAGGCCACCGAGTGCCATCTGCATTCCCACGTCGAACTTGTCGTCTTCGTCGTCGCCGGTGACGGTGGTCATGTTTCGCCTCCACGGGTGGAATCTGGTCGTCGTCTCGCGTTGCGACCGGTTCGCCGATCGCTTGAATCAGCTGTATGGACGCCTGCCGGACGCGAACAGGCGGGTGAAGATCTCGTTCCGGTCGGCCACCAACGCGTAGGCGGTGTCGCCACGGCGGCGGGCGGCGTCGATCGGCCCGGACGGCAGTGGCGTCCGTCTTCCGTCCGCGCGGGGGATCGTCGGACCGAGAATCCGAGCGGCGGCTCGCCCGACTACTTTGCGGCGACCGCGGCCCGCCCGCGATGTCGCCGGACACGGCCGCCGTTTTTTATGCGGTCATGGCCCCTCCTCGGCTCCGAGGGGGGGAACCGGCCGATACGGCGGGCAGGCGGCGCGCCGTATCGGCCGAGGTGCCATTGGGGCGTACCACGTGCTAGACGGTGGCCTGCTTCAGCCAGTCCTTGTAGGTGATCTCGGCGAGGATGGCGCCGTCGACCGGAACGAGCGTGAGTTCGTCGGGTACCGCGCCGAAGTAGTGCGCCTGCGAGTCGGTGACCACCTCACGCGGGTCGCCCCACGCAGCCAGGGCCCTCCGGAAGAACTCGTCCATCCGGTACCGCGTCGGCCCGGCGATCTCGACCATCGCGTTGCTCGGTGTGCCCACTGCGGTCCGGCCCACCAACTGCGCGACGTCGTCGCCGGCGACCGGTTGGAAGGCGACCGGCGCGATGTGCACCTCGTTGCCCGTCGTCGCCTCGTCCGCGATGCGCCGGCCGAACTCGTAGAACTGCGTCGCGTGCACGATCGAGAACGGGATGGGAGATTCCTTGACGAGTTGCTCCTGGGCGATCTTCGCGCGGAAGTAGCCGATGTCGGGTCGGCGGTCGCTGCCCACCACCGACAGCACCACGTGGTGCCCCACTCCCGCCTCCTCCTCGGCGGCCAACAGGTTGCGGGTGGAGGTGGTGAAGAAGTCCAACACCGCGGCGTCTTCGAACGACGGCGAGTTGGACACGTCGACGACGGCGTCCGCGCCCTTCATCACCTCGGCCAACCCCTCGCCGGTGAGGGTGTTCACTCCGGTGTTCGGCGCCGCCGCGACCGCTTCGTGCCCGTGCTCGCCCAACTTGCCGACGACCTTCGAACCGATCAGGCCGGTACCACCGATGACCACGATCTTCATGCCGGATCCTCCCTGTTTCCCGGGGACCTCGTCGTCACCCGGACGACAGATAAGACCGGGCACCCCGTGCGGATGTGACAGATCCGGATCCGCCGAAACCATTTTCGGCTGTCGGACCGCCTGCACGGGTGTCACCTCGGCGTCGGCTGCCGGAGACGGATGACCGCGCGATCGAAGCAGGGAGCGGGCCGACGCCGGCGGGGGTGAGGAGTGCTTCCAGGGAGGCGACGTCGCCCGTCCGGGCCGCTGAGACGAAGGCTTCGAACAGGTGTCGGTGCTCGGCGGCGTCGACGTTCTCGCGCTGTTCCTCGAGCAGGTGCCTGCGGGCCCGGCTCACGATCTTTCGTACGTTGACGGAGCTGAGCCGGAGCATGTCCGCGATGTCCGTATAGGTGTAATCGAATGCCTCCCGCAGGACGTACACGGCCCGTTCGGTGGGGGCCAGTTTCTCCAGGACGAGGAGCAGGGCGAGTTCGAGCGCTTCGGCCCGTTCGGCGCCGGCCGCGGGGTCGCTTGCGGTGTCGACGGGTTCGGGGAGCCAGGGGCCGATGTAGGTCTCACGGCGGACCCGGGCGGACCGGGCCACGTTGATGGCCAGGCGGGTGGTGGCGCTGGACAGGAACGCCGCGGGGCTGACCACCACCGAACGATCGGCCCGCTGCCACCGCAGCCACACCTCTTGGACCACGTCCTCCGCCTCGGCCGTACTGCCCAGCATCCGGTACGCGATACCGAACAGGCGTGGGCGCAGCTCCACAAACACGGCAACGGCCTCGTCCAGCGTGCCTTCCGTGGGGGAGAACTCCGAATGCATGAGCCTGTTGTCTCCGTTCCTGCGGGTATGGGTGCGATGACTCGCGCGGCCAAGGGACATCGGGCAACCGGTCCCCGGGGCAATGGGCTCGAGCCCCCGGGCCGATCGGCCACGACGTCCGCCGATCCGGCTGTGTTCACCGTCGTCCATCGCCCCCTCCGTGGCACCCCGGGGAATGCCTGGTCCACCCCCTGGTCACTCACGGGCCATCCCCCGGGGTAACCGGGGGGTGGACCGGTGCCGCGACACCTCGCAAGCGCTGCCGGCGGCGTCCGACGGCGCAGCCCGAACCGGCGAACTCGACATGGGCGGCACGCGGACGGCCGGCGTCCGAAAGGGCGGAGACCGCGCCGCTCAACCCATGTGCGCGGTCTTGCGGACGGGCACCGGCTCGCCCGGGCCGTGTTGCTGCGCGGTCAGGTCTTGTTCGCCTGCGAAAGCTCCGGCGGCGCTCCGCCACTGTGCGATGCTCACCGCACCGCCGGGGGCCGTCACCCGAGCGCGGGGACCTGCTCCTGCGGGGCCTCCCGCAATCACCGTCGACGGTCACGCGGCGGGAATGCCCATGGCGCGCAGGGCTCCGGACGCCTTCTGCACCAAAGAGTCTCCGGCGGGGGAAATCCTCTCGGCCGGTATCCGCTTGGCGCCCGCATGGGCTTCAACGTCTGGGATTTCCAGGGCAGTACGGACGAGGCCGGCCCGCTCTCAGCGCCGCGACGGTGACGTGGGCGGGTTCCAGCCCAGATGGAGAACGGCCACGTCGTCCGCCAGCCCTCCGAAGGGAGCCGCCATCGAGGCGACGCCGCCCACCAGGGCATCGACGAACTCCTGGGACGGCAGATGGGAGTAGTGGGTCGCCAGGCGCAGGAGTCCGTCCTCACCGAGCCGTGCGGAAGGTTCCGTCCTCCCCTCGAACAGGCCATCGGTGAAGACGACCACACGGTCCAGCGGAAGAAGTTCCAGCTCGGTCTCCGACCAGTCCGCCTGCCCGGGAAAGAGCCCCAGCGCCGTGCCTGTTCGTGGCTCCACCCATCGCAACTGCCCCGCCCGCCGAAGGAGAAAACCGGAGTGTCCGGCGCTGACTGCCCTCACGGCGGTGCCCCCGGAGGGAAACACCAAGGACATGACGGTGGCATAGGTGTCGCCGTCCGGTCTTTCACCGATCAGGATTCTTTCGAGAAGCCTCAGTTGCTCGAGCTGTGTCTTTCCGCAGAGAAGGGCGGTCCGCCACGCCACACGCAACTGCACCGCCAGGGCGGCTTCGGCCGCTCCATGCCCTGAGACATCACCGAGGATGACATGTACGCTGGAATCCTCGATTTGCACCACATCATAGAAGTCGCCGCTCAACAGCGCGTGAGCGCGCCCCGGCTCATATCGTGAGACCACGGAGAAATCATTCCCTCGGAGAGCCGGCACGGGAAGCAGACCCCGCTCCAGTGTGAGCGAGTCGCGAACGATCAGCGCATTGGCTTCCCTTGTGGCCGTGGCCGTCTCCATGTGCCTTCTCCGCAGAGCGCGCCGAATGACACCGCACAGCTTTTCCGGGTCGGCGCATCTTCCGTCCACGTAGGCGTGCGCAGCGCCCTCACTCGGTCCGATCGCCGCGGCCGATGCGGCGTCGGCGAGAACGACCAGAGCCGCGTGCGGGGCCGATCGGCGCAGGCGGCGGGCGGTCTCGGCCGGTCTCGCCCCGGAAGAGGAACGACCCACCAAAACACACATCGGCCCGCGGCACACGGCGAGGAACGGCCCCGCTTCACCGGCGTTCCTGTACCACACCATTGACCGAACGACTGGAACCGGCAGCAAAAGGCGTATATGGAAGGCCTCTTCCTCATCTTCCGAAATCAGGAGCACGGTGAGGTCACGGAAACGTGAATTCCCTTTCGTTGCCGCATCTCCCCGGACGTCCGCCCTGTGTCGATGGGAGTCGTGCGCGCCCGGCGCCGAGAATACGCTGGTCATGTCAAGGCTTTCCGTTGGCAAGTGAATACCCGTCCGTCCCCGGCGTTCGTCGCCGAAACGCGCCCCCTGATCGTCCTCTGTTCAGACAGGTCAGGCGCGGGAAGTGTGACATGTCAGGCGTGCGCGCAATTACGGGAGACCGTGGGGTGCGACTCCGGCATTCGGCGGGCGAGTACGGCGCCCCTCGTGCATCAACTCGGCGATGTCGGTGGGGATGGCGGGACGGGTTCGCGGCGCACTCCGGTCGTCGAGGACCACACCAGGTCGACGCTCGGATCCGGGTGCTTATCGGGGTGGTCCGACCGGTTGTGACAGCCCCGTGTTTCCCGCCGCTCCAACGCGCACTCGAGTGTCGCGCGAGCGGCGAGGACGGCGGACCTGAGGTCGTAGGCGTACGCGAGGTCCTGGAAGCCGCCGATATCGACGTGCACTCCCGCGTTCCCCATACGACCCTCGATCTCGTCCAGTTCGGCGAGCCCGGCGGCGAGCCCGCTCTCGTCCCGCACGACACCGGCGAACTCCGTCATCAGGTGGCGCACCGCGCGGGACAGCGCGCGGACGTTCTCGTCGTCGCCGGTGGCCAGGAGCCGGTTCACGTCGGTCTCCGCGGCCCGAACCGCCGCCGGCGACCGATAGTGGGCGGTGAGCCTGGCCGAGTACTCCGCCGCGGCCCGGCCGGCGAGTCGGCCGTGGACGAGTCGTTCGACGAGGGAGTTCTGCGCCGGCCGGTGCACAGCGTGCAGGGCACCGGCCGCCTCCCCGATCGCGTAGAGCCCCGTGACATCGGTGCGGTGGTCCTCGGGCCGAACCCGGACACCGCCCAAGGAGTACTGGGCGGTCGGCGCGACCTCGATCGGGTCCTGGGTGATGTCGAGCATCTGCAGGTCCAACAGGGCCTGGTACACCCGCGGCAGCCGCGTCAGGATCGTCTCACGCTGTAGGTGGGACAGGTCGAGCCACACGCCGCCCGCCCGGGTTCCGCGGCCCTCTTTGATCTCCATGTGGGATGCCAGAGCGATCCTGTCCCGGCTGCCGAGGTCCGATCGCTCGGTGTCGTAGCGCGCCATGAACCGCTCGCCGAGGTTGTTGAGCAGGACCCCGCCCTCGCCGTGTACCTCCTCACCGACGAGCACGCCGGCCGCGTGCTCGGGCCCGATCAGCCCGAAGGGGTGGAAGTGCACCAGCTCGGGGTTTTGCAACCGGGCGCCGGCCTCGACCGCGAGGCGGAAGGCGTCGCCGGTGTTCTCGTGGCGAGCCGAGGACGTACGTCTCCAGGTGCGCGTGTGCCCTCCGGTCGCGAGGATCACGGAGTCGGCGTGCACGAGGTAGCGCGAGCCGTCGACGAGGTCGAATCCGTGGGCGCCGAACACCGTCCCGTCGTCCACCAGCAGACGGGTGACGTACACACTCGACAGGATGGGAACACCGAGCTGCTTCGCGTGTTCGCGAAGCGCACGCCGCACCTCCGGGCCGGTGTACTCGCCGGCGGACGCGATGCGGCGGGAGGTGGGGTCACCGAACCGGCGCCGGGTGGGGCCACCGTGATCCCGGTGGTCGGGACGCGTACCGGAGCGTGCCATGGTGTGGAACTCCCGCTGTGTGTAGCGGGCCACGATCCGCGCGGTGCGTGGGTCGGCCGGCAAGAGGCTCTCCCGCAACGAACCGGCTGAACGCCGTTCTCCCGGGTCGCTGCCGATGGTGGCGGTTGCCCTCTCGAAACCTTCCGGCGCCATGACGGTGTGGACATCGTCGGTCATACGTCGATCCACCGCGATCACCGCGACACCGGACTCGGCGACTTCGACGGCTGCTCGAAGGCCTTCCCCACCGGCTCCCACCACGAGCACGGACGTGGCGAGCTGGTATCCGAACGACGACATGGGACCTCCTGCGACAGGGCGGGCGAGAGCATAGGCAGTGGTCGACCGGATAGCGGGGCCGAATGTGACAGCCTCGTGGCATTTCCTGACGTGGAATCTGTCACAACATCCAAACGCAAGGTGTTGACACTGTTTCCGATATCGTGGCAAAGACCATTCCAAGAACCGTTGTGGGAGCTTTCCGGGCCCTGATTCCCCTAAGGAGTCATGTCGCATGATCGCCAGTCCGCTTCCGGACCTGGTCGGCCGACATCGCGAATGCGCGGCCCTCGACGAGCTGCTGATCGGCCTGCGCCACGGCGCGTCCCGAGTGCTGGTGGTCCGTGGCGAAGCCGGCATCGGGAAGTCGGTGCTTCTGGAATACCTGGCGGCGCGGGCGTCAAGGGTGACGGTGACCCGGGCGTACGGCATCGAGGCCGATATGGAACTGCCCTACGCGAGCCTGCACCAACTGTGTGCACCGTTCCTGGGCGAGCTCGAAAGGCTGCCGACACCCCAACGCGATGCCCTGCGCGTGGCGTTCGGAATGGCGGCCGGAGACCCGCCCGACCGCTTCCTGGTCGGCCTCGCCGTGCTTACTCTGCTCACCCGAGCCTCGGAGACCCGACCGGTTCTCGTACTGGTCGACGATGCCCAGTGGCTGGACCAGGTATCCCTGCAGACGCTGGAGTTCGTAGCCCGGCGGCTGCTCGCCGAGGCGGTCGCGATGGCGTTCGCGGTACGCGACCCCGAGGGACAGGCCGCACTCGACGGTCTGCCGGCACTGCGGATCGGCGCTCTCGACCCCGCCGCGGGGGGCGAACTCCTCGAGGCCACCGTCGGCGGACGGCTGGAGAAACGGGTCCGGGACCGGTTCGTGGCCGAAATGCACGGCAACCCGCTCGCGCTGCTCGAATTTTCCCGCGGCCGCAGCGCCGCCGAGCTGGCCTACGGCCTGGACTCGTCGAGTCACCCGAGCACCCGGGTGCCGATCGCGTGCCGTGTCGAACGGGACTTCGTCATCAGGCTCGGTGCCCTGCCGGCTGCGACTCGGACACTGCTGCTGATCGCCGCGGCGGAACCGAGCGGTGACGCGCGCCTGTTGGTCCGCGCAGCCGCCTCTCTCGAGATCACCACACATGCCGCACCGGCCAAGGCGGCCGGCCTGATCGAATTCGGCGAGTCCATTCGGTTTCGGCATCCGCTGGTGCGTTCGGCGGTCTACCACGGAGCCGAGCCCGAGGAACGCCGAGCCGTGCACCGGGCGTTGGCCGAGGCCACCGACCCGGTCCTGGACCCCGACCGGCGGGCTTGGCACGCCTCCCAGGCCGCCGACGGGCCGGACGAGGAGGTCGCCGCGGGGCTGGAGCAGGCGGCCGACCGCGCGCGGCAGCGCGGCGGCATCGCGGCCGAGGCGGTCCTGCTGGAACGCGCGGCCGAGGTGACGCCGGACCGGTGGCCGCGGGGCCGCCGAGCCCTGGCCGCCGCCGAGGCGCACTTCTCGGCCGCCGCGCCCGACCGGGCGACGGAACTCGCGACGCTGGCCGAACTGTGTCCCCTCGGCGCGCTGGACCGCGCGCGCCTGGCACGGCTGCGGGCCCGAATCCTCTTCGCCCGCAGCCGCAGCGACGAGGCGGCACCTCTCCTCCTCGAGGCGGCGGCACAGTTCACCGCCGCCGGGTCGACACTGGCGCGGGAAACATACCTGGAAGCGATCAGCGCGACCATCTTCGCGGGCCGGGTCCACGGTCCCGCAGGCGCCCGCGCCGCCGCGATCGCGGCCCGCGGCTCCGGGGCACCCCCGTCCGGCTCCAAGGCCGCAGACCTGCTCCTGGACGGTGTGGCGGCACTCCTCACGGACGGACCCGAGACCGGTGTCCCGGCACTGCGAGGCGCGTTGGAGCTACTCGCACACGAGGAGCTCGGTACTCGGGAGTCGACGATGCGCTGGCTTTTGCTGGCCCCGGTCGCGCTGGAGGCGTTCATTCACTACGCCTGGGACTTGCACGCGTGGGACGCGCTGTCGAGTCGCGCGGTGCGCCTGGCCCGCGACATCGGAGCGCTGGGCGCGCTGCCACCCGCCCTCATCTACGCGGGCGGGGTGCACATCCACTACGGCGACTTCGGCGAGGCGGCCAGGATGATCGGCGAAGCCGACGCGCTCGCCGACTCGACCGGCCACGCCCCGCACAAGTACGCGACGCTGGTCCTGGCCGCGTGGCGAGGCGAGGCGGACGTCGCCGCCGCCATCATCGAGGAAGCCAAGCAGCGGGCCGACCAACAAGGCGAGGTGTCGCTGCTGGGCGCCATGGGCTACATCCAAGGGGTGCTGTTCAACGCCCTGGCACGCTACGAAGAGGCATTGGAGGCCGCACGCACGGGCATCGAGCACGACGGGTTCAACTTCACCGGGCTGTCGCTGGTCGAGCACATCGAGGCCGCCACCCGGTGCGGTGAACTCGACCAGGCCCGCGCCTCGCTGGCCCGGCTCGTCGAACTCACTCGCGCCGCCGATTCGGGTTGGGCTCGTGGCGCCGGCGCCCGCAGCCGGGCTCTGGTCACCGAAGGTGACGAGGCCGACGGTCTGTACCGGACGGCGATCAAGGAGTTCGGCCGCGGCGGGGTGACCGTGGAGGTGGCGCGCACCCATCTGCTGTATGGCGAGTGGCTGCGCCGCAACAACCGCCGAGCGTCGGCCCGGGAGCACCTGCGCACAGCTCACGAGATGTTCGACGGAATGCGGGCACATGCCTTCGCCGAGCGGGCCCGCCGCGAGTTGCTCGCCACCGGCGAGCACGTCAGGGCGCGGGAGGACAAGCCGGCGAGCGCCCTCACCCCCCAGGAGTCACAGGTCGCCGGGCTCGCCGCCGACGGCATGACGAACGCGAGGATCGGCGCGGAGCTGTTCATCAGCCCCCACACCGTGGAGTGGCATCTGCGGAAGGTCTACACCAAGCTCGGCATCAACACACGTCGGGCGCTGCCCGACGCCCTCGCGAGCACTTCGGCCGGGGACACCGGAGGCCAGGAGAGCCGGTGCGGGACCCCGGGGTCCCCACGGACTCGACCACGTGGAACAAGGGCGCGATGAGGGGTGCCCGGGACCGGGGCCGAAGACGTGGTCCAGGAGGTGTGGTTGCGTCGGCAGCTCGCCCACCGGGCGCAGATCAGGAATCCGGCCGCGTTCCTGACCACGGCAACGACTCGTCTGGCCATCAACGTCATCCGGTCGGGGCGACACCGCCACGAGACCCCGGCCGAGCCGCAGTCGGCCGACCTCGGCGACCGGACCGCCCAGGATCCCGTACTGCGTGCCGAGCAGGCCACGGCCGTCGAGGCGGCCCTGGCCCTGCTCATGGCGAGGCTGACGCCGGTGCGGCTTGCCGCCTACGTGCTGCGGAAGGGCTTCGGCTACGCGTATGCCGAACTCGCGGAGTTGCTTCGGATCAGCGCCCCGAACGCACGGGTGGTGGTCCACCGCGCGCAGGCCGGCCTCGAAGGCGGCCGTGAGCGACCGGTCCCCGTCGAGCAACACCGCCGCCTCGTCACCGCGTTCCGGACCGCGGCCGGTACCGGGGATCTGGAAGGCCTCGTGCGATGTCTCGTCCCCGAGCCCCGTCGACCGCTTGCGGCCGCGGTCGCGCCGATCGCCCGGTCCGGCTCACCTGCCCGCCTGATGGGGGTCGGTGGGCCTGGGCAGCAGGAAGCCGTCGACGTACATATCGACATGCTCGTTGTGGAACGCGGTGAGCCCGGCGATACGATTGGCGTGGATGGTGGGGAAGTCGTACGTCCAGGCGATGTCCTCGTGGGAGGCGGTGTCGCTGTCGAACGACCAGTAGGCGCTCGTCGTCCCCTTGTACGGGCATCGGGTCACGGTGTCCGAGCGCCGCAGCCGGGCCCAGTCGATATTCGTGCGGTCGAGGTAGTAGCGGGTCGGCAAGCCGGTCTCGAACAGTTTCACGCAACCGGTGGCCTCCGCGAGCACGACGCCGTCCGACTCGACGCGTACGGTGCTGCCGGATCGCAGGGCGTCCACGCGGGAGTAGGGGCTCCGGGGATGCACGAAGACCGGCTCGTCCTCCTCGAACCAGGAGTCCAGCGCCTCCCACTCGAAGCGCACGGTGCCGTGCAGGGGCGCCGGGGCGCCCTCCGCCCAGACCCACGCACTCGCCGCACGGACGTTCGGGCCGACCTGCAGGGTGTGGCGGTGCGCGGGGCCCGCACCGAGTTGCGCCGTGTGCTTGTCGTCGTGGAGCACACCGTCCACCAGGTCCTCGATCGGGATGCTGAACTGGGGGTAGGCCCGCCATTCCCACACGTACAGAGCACGGCGGGTGTCGAAGGCCACCCGGCCGTCGATGATTCCCCGGATGCGGCGGGGAACGGGCTCGACGTGCCCGATCGGAACGATGAGGCTCGGGTGCAGGACACTTTCGGTTGCCATCATGATCTCCTTGTGTTCGCTGATGATGTGCCGGCCGGCGCGTGTCATGGGCGCGCTGCCCGCCGGAGGGCGGGTGGCCGTGTCGCCGACCCGCCCTCCGGCCGGTCCGCAGTCAGCGAACCGGCCGCGCCGCGCTCTCGATGATCCGCGCCACCTCGTCGGGACGCGACACACTCACCGCGTGCGACGCACGCACTTTCACCGTGTGCGCACCCGCCCGCTCGGCCATGAAAAGCTGGGCCTCGGGCGGGATGTTGAGATCCTGCTCGGCGACCAGCACCCACGACGGAATCGTCTTCCAAGCCGGCTCGGAGGCGCCCTCCTCCAACGCGGCACTCGTCACCGGACGCTGGGTCACCCCCATGACATCCGCCGTACCCTTCGCGACATCCGCCGCGAACTGGTGACGGAACTTCCCCTGCTCGATGTACAGATCCGTACCCGCCGTCCCGTTGGGCAGCGTGACCGGAACCGGGCGCAGCGCCTCACCGAGCGTGCTGCCCGGGAACTTCCCCGACAACTCGTCAGCGCTCTCCCCCTTCTCCGGAAGGAAGGCCGCGATGTACACCAGCGCCTGCACATTCCGCGCACCGTACGCGGCGTTACTGATGACCGACCCGCCATAGGAATGACCGACCAGCACCACCGGCCCCTCGATCCCTGCCAGAACCTCCTTCAGATACGCGGCGTCGCTGTCGAGCCCACGCAGCGGATTGGCCGCAGCCACCCCACATCGGGCTTCTCGATGGGTGCCGCCTGCAGATCGTCGAGGACCTTCCGCGCACCCTCCGCACCCGACTCGTACAGAAACGGCGGATTGGCTGTCGCCTCCGCGAGTTCCCGAGCAGCGGACTCGAGTATCGGATCATTCACGGCTGTGCTCCCGGTGTGAGTGGAGATGTGTACTGCCTTCACACCTATGACAGCCCACCCATGAAAGGTGTGACACGCACCGCCCGGCTCGATGCGACGCGGCGCAGCCCACTGTCCGCGCGAATCCGCGCTTGTGTCACAGATGCATGGGTCGCCCGGTCAATAGCGCGTATCCGAAAAACGACGAGGAGAGCACACCATGCATGCACGTCTCGACTACTTCGGCAATTCCGTCGGTGGCAAGGCGCTGAAGCATCTCAACTCGGCCAACAAGGTGGTGTCGGACTCGACACTGCCGGGCACGACGCAGGAGTTGGTGAAGATTCGCGCGAGCCAGATCAACGGCTGCGGCTTCTGCACCGACATGCACACCAAGGACGCCGCCCACGCGGGAGAGACCCGGCAGCGCCTCGACCTGGTGGCGGCCTGGCGGGAGGCCACGGTCTTCACCGACGCGGAGCGCGCCGCGCTGGAACTGACGGAACAGGGCACCCGCATCGCGGACGCGGCCGGCGGCGTCACGGACGAAGCCTGGGCGAACGCCGCCCATCACTTCGACGAGGACCAGCTCGTCGCGCTGATCTCGCTCATCGCCGTCATCAACGCCTACAACCGCATCAACATCATCAACCGGCAGCCCGCCGGGGACTACCGGCCCGGCCAGTTCGGCTGAGCCGTCCGGAGCAGCGGACCGCCTCCGGGGCGGCACGCCGAGAGGGGCGGTGGCCACCGCCCCTCTCGGCGCACATCAGGAGCGGACGACGGGTCGGGCGTTGGGCCGCGGGGCGCGCAGGTGGGCCCGCTTCTCCAGCTCCTCCGGGTCGACCAGTTCGAGCATGGGCCTTCCGGGTGCGCACATCATGGTGACCACGAACCGGGTGCGCGCGTCCGACAACGCGTTGCCGTCCTGGTAGTGGATCGCGTCACCGCCCGGCTCCCAGAACGTCCCGCCGGCCTCGACCACCCGCTCGGGCTCGCCTTCGAGCTCGAACCGGACCGCGCCCTCGATGACGTACCCGAACGCCGGCCCCGAGTGACGGTGCGGAGGGGTCCCCGGGTCTCCGGGCTCCCAGTCGACCTGAATGGTCATGGCCGAGGCGCCCTCGGGGACGGTGATCGGCGACGCGTCCTGCAGCATCTTCGCCGCCGTCATCCAGCCCTTCGACCCCGCGTGCTCCCCCGGCCCGTGTACGTGTGCTGAGTCCTTGATCGACACTGTGTCGACACCTTCCGTATGTCCGCCGCTTCATGGGACGGATACGCCGTCCGCCGGAGGCGTCATCGCGCCCCGACCCATGACTGTTCGCAGTGATGACCGGGTGCCGCGTGGATCTGTGACAGTGGCGTTCGCCGGGGTTGCCCCCGCCTGCCGGCCGGGTGGCCTCGCCATGTCGGGCTCGACCACACCGGCTTGTAGCATGGCGGCGCCGAAGTCGAAGGGACGAACATGCACGCTGGCGCCGACACCGATTCCCTCGACCAGGCGGCAAGGGACTTCCTCGCAGCGCGCCCGCAGCTCTTCGGTGTCGCGTACCGGGTGCTCGGAAGCGCCGTGGAAGCGGAGGACATCGTCCAGGAGGCGTGGCTGCGGTGGCAGAACGCGGATCGTGCTCACATCCTGGAGCCGACGGCCTTCCTGACCACGGTCACCGCTCGTCTGGCCATCAACCTGGCCCAGTCCGCCAGGGTGCGGCGGGAGTCCTACGTCGGCCCGTGGCTTCCCGAGCCGGTCGACACCAGCACGGATCCGCAGGTGGGTGCCGAACGGGCCGAGGCCCTCGAACTGGCGGTTCTCTTCCTGCTGGAGAAGCTGAATCCGATGGAGCGCACCGCGTACGTCCTGCGGGAAGCCTTCGACTACCCCTACGCGCAGATCGCCGACATCCTGGAGACGAGTGAGGCCAATTCCCGTCAACTGGTGAGCCGCGGGCGCAAACACCTGGCCGCCGAGCGCAGGGAACGCGTCAGTACGACTGATCACCGCCGCCTGCTGGAGGTGTTCCTCGCCGCCGCGCAAAAGGGTGATCTGGCAGCGCTGGAGAACGTCCTCGCCGCGGATGTGGTCAGCTACACCGACGGCGGAGGGCTGCGCGGTGCGTCGAGGATCCCGGTCGTCGGACGCCTGCGCGTCTCCAAGTACCTCGTGGCCTTCGCCCCCCGGTTCTGGCTCCGCACGGAGGTGCGGTGGGTCGAGGCCAACGGTCGTCCCGCTGTCGTCGTCTCCTCCGGCGGGGAGGCCGTGGCCCTTGTCTCCATCGATGTGTCCACCGAGGGAATCGACCGGATCATGTGGATCATGAATGCGGCCAAGCTGTCGCCCTACGTGGCATCGCTGGGCGGGTGAACACCCTTCGCCACACCGACCGGCCCGGTGCCACGGCCGCGCCGGCCACCGGGTCATTCGGGCGGGCGGGATTCTCGAAGACGACGGCGGCCACCTGCTCCGTGGCGCCGACGGGTGCACGGAGTGTCCCGCCGGCCGGCCATTTCTCCTGACGCTCCACCGCGGTACGCGAATCGGAGTGTCACAAAAAGATGAGGGGCCTGGTCGTAGTCAGTGCCCCCCATTGATCGGAGCAATCGTGGCTGCCACCGAAAAGCGCCTTTCCACAGCGGTCCTGGTGATCGGGACCGGCGGCGCCGGCCTGCGAGCGGCGATCGAGCTGGCAGAGGCCGGGCTCGACGTCCTCGCGGTCGGCAAACGTCCCAAGGAGGACGCCCACACCTCTCTCGCCGCCGGCGGGATCAACGCCGCGCTGGCCACCATGGACCCCGAGGACAGCTGGCAGCAGCACGCCGCCGACACCCTCAAGGAGAGCTACCTGCTCGGCGATCCCCGCACGGCCGAGATCGTCACCCGGGGCGCGGCCCTGGGCATCGACGACCTCGAGCGCTACGGCATGACCTTCGCCAGGGAACAGGACGGCCGTATCTCCCAGCGTTTCTTCGGCGCACACAAGTTCCGGCGCACCGCCTTCGCCGGCGACTACACCGGCCTGGAGATCCAGCGCACCCTCATCCGGCGTGCGCATCAGCTGGACATCCCCATGCTCGACACCGTGTACATCACCCGGCTCCTGGTACACGACGGTGCCGTGTTCGGTGCCTACGGGTTCGACCTCGGCAGCGGAACCCGCTATCTCGTGCACGCCGACGCGGTGATCCTCGCGGCCGGCGGTCACACCCGTATCTGGCGGCGCACCTCGTCACGCCGCGACGAAAACACCGGCGACTCCTTCCGCCTGGCCGTCGATGCCGGTGCGCGGCTGCGCGACCCGGAACTCGTGCAGTTCCACCCCTCGGGCATCATCGAGCCGGAGAACGCGGCAGGCACGCTGGTCAGCGAGGCCGCCCGCGGCGAGGGCGGCATCCTGCGCAACGGCCCGGGCGAACGGTTCATGAAGCGCTACGACCCCGCCCGCATGGAACTGTCCACACGCGACCGTGTCGCCCTGGCCGCCTATACCGAGATCAAGGAAGGTCGCGGCACACCCAACGGTGGTGTCTGGCTCGACGTCTCCCACCTCCCACGCCGGACGATCATGAACCGCCTCCCCCGCGTCTACCAGACACTGCTGGAACTGCAGATGCTGGACATCACGCGTAACCCCATCGAGGTCGCCCCCACGGCCCACTACTCGATGGGCGGGGTCTGGGTCCGCCCCGAGGACCACAGCACCGATGTACGCGGCCTCTACGCCATCGGAGAGGCGTCCAGCGGACTCCACGGCGCCAATCGGCTCGGCGGCAACAGCCTCGTGGAACTGCTTGTCTACGGCCGGATCACCGCACAGGCGGCGGCCGACTACTCCCAGGCCCTGACCGCACAACCACGCTCGGCACCGGCGGTCGCCCGGGCCCGCGCCGAGATCGACGATCTGCTCGCCGCGGACGGCCCCGAGAACGTCCGGGCCCTGCAGCGCGCCATTCGCAACACCATGACGGAATACGCGGGCGTCGTACGCGACGAGCAGGGGCTGCGCACCGGACTCACGGAACTCGCAACGATCGAGAAGCGGATGGAGAACGTCGGCGTCCATCCCGACATCGCCGGCTACCAGGACCTCGCACACGCCTTCGACCTCAAGTCGGCCGCTCTCGCGGCCCGGGCCACCCTCGAAGCGGCGCTCGAACGCCGCGAGACCCGTGGCTGCCACAACCGCAGCGACTACCCGGAGAGCGATCCCGCGCTCCGGGTGAACCTCGTGTGGTCACCCACCGCCGGGATCACGCACGAAAGCATCCCGCCCATTCCCGAAGAGATCGCCGTCCTGATGGAGGAAATCTCCACCGACGGAAAACTTGCCGAATGACCCACCACCCGATGCCCCACCGCAACAAACCCGCCGGCATCCACCCATGGGCCCATCAGGAGGCATGATGACCACGGACTCTCAGGCCCGACTCACCCTCGAGGACACCGTACGGTCGCTGACCGCCGCAGCCGTCGAGCTGGAGTCGCAGGTCACCGAACTACGCCGAGCGCTCACGGGAATCGACGAGCGGATGCGCGCCGTGTCCGACGCCCTTCACCGATTCGCCCGCCCCGGGGAACACGTCGGCGGGTGACGTGTTCCGCCTCGGCAGATTGTGCACCGCACGTCGCTTCACGGCATGGCACAACACAACACAACAACGGGGTGCCGGGACCACGCCGCATATGATGCCCAGGACACACTCGTCCCAGCGTGCGGGCAAGCGATACCCGAGGTGCGGACGGGGCGCAACAAGAACGGTTCGGGGACGAGAGGAACACATGGCTTCCGCAACCCACACGGCACGCAACATCGAAATCACCGCCAGGAATCTCCAGGAGGAGCTGGCCCGTCTGGCGATCCAAAAGCAGGCGCTGGAACGGGAACTGGCCGCGGTGGTTGCCCATCTCGGCTCCGTTCAACGGGCCGTCGACGCCCTTGAGGCCCTGATGACCGGGACCATGGTGTCGGCGGCCGCAGAGGCCGGTACCACGGACGCGGAGTCCCCGGCGGCCGTGGATCCGAAGCCGGACACGCCTTCCTCGGCCGACCCCGCCACCACGACCGGTGTCCCGGTCCGGCCGCCGGCAAGGCGGAAGCACACTCGGCAACCCGCCTCCACCTCCGGAACCGACGGCGACAGGCACAAGAACTACGGCAAACTCACCGAACAGATCCTGGAGCACTTCTCGGCGGTCAGCGACGTCGACCTGCGCGCCCGGGACGTCGCGGCCGCGCTCGGCCGGGACACCGACAGCGGCAGTATCAACGCGGTCAGGAGCACTCTCGACCGTTTGGTCGGCACGTCCCGCATCCAGCGCACCGGCCGGGGTCTGTACCGCGCTCGAAAGTCCTGAACCGCCGCTGCGGGCACGAAGTCCGCCGTTGCGTGGTCGCGCGCCGATCGGCAGGTGCGCCTGTCTCGCCGCGAGCGCCGGGTTGCGGGGCAACGGTCTTGGGAACGCGTCCGCTCACTGCGCCGCAGCGTCGGCCGGCTCGCCGTGCCGTGGGTTTCCCGCGGATACGAAGGCATCCCGGGGACGCTGCACCGCCGCAAGGGAGACGACGTCCCGTCCGTAGAAGGTCGCGGTGATCCAGACGGCGAGCACCCGGACCTTGCGTTCCCAGGTCGGAACGGCGAGCACATGGTATCCGCGGTGCATGAGCCAGGCGGGGAAACCTTTGATGACCAGGCGGCGGTACTGGAAGATGGCCCGGCCGAGCCCCAGAGTGGCCACCACGCCCAGACTGTGGTGGACATAGCTCCGGGTGGGCCGCCCCCGCAGCGTCGCCACAATGTTCTTCGCCAGACGTTTGCCCTGCCGAACGGCGTGCTGGGCGTTGGGAACCGTGTGCGCTCCCGGCTGCCCCACCGCGAGGTCGGGGACCGAGGCGTCGTCGCCGGCCGCCCAGACGTCGGCCACCATCTCCGACTCCGTGCCCACGCGAAGATCCGCCCGCACGACGAGCAGACCGCGCTCGTCGACGGGAAGATCCGTGTGGTTTCGAATGATGGGATTGGACGCGTTTCCCGCCGTCCACACGATCAGACCCGAATCGAATTCCTCCCCGTTCGACAGCACGATGTGACCGCCCGCGGCAGAGACCAGCTGCGTGTTCAAGTGCACCCGCGCTCCGCGCTTCTCCAGCGCCCGTACGACCCACGCTCCGGGCCTGTCACCGACTTCGGGAAGAATCCGGTCACGCGCCTCCACCAGGTGGAAGTCCAGCTCCTCCGCGTCGAGTTCCGGGTAGTACTTCAGCAGCGCGGTCGCCAGGGACACCAACTCGCCGAACCCCTCCACACCGGAGAATCCCCCACCCACGAACGTCACGGTGAGGAGCCTGCGTCGCTCGGGGCCGCGAGGCAGTGTCGCCGCGACATCGAACGAGGCGAGCAGCCGGTCACGAATGGCCACGGCTTCCTCGACATGCTTCAACCCGAAGGCCTCCTCGGTGACGCCCGGTATGGGAAACGTCCGGGTGACCGCTCCCGCCGTGACCACGAGGATGTCATAGGCCAGCTCGTACTCCGCCCCCGTCTCGGACCGAACGGTCACGGTCCGCGCGCTGTTTCGGATCTCCGTCACCGTTCCCGCGATCAGCCGGGTGCGGCGCAGGTGCCGCCGCAGCGAGACCGCCGCGTGGCGTGCCTCCACCGACCCGGCCAGTACCTCGGGAAGAAATGGCTGATACGTCATGTACGGGCGCGGGTCCACCACAGTGACACGTGCCTCGCCCCGACCCAACTTCTTCTCCAGGCCCCAGGCGGTATGGAAACCCGCGCACCCGCCGCCGACGATCAAGATCTCACGCACTGTGTCCTCTGTTTCTCTGGGTTGCACCCATGGAGACCGAACAGAGCCGCTGATTGTGACACCGTCCAGTGGGGTTCACGGGGTTGCGTTTCGGCGGGTCGCGGCGAGGGTCGGCACCCCGGCCATCTGCACCATCGTCGGCAGCCGGTAGGCGGCGTCGTCGGTGTCGTACGAGGACGCGAACCAGGTGAAGTTCATCCATGCCCACCACACGGCGAAGAAGACCTCGAGGAACGGAACGACTCCGGACAGGGCGTGCCCTTCGGCGATGTCGCGTGCGAACTGGGCGGTGACCGCGGCGACCGCGACCACGAAGGTGAGGTCGAAGAGCAGTTCGAGCGGGCTCGCGGTGCGGTGCGGCTCGTCGATGGCTCGCGCGGTCATCCGGATCCGGTACTGCGCTGCTGGTGGCACGGGCTCGCTCCCTCCGTTTTCCGGGGCGGGCGCCCGTCAGCAAGACCGGATTGGGCCTGCGCCTGTGACACGGGTGTCCGAAATTCGCGCATCGGGAATTTCCGTGGAGCTGTCACAGCGGCACGGGCGGCGCGGTCGTAACCGGCAACCGGGCGGCGACGACGTGTCGAACTCCCCGCACGCGCAGCCGGACCGTGTCCGGATCCGAGGAGGGGCCGCCATGACGGCGTTGGCAATGGAAGCGGAGTTCGACGCCGTCGCGGGGTGGACCGCCGACGCGGTCGAGCAGTTGGGGGAGCGATATGCGATCCCGGCGGCCTGCCGCGGCAGTGCGAGCCCGGCCGCGTTGGCCTGGTTGGCCGAAGCGTGCGAACTTAACCCCGGGAGTGTGCTGTTGGACGTGGGCGCCGGCCTCGGCGGTCCCGCGGCATGGGCGGCCCGGCGCTTCGGCGTACGGCCGATCCTGCTGGAACGGATGCCCGCCGCGTGCCGGGCCGCGACCCGGATGTTCGCGCTGCCCGTCCTGATGGCCGACGGGTGCCGGATGCCGCTGCGGTCGGAATCGATCGACGCCGCCTGGTGCCTGGGGGTACTGGATACCGTCCAGGACAAGGCGGCGCTGCTCGGCGAGATACGCCGGGTGCTCAAGCCCGGAGCCTCACTCGGGCTGCTCGTGGTCGTCGCGCGAGATCCCTGGGTCTCCCCCGTTCCGCAGGGAAACCATTTCCCGGCCCAGTGGGAGCTTTCCGAACTCCTCGCCGGAGCCGGATTCGACCTCGTCGAACAAATCGAACGCCCCCGTGACGTACCGCGATCGTGGTCCCGACGCGCCGCGCGGGCCGCCGAGTTCGTCGCGGCCCGGCACCACGGCGATCCCGCCTACGCACTGGCCGCGGAGCAGCACGAGAGCTTCACTCACCTGTTCGCGTCCGGGCAGGCCTCGATGCAGCTGATCCACGCGGTCCGCCAACCGGATCACGGGAGCCGACCCCATTGTCCCGATGGAGGCGTGATGACCCCGGTCACCGGCGACGACCATCCCGTCCCAGCGGCGGACGCGGATCCGACAAGCGGCGAAACGAGAGACCAGTGAATCGCACCGCCGACGATCCGGCGTCCGCGTCACAGGCCCGCTGCGATGGCTCGGCGTACCGCTTCGGCGCGGTCGCGGATGCCGGCCTTGGCGAACAGGTTGTTGATGTGGGTTTTGACGGTGGCCTCGCTGATGAAGAGTTTTTCGGCGATGGCCCGGTTGGGCAGGCCCTGGCCGATGAGGGCGAGGACTTCGCGTTCGCGGGGTGTGATGTCGTCGGGGAGGGTTTGGCTCGGCGTCGTGGCCCGGGTGCGGACGGTGGCCAGCAGGCGGTCCTGGACCTCGCGGTCGAGGACGGACTGGCCCGCGGCGGCGGCTCGGATCGCGCGGACGATGTCGCGGCGTCCGGCGTTCTTGGTGAGGTAGCCGCGGGCACCCGCGCTCAGGGCGGCCAGGATCGAGTCGTCGTCGGCGAAGGTGGTCAGGACGACGACGGCCACCTCGGGGTGTTCGTCGGTGAGTCGGCGGGTCGCCTCGATGCCGTCGGTGCGGGGCATGCGCAGGTCCATGAGCACCACGTCCACCGGGCCCGCGGCAGCCGCGGCGAGCACCTGGTCCCCGTCCTCGGCGGCCGCGACGACGTCGATGTCCTCGGAGAGCGCGAGTACGGCCGCGAGCGGTTCGCGCACGGCGGCCTGGTCGTCGGCCACGACCACTCGCAGTCGCCGGGGCACCTCGGCCGACGGCGCGTCGTGCCGCGTGGTGTCGCCTGTGTCGCTCATTCCGGGATCACCGCCTCCACCTGCCAGCCGCCTCGGTCCGGTCCCTCGGTGATCGGTCCGGCGGTCAGGGTTCCGTCCACCATGGCGATGCGTTCGCGCATCCCGATCAGTCCCATGCCGCTGCCGGCCCCGGCCGCCTCCCGGGCGGCGGGGCCGTTGCGGATCCTCAGTGTCGTGGATGCGGCGGCGAAGGTCACCTCCACCCGTACGTCGCCTCCGGGCGCGTGCCGAGCGGCGTTGGTCAGCGCCTCCTGCGCGATCCGCAGCAGGTGCTGGACCACGCGGGCCGGTGGTTCGCGTACGGTGCCGTCGACGGTGAGCGCGTCCCGATGGCCCGACGACTCGATCATGGCGGTCAGGCTCCCCAGCAGCGGCAGCGTGTCCTCGCGCAGCGCGTGAACGGTCCATTGGGCCTGTTTCAGACTCTCCTTGACCAGGCTGTGCGCCCGGTCGTTGGCCTCGCGGATCCTGGTCAGGTCGCCCGTGTCGAGGAGGGCGTCCACCAGTTCGAGTTGCATGTTGATGCCGGCCAGGGAGTGCGCGAGGACGTCGTGCACGTCCCGGGCGATGCGGCTGCGCTCGGCCAGGGCGGCCGTGCGGGCCTCGGCGCGGGCGGCGCGCTCGGCGGATTCCGCGGATTCGATCACGGCGTCGATCGCCCGCTGCCGACTGCGGCTGACGATGCCCACCACCACCGGCAGGGCGGCGCACAATCCGACCCCCCAGGACAACGACTCGTGACCCGGGCCCAGGTGTAGATACAGCACTCCCCCGCAGAGCCCACCGGCCAGTGCCGCGAGCGGGACGGCCCATACGGGCGGGAGCCGATAGCCGATGTGGCCGACGAGAAAGAACGCGAACAGGTAACCGGTCCCGGTACGGGCGGCGCCGATCAGGGAGGCCGCCGCGACGATGCCCAGCGACGCCCATACGACGACCACCCGTGCGGGGACCCGGTCCTGGGGAACGTTGCGGCCCAACAGGAACAGCGAGTTCACCGCGACGAGGACGACGACGGCCAGGCCGCGACCGCTGAAGCCCATCGGGCGGATCGTCGCGATTCCCACGACGATCACGCCCAGGGTGAAGGCCCACTGCACCCGGGGGTCGTGCCGGACCATCGCTCGCGGACCGGGACCGCGCCCCGAAGACGACCCGGCTACGGGAACGCTCTCGGATACGGGCACGGCGCGACCATATCCCACCGTCAGGCCACCCGGTCCAGGGACGACGCCGCACGCGCCGCCGTGCCCGCCGACCGTACGGAGCCCACCATCCGGCTCCGTACGAAGATCGTGGCCACCCGCGTGACGACCTCGGTGAGCGCCATCAGCACGAGCGCCGCCACCCACGCCTGCTCGGTGGTGATGTGGTGGGCGAGGCTGAAGCGGGCGACGTCGTCGGCACCGCCGTGGTCGACCCACACCTGGAAGCCCATCCGCGCGCCCATGCCCAGCACCCACAACACCGCGGACACCGCACCGGCCTTGATCAGCAGATGCCCGCCGGCGGAGCGGATCCGAGTGAAGACGCCGCCCGCCACGCCGAGCACCGCGCCGATCGCCATCAACACACCGATCAACACCGTGTCATTGCCCGCGGTGGGAATCGTGTGCAGGTACTTCCACGCCACGAAGGCCACGATCCCCAACGGGATGAGGAACGTCTTGCGGTCCAGCCGGTCTTCCCGCAACTGCCGAAAGACGATGAGAACGAGAAGGATGTCGGTGATCCAGTCTGTGGTGTTCATGTCCCCAGACTGTCGCCGTCACCCGTTCCGCACCTGGACCCACGGGTGGAAACCCGGGTGGAGACGCGGGTGGATCCCGGTGTGGGTCGGCTGACGGCCGTGCGGACGTACCGGCCTCTTGCGGAGTTCCGGTTCGAGGGGGCGCCTGCCGTCGGTGTGATGCGGGCACTGCCGGTGGCGTCCTCCACGAGGATTTGCACCTGCACGGTCCTGGGGCAGGTGTTTTCGAGACGGAATGATTCGGCGCACGGGGCGGATCCGACCGTGTCCGGGTTTCGGGGGATGTATCGGGAAGCGGAGCGTTCGATTCCCCGCGTCGTAATGTCGTTCGTGGTGTCGGGGATTGTTTCGCGGCGGTTAATCTTCGGGGTTTCGTGGGTGCGCCGAAGCGGGCATCTTTCCGGGGTCTACGCGGGGCAACCGCTGGTCGTGAGCATGATCGAGATCGCGCCGAGGGCTTTCGGGACGGTGGTTTTCGGTCGACGGGGGACTCTAAGTAGTTTCACCGATGCGCCTGGTGCGCGACTCCCCAAGACTCGAAGGGCATTCGCAATGTGGTCTCTTACGGGGAGAATGCCCATGCGTTATGAACTGCTCGGCCCCTTGCGCGTCTCGGGTGAGCGCGGCCAATCGATCCTCAGTGCGCCCAAGACCGAGGTGTTGCTGGCCGCCCTGCTCATCGGAGCCGGGCGCGTGGTGACCAAGGACCAACTCATCAACGAATTGTGGCGGGAGAATCCACCGCGGCGGGCGACTCCCGCCCTGCACGTCTATGTGTGCCAGCTCCGCAAGTTGCTCACCGCCGTGGGTGGGCGCGCGGATGCCATCGCCACTCGGATCCCGGGGTATCTGCTGCGGGTCGAGGACGGCGAGTCGGACCTGCACGACTTCCAACGCGCCGCCGACAGCGGACGCGCCCATCACCGGGCGGGACGCTTCGCCGATGCCGTGGTCGATCTGGAGAAGGCGTTGGCGCTGTACCGGGGACCGGTCCTGGACGGTGTGGGCGAGGGTCCCATCGTCAGTGGATTCGCCACCTGGGCCGAGCAGGAGCGGCTGGACTGCGAGGAGATGTGCATCGACGCGTACATCGCGCTGGGCCGCCATCGCGAGATCCTCAGTCGGCTCTCCAGGCTGACCGCGCACCATCCCCTGCGTGAGGCGTTCTACCGGCAGTTGATGCTGGTGCTGTACCGCTCCGAGCGGCAGGCCGAAGCCCTGCAGGTCTACCAGTTGGCGCGTGGGGTGCTGCATTCGCAGTTGGGGTTGGAGCCGTGCCGGTCGCTGCGCAATCTGCACCAGGCGATCCTCGTCTCCGACGATGTCCTCGACGAGCCGGTGGCCAGCTGATCGCGGTCGCACGATCGAAGGGTTGTCTCTCACATGAACCGCACCGCGGCCGCGCCTGTGGGCGATCCGCTCGAATACACCTTCCGAGACCTGCATCGACAGCACCGATTGGCCGCCGAGTATCCCCGGATACCCGGCCTGCTGCGTGACTTACCGCCGCCCGAACTCGTCGACGCGGGCCGGGTGTTGTCCCGGCTTTCGGTGGACGAGGTGGTGGAACTGCATCCACGGACTCCGGTGGTTTCGGTCGCGGTCACCGGCCACGGCACCGTCACCGGGGTCACCCCGTCGCTCACCGCCGAACTAGCCCGACACGGGCTGCTGTTGCGTCCGCACATCACCGATTTCGACGCCTACGTCTTCGAACTGTCCGATCCGAACAGCGCGCTGTACGCGGCCCGCCCCGACCTGGTGGCCTGTCTGCTCGACCACACGGTCGTGTTCGACGAGGTGCCGGTGCCCTGGGGACCGGAGCACGTGGAATCGGCGCTGGCGGCCACCGAGCGCCGGTTGACCGCGCTGGCCGACACGTTCGAGGCGGTGGGGCACGGCACGCTCGTGTACAACACGCTGCCGCTTCCCCGAGAGTACGTCGCGCAGTTGGTGGACCACCGCTCACGGGCCCGGCTGGGCGCGCTGTGGCGCGAGGCCAACGCGCGGGTGTTGCGCCTGATGGAGGACCATCCGCGGTTGATCGTGCTCGATCTGGAACCGTTGATCGGCTCGGGGCTGCCCGGCCGGGACGTACGGCTGAGCACGTACACCGGGACGCACCTCTCCCCCGAGTTGACCGCCGGCTACACCCGGGAACTCGCCCACCTGGCCCGGGGCCTGTCCGGACGGGCCCGCAAGTGTCTGGTTCTCGACTTGGACAACACCGTGTGGGGAGGTGTGCTCGGTGATGACGGACCCGAGGGGATCGAGGTCGCCGGGAGCTATCGGGGCGAGGCGTTTCGCGCCGTGCAGCGCACCGCGCTGCAATTGTCCGCCCAGGGCGTGCTGCTCGCCGCCGTCAGCAAGAACGATCTCGAACCGGTCCGGGAGGTGCTGCGCGAGCACCCCGAGATGACCCTCGGCGAGGAGGACTTCGTTCGGATCGTGGCCGACTGGGCACCCAAGCACGACAATCTGCGCTCCCTGGCCGCCGATCTCAACATCGGCCTGGACAGCCTCGTCTTCGCCGATGACAGCCCCTACGAATGCGGGTTGGTCGCCCGGGAGTTGCCCGAGGTGGCGGTCGTCCGGCTCGACGGCGATCCGGCGACGCACGTACAACGCCTGCTCGCGGACGGCTGGTTCGACGTCCGCGAGGTCACCGTCGAGGACGTCGCCCGCCCGGCCAGATATCGCGAGGAGTCGCAGCGCAAGGACTTCCTCGACAGCTTCGCCTCGATCGACGACTACCTGGCGGGCCTGGGCATCGAAGTGGAATTCGCCGAGGTGACGCCGACGCAGGTGGCGCGCGTCGCGCAACTGACGTTGCGCACCAACCAGTTCAACCTCACGACCGAACGTCTGGGACAGTCAGACGTGGAAGAGCGTGCGGCGGCGGCGCGGACACTGGTGCTCGGCATCCGATCCGGCGACCGGTTCGGCGACAACGGGCTGGTCGGCGCGGTGTTCGTGGACCGGTTCGTGGACCGGGACGAAAGTGTCTGGCGCATCGAGAACTTCCTGCTCAGTTGCCGGGTGTTCTCGCGGGGCATCGAGTCGGCGTGCCTGGGCGCCCTGCTCGAACACGCCCGCGCCGAGGGCGCGCGACAGGTGCTGGCGACCTACCGGCCGTCCGCGAAGAACGACAAGGTGCGGGACTTCTACCCGCGCAACGGCTTCGAGACGGAGAGTGTCGACGACGACGGCACGATCCGATTCCGGCACGACCTGATCCATGTCCCCGAGCGGCCGCGACACCTGCGGCTGAGCGGAAGCATCGGGAGGACGCAACTGTGATGACCCTCGACGACTTCGTCCTGGTGCTCCGCGACTCGCTCGGCCTGCCGGTCACCGCCGAGGTGGTACGGGAGGACTTCGACCAAGTGCCGGGCTGGGACTCGGTACACCTGCTGGCCCTGGTCACCGTGTTGGAGCGGGAAACCGGCCGCCAGGTATCCCTGCCGGACGCCCTGGAGGCGCGAACTCTGAAGGACATCTACGACCTCGCCACCGTCGGCTGATCCGACGCCGGCGAGCATGACTCGCCGGGCCGCACCCACGTTCACGGGTGCGGCCCGGCTTCGTGTACCCCCTCCTCAGTCCCCCGTCGACACGCCCAGCTCGTCGTCCAGCGCCCGGAACAACTCGTCGTCGCCGACGTCGGCCAACGCGCTCTCGTCGTCCGTGTCCGCCTCGCCGATCGGTGTCGTGCGATCCCACACGCGCAGCAGACTCCGCAGCCGGGACCCGATCCGGGCATGCTCCTGCCGGTCCACGCCGGTCCGCGCCAACAGCGCCTCCAGGCGGTGCAGTTCCTCCGCCAACACCTCTGCCTCCCCGGGCGCGGCCTCGGGGGTCAGCAGCAGGCCCACCCTGGCCGCCAGCGCCGCCACGTTCGGATGGTCGAAGACGATCGTGGTCGGCAGCCGCAGTCCCACCCGCGCGGAGAGCCGATTGCGCAACTCCACCGCAGTCAGCGAGTCGAGTCCGAGGTCCTGGAGTCCGCGTCGCGTGTCCACGGTGCCGGGATCCGGATGGCCGAGCACGTCCGCGACCTCCTGTCGGACCATGTCGATCAGCACCGACTCGCGCTGCTCGCCGTCCAGACCCGCGAGCACCGGCCCCGCCGGCCCGGCCGCCTCGCCGGCGTCCGCCGCGCGGCTTCGCACCGGCGTGCGCACGGCCCGGCGCAGGATCGTGGGCAACCCCGGGAACCCGGACTCGTCCGCGCCACCGGAGGTGTCCAGCCGCGCCGCGACCAGCGTGGGCTCACCCGCGCCCAGGGCGGCGTCGAACAGCGCCAGCCCGGCGGCCGCGGACATCGGCGCGATGCCGGAGCGGGCCAACCGGGCCCGGTCGACGTCCCCGAGCGCACCCGCCATCCCGCCCTCGTCCCACAGGCCCCAACCGATCGACAACGCGGGCAGCCCCTCGGCGGCGCGTTGTCCGGCCAACGCGTCCAAAAACGCGTTGGCGGCGGCGTAGTTCGCCTGCCCCGGCGTGCCCACGGTGGCCGCGATCGAGGAGAAGAGCACGAAGGCCGACAGGTCCCGTCCCTCGGTCAACCGGTGCAGGTTCCAGGCCGCGCCCGCCTTCGGCCGCAGCACCGCGTCGAGCCGGGGCCCGGTCACACCGGTGAGTACGCCGTCGTCCAGGACACCGGCCAGATGTACGACGGCCGTCAGCGGATGCGCGGCCGGCAGCGTGTCGAGCAGCCCTGCCAGCGCCTCGGCGTCGCTCACGTCGCACGCCGCCATCGTGACCTCGGCCCCCGCCTCGACGAGTTCGGCGAGCAGCTCCCGCGCGCCCGGGGCCTGCGGCCCTCGACGGCCGACGAGCAGCAGATGACGCACGCCGTGCGCGTGCACCAGGTGTCGGGTGAGCAGTCCGCCCAGGAGCCCGGTGGCGCCGGTGACCAGGACGGTGCCCTCGTTCGGGAACGACACCGCCTCGCCCCGGGCCGGTTCGGGACGCCGCGCCACCAGGCGGGGCGCGTACGGCACGCCGCCGCGCACCGCGATCTGTGGTTCCGGGGACACTGCGGCCGCTTCGATGCCGTCCGCGGTCTCGGCTCCCGCTTCGAGGTCGAGCAGGGTGATCCGGCCGGGGTGTTCGGCCTGCGCGCTGCGCACCAGTCCCCACACGGCGGCGACGACCGGATCCGCCACCTCACCGGGATGCACCGCCACTCCCCCGGACGTCAGCACGACCAGGGGAACATCGGATGCGGCGTCGTCACCGAGCCACTGCGTCAACCGCTCGACCGCGACCAACGCCGCGGCGCGGGTCCGCTCGGGCGGTGCGCCCCGACCGGCCGCCGACTCCGATCGCAGGTCCACGACGGCGGCGGGCCGGTCTCCGCGCCCGGCGAATCCCGCTACCGCACTCCACTCGACCCGGTACAGCCCGGCGCCGTCCGCGCGGGCCGGGCCGAGTGCGTCGGCGGGCAGCGCGCGCAGCACCAGCGCTTCGGCTCGGGCGATCAACGCGCCCTGCTCGTCGGCCAGTTCGACGCCGACGGAGTCCTCCGCGTCGCCGGGCGCGATCCGCACGCGGGCCTCGACGGCACCACTCGCGTACAGTTCCACCCCGCTCCACGCGAAGGGCAGGCGTACCCGGTCGGCCTGTGCCGGCCCGGATTGCGGATCGCCGAGCGCGAGCGGTCGCAGCGCGGCGTCCAAAAGTGCGGGGTGGATCCCGAACGTCCGGGCCTCCGGCGCGGTCTCGGCGGGCAGCCGAACCTCGGCGTAGGTACTTCCGTCCGGGTGCCGCCACACGCCCCGCACCCCCTGAAAGGCGGGCCCGTAGTCCACACCCGCGTCGACCAACCGCTCGTCCAGGTCCCGGAGGTCGAGCGGTGTCGCTCCCGGCGGGGGCCACGCGGCGGTGAGCGTCGTGTGCGGCTGCGCCGCCGTGCCTGTGACGGCGCGCGGCGCGAGTACGCCGTCGGCGTGCCGCGTCCAGGTCGGCGCGTCGGGCCCGACCGACGCGCCCTCGGGGCGGCTGTGCACGGTGATCGAGTGCCGACCCGCCTCCAGGGCCCGAACCACCACCTGCAGCCGCACGGTGCCCTCCTCCGGGAGGATCAGCGGTGTGTGCAGGGTGAGTTCCTCGATCAGGGCGCAGCCCACCCGCTCTGCGGCACGCGTCGCCAGATCGACCAGTGCGGAGGCGGGCAGCAGCGCGAGGCCGTGCAACCGATGGTCGCCCAGCCAGGGGCGGTCCGCGAGCGAGAGCCGCCCGGTCAACAGGAGTTCGCCGCCGTCGGCGACCTCGATCGCCGCGCCGAGCAGCGGGTGGTCGGCGGTGTCCTGCCCGGCCGAGGCCGCGTCGGCGGCGGCGGGCTGGTCGAGCCAGTACCGCGTGCGCCGGAACGCGTAGGTCGGCAGCGGGATCGGCCGGGCCCCGCGTCGGGCGAGGGGCACGGCCCAGTCGACGGCGCCTCCGCGCAGGTGTACCGCGGCCAGCGCCCGGGTCAGGGTGTCCCCTTCCGGCCGACCGGCGCCCAGCACCGCGACGGATGTGGGCCCCTGCTCGTCGAACGTGTCCCGGACCATCGCCGTGAGCACCGGGTCCGGACCCAACTCCAGGCAGGAGTCGACGCCGTGCTCGCGCAGGGCATGCAGCCCGTCGTGGAAGCGGACCGTTTCCCGAACGTGCCGCACCCAGTGTTCGGGGGAGGCGAGTTCCTGCGGGGTCGCGATCCGGCCGGTGAGGTTGGAGACCACGGGGATGGCCGGGGTGCGGTAGTCCACGCCCTCGGCGACCCGGCGAAACGCCGCCAGGATCGGGTCCATGTGCGGCGAGTGGAACGCGCGGCCGACCCGCAGCCGCTTGGTCCGTATCCCCTGCGCCCGGAACGTCCTGGCCAGGGCGTCGGCGGCCTCGGCGTCGCCGGAGACCACCACCGCCTCGGGGCCATTGACCGCGGCCAGGCTCAGCGACCCGGCGTACGCGTCCAGGTGGGGGCGCACGAGGTGTTCGGCGGCGCCGATGGCGAGCATCGCACCGCCCTCGGTGGCGCTGTGCATCAGCCGTCCGCGCGCCTCGACCAGGACGCACGCGTCCCGCAGCGACAGCACCCCCGCGACGTGCGCGGCGGTCAGTTCGCCGAGCGAGTGGCCGATCACCGCGTCGGGGGTGAAGCCGAAGTGCTCCACCAGCCGGTACAGCGCGGTCTCCAGGGCGAACAGCGCGGGCTGGGCGTAGCGGGTCGATTCGAGCAGGGCCGCCTGTGGGCTGCCGGGTTCGGCGAACACCACCTCGCGCAGGGGGTGGTCCAGGAGCGGGTCGAGTTCGGCGCGGACCGCGTCGAACGCCGCGGCGAACACCGGCTCGCTCTCGTACAGTTCCCGCCCCATGCCCGGACGCTGGCTGCCCTGGCCGGTGAACAGCACGGCGGTGCGACCGGGCGGCCCGGCCACGGCCCGCAGTACGTCGGGCGAGCGTTCGCCACCGGCCAGCGCGCTCAGGCCCCGGAGCAGTTGCGCGTGGTCGGTGCCGACGACGGCCGCGCGGTGTTCCAGGAGTGAGCGGGTGGTGGCCAGCGACAGCGCGATGTCGGCCGGGTGCGGCTCGGGTTCCTCGGCCAGCCACTCCAGCAGCCGTTCGGCCTGGGCCGGCAGCGCCTCGGCGGTGCGGGCGGACAGGATCCAGGCCGATGTCGCAGGGGCGGGGTCCGCGCGCGGCGGGGCCGGTCGCGGGTCCTGCGCGGCCTGCTCGACGATCACGTGGGCGTTGGTGCCGCTGATCCCGAAGGAGGACACCGCCGCACGGCGCGGGCGGTCCGCGGCGGGCCACGGCTGTTCCTCGGTGAGCAGGCGGACCGTCCCGTCGGACCAGTCGACGTGCGGCGACGGCCGGTCCGCGTGCAGCGTGCGGGGCAGCAGGCCGTGCTGCATCGCCGACACCATCTTGATCACCCCGCCGACGCCGGCGGCGGCCTGCGCGTGACCGATGTTGGACTTGAGCGAGCCCAGCCACAGCGGCCGGGCATCGGTGTGCTCGCGGCCGTAGGTGGCCAGGATCGCCTGGGCCTCGATCGGGTCGCCGAGTGTGGTGCCGGTGCCGTGTGCCTCGACCGCGTCGACGTCGGCGCCGCTGAGCCCCGCCGCGGCCAGCGCCTGCCCGATCACCCGCTGCTGCGACGGGCCGTTGGGCGCGGTCAACCCGTTGCTGGCGCCGTCCTGGTTGACCGCCGTGCCGCGTACCACGGCGAGCACCGGGTGTCCGTTGCGCCGGGCGTCCGAGAGGCGTTCGACCAGCAGCATGCCGACGCCCTCCGACCAGCCGGCGCCGTCGGCGTCCGCCGAGAACGACTTGCAGCGGCCGTCGGGCGCCATCCCGCGCTGGCGGCTGAATTCGATGAACACACTGGGCGTCGACATCACCGTCACCCCGCCGGCGAGCGCGAGCGAGCACTCCCCCTGACGCAGTGCCTGTACCGCCAGGTGCAGCGCGACCAGCGAGGACGAGCACGCGGTGTCGACGCTGATCGCCGGCCCTTCGAGGCCGAAGGTGTACGCGACGCGGCCGGAGGCGACGCTGTGCGCGCTGCCGTTGCCCAGGTATCCCTCGAAGCCGGCCGGCGCCTGCCTGATCCGCGAGCCGTAGTCGTTGTACATCACGCCGACGAACACTCCGGTACGGCTGCCGCGCAACGACGCGTGCGGAATGCCGGCGCGTTCGAACGCCTCCCAGCCGGTTTCCAGGAGCAGGCGCTGCTGGGGGTCGGTGGCCAGTGCCTCGCGCGGGCTGATCCCGAACAGGTCGGCGTCGAATCGGTCCGCGTCGTGCAGGAAGCCGCCTCGGGTGGAGTAACTCTTGCCCGCCCGGTCGGGGTCCGGGTCGAACAGTTCGGTCGTGTCCCAGCCGCGTCCGCGCGGCCATTCGCCGATGGCGTCCACGCCGCCGGCCACGAGCCGCCACAGGTCCTCGGGGGAGGTGACGCCGCCCGGGTAGCGGCACGACATCGCGACGATCGCGATGGGTTCGTCGGCCCACTCGGCCGGCCGGGTCGGCGGTGTCGCCCCGGCCGGGGCCGGCCGCGCGTCGACGACCGACTCCGCGAGGTGGCGGGCCACCGCGTCCGGGGTGGGATGGTCGAAGACCAGCGTCGCGGACAGCCGCAGTCCGGTCGCGGCGGCGAGGCGGTTGCGCAGTTCCACCGACGTCAGCGAGTCGAAACCGGCCTCCTTGAACGCCCGTGCGCCGTCGACGCGACCGGCGTCGGTGTGCCCGAGCACGGTGGCCACGTTCGCGCGGACCAACTCGCCGATCTCGGCGAGCCGATCGGCCGGCGCCAACGCGGCGACGCGGCCGGCCCAGGTACCCTCGGCGCCCGCCCGGGCGGCCCGCCGCGCGGGGATGCGCACCATCTCGCGCAGCACGGCCGGAAGCAGCCCGGCGACGGCCTGGGCGCGCAGCGCCGACCGATCCAACACGGCCGCCACCGGTGCGGGCCGGTCGCCGCGCAGCGCCGCGTCGAACAGTGCCAGGCCCCGGTCGGCGGGCAGCGGAGCGATGCCGTTCCTGGCCATCCTGGCCGTGTCCACCCGATCCAGGTGGGCGGTCATGCCGCCGGCCTGCGCCCACAGGCCCCACGCGAGCGACAGCACCGGGCCGCCTGCCCCGTCGTGGTGGGCGAGCGCGTCCAGGAACGCGTTCGCGGCGGTGTAGTTGCCCTGCCCGGCGCTGCCGAGCGTCGCGGTGACGGAGGAGAACAACACGAGCGGCACACCGTCGAGACGGCGGGTCGCCTCGTACAGCCACCACCCGGCGTCGACCTTGGGCCGCAGCACCGTGTCGACCCGCTCCGGGGTGAGCGCGTCGATCGTGGCGTCGTCCAGGACGCCCGCGACGTGTACGACGGCGCTCAGCGGCTGCTCGGTCGGGATCCCCGCGAGCAGCGCGGCGAGTTGCGTACGGTCGGCCACGTCGCAGGCCACGACGTCGACCTCGGCGCCCGCTTCGGCGAGTTCCGACACCAACTCGCCCACGCCGGGCGCCTGCCCACCGCGCCGGGCGGCCAACACCAGCCGGCGTACGCCGTGTTCGGCGACCAGATGCCGTGCGGTCAGTGCGGCGAGGGTGCCGGAGCCGCCGGTGATCAGTACCGTGCCGGCCGGGTCGAAGCGCACCGGTGGGTGCTCCGGCTCCGGCCCGGACGCGGTGGCCCGGACCAGCCGGGGCACCCGGATCGTCCCCGCGCGCAGGGCCAGTTGCGGCTCGTCGACGTCCGTGAGCGCGCCGGTCAGGCCGCCGGCGGACGCCTCGTGGTCGTCCAGATCCAGCAGCACGAACCTGCCCGGCTGCTCTGCCTGCGCGGAGCGGAGCAGGCCCCACACCGCCGCGCCGGCGAGGTCGCGCACGCGGTCGTCGGCGCCGGTGGCCACCGCGCCCCGCGTCACGACGACCAACCGGGCCTCGGCGAAGGCGGGTTCGCGCAGCCACGCCTGCGTCTGCGCCAACACCTGCCGCACGACTGCGCCCACGCGCGCCGGGACATCGAGGCCCGGGTCACCCTCGGGCACCGCGAACAGCACCGCCGCCGGGAGCGCGGCTCCCGCACCGACGGACTCGGCCAGCGCGGCGACGTCCGGGTACCGCCCGGGCGGGTCTGCTTCCGTAGCCGGCGCCGCGAGCGCGGCCGTTCGCGGCTCGTCGTCCCCGAGCACCGCCCAGGACTCGGGTGGTCGGCCTCCGCCGCCGGACCGGGCCGGCCAGTCCAGGGCATACAGGTCGTCACCGACCGATGCCGCCGTCAACTGCCCCGCCGGCAACGGCCGCAGCGCGAGCGAGGCCACCGTGGCGACGGGTGTGCCGTCGGTGTCGAAGACGTCCACCCGCAGTGCGTCGGTACCCGTCGGGCTCAGCCGCACCCGCAAGGCCGTGGCCGTCGAACCGTGCAGGCGCACGCCGCTCCACACGAAGGGCAGCCGGGGTGATCCCGGTCGGGTCGAGGTGTCGTCCGCCGGCACGAGCCCGGCGTGCAGGGCCGCGTCGAACAGCGCCGGGTGGAGCACGAAGGCCGGTTCGGCGTCGGCGTCCTCCTCGGTCCGCTCGATCTCGGCGAACACGCGGTCCCCGAGCCGCCAGGCGGCCCGGACCCCCTGGAAGACGGGCCCATAGCCGTAGCCCGTCGCGGTGAGGTCACGGTAGAGCGCGTCGACGTCGAGCGCCCGCGCGTCCGCCGGGGGCCAGGCATCGATCGGCGCCACGGCAGGGCCAGGATCGTCGGCGGATTCCGGCTCCACGATCGCCGTGGCATGCCGGGTCCAGGGCACGTCGGCCGCGGCATCGCGCTCGCTCGGCTCGGACCGGGAGTACACGCTCACGGCCCGCCGCTCGTCGTCCTCGCGCGGCGACTCGACCACGAGTTGCAGTTGCACCGCCCCGGTGCCGGGCAGCGGCAACGGCGCCTCCAGGGTCAGCTCCGCCACCCGATCACATCCGACCCCGGCACCGGCGAAGACGGCCATCTCGACGAAGGCCGTGCCCGGCAGCAGGACGGTCTCGTGGACCGCGTGGTCGGCGAGCCAGGGATGGTCGGCCGTGGACAATTGCCCGGTGAGCACGAGCGCGCCGGTGTCGGCAATGTGCACGGCGGCGTCGAGGAAGGGATGACTCGTCGTACTCCGGCCCGACCCACCCGTGTCCCGCCGCCGGGGCGCGGTGAGCCAGAAGGTGTCCCGCCGAAACGGGTAGGTGGGTAGATCGCCGTCCGGCACGGCGGAGGTCGGCGCGATCGCGTCGGCGCCGAGTACGTGGGCGTGTGCGAGGGCGGTGTGCCATTGGCGCAGATCACCCTGCCCACGGCGCAGGGTGGCGACGGTGGCGGCCCGGACGCTCGGAGTGCGCGCCTCGATGGTCTCGTCGATGGCAGCCGTCAGTCCCGGGTGCGGGCTGGTCTCGATGAAGAGCGTGTGTCCGTCGGTGAGGAGGGCTTCGACGGTTTCTTGGAAGCGGACTGTGGTGCGGAGGTTGGTGTACCAGTGTTGGGGGGTGAGGTGGGTGCCGTCGATGGGTGTGGTGGTGACGGTGGAGTAG
>NZ_JBSHGZ010000044.1:0-95408 GCF_053618075.1 Embleya sp. NPDC055664
GAATCCGCCGAGGCCGCTCGCGCGTGGTCCGCCCTAGGATTGCGGAGTGAGCACTTTGCACTTCTTCAAGGGGCACGGCACCGAGAACGACTTCGTCATCGTGCCGGACGCCGACGGCGAACTGGACCTGTCCGCCGCGCAGGTCGCCGCGCTGTGCGACCGGCGGGCGGGCATCGGCGGCGACGGGGTGCTCCGGGTGGTGCGCGCGGCCAAGGATCCGGCCGCCGAGCACCTGGCCGGCGAGGCCGAGTGGTTCATGGACTACCGCAACGGCGACGGCTCGATCGCGGAGATGTGCGGCAACGGCGTGCGGGTGTTCGCACGGTTCCTGGTCGAGCGGGGCCTGGCCGAGGCGGGCGAGTTGCGGGTGGCCACGCGCGGTGGGGTCAAGGCGGTCACCGTGTCCGCCGAGGGCCCGGTCACCGTGGACATGGGCCCGGCCCGGCTGCCCGGTTCCGAGGGCATCGGGGTCGACGTCGAGGGACGGGTGCGCCCGGCCACCAACGTGGACATGGGCAACCCGCACGCGGTGGTCTTCGTCGAGGACCTGGCCCAGGCGGGCACCCTGTACACCGCGCCGACCGTGACGCCCGCGGGGGCCTATCCGCACGGGGTCAACGTCGAGTTCGTGGTGCGCCGGGCGCCGGGGCACGTGGCCATGCGGGTGCACGAGCGCGGCTCGGGGGAGACCCGGTCCTGCGGCACGGGCGCGTGTGCGGTGATGGTCGCCGCGGCGCGCGCCGACGGCGCGGAGCCCTCGGTCACCGGCGAGCCCGTCACCTACACGGTGGACGTGCCCGGCGGGCGCCTGGTGATCACCGAGCGGGTGGACGGGCACATCGAGATGACCGGCCCGGCCGTGATCGTCGCCGAGGGACGGGTCGACCTCGCCCGCCTGTGACCCCGGTGCGGGCGTCGCGGAGCCGGTGTCCGAACACCTGCGCTTATTCGATCCGCCGTGATAGGTCTTGCCTGACACGGTCAAGCAAGGTCGTCCCCGGGGAGACACGAGCATGAGCAGCATGGACACCGCCCGCGAGACCACCCGCGCGGTCAAGACGACGGTGCAGGCGGCCGCGGCGTTCTTCTTCGCGCCGCACACCGTCGCGCGCGGCGCCGAACTGGGGCTGGACGGCGTGACGCTCTACGTCGCCGGCCGCGGCGGGGTGCTCGGTGACGTCGACGACGCCGCGGTGGTCGCCGCGTTCCATCACTTCACCGCCGACGCGCTGCTTCCGCTGTGGCAGGGCGGCAGGAAGGTCGCGCCGCCCGAGCGGGTCGGCGCGCTGTACGCCGAATGTGCCCGCGACTGGGGGCGCGAGCACCTCGCCGACCTGCCGGAGACCGCCCGGCTGGCGGAGATCACCACCACGATCGTGCGGGCGAACGACCTGGGCGCGCTGGCCCCGCTGTACTCGGCCTGGCGCGGTGTACCTCTTCCGGATGATGCGCCCGCTCTGCTCGCGCAGAACCTCCAGACGCTGCGCGAGCACCGCGGCGGGCTGCACATCCTGGCCCTGGCTGCACATCGCCTGACCGCGGTGGAGGCACAGGTGGCCGAGGCGAGCCCCTACCTCGAGTTTTACGGCCACACCGAGCCGTTTCCGCAGGTCACGGACGAGCTGACGGCACGCCGACAGGCCGCGGAGGACACCACGGACGAGCTGGTGGCGGCCGCGTATGCCGTGCTCGACGATGCCGAGTCGGCCGAATTCGCGGCGCTGGCACCGGCCTTGGGCGCGCGGCTGGCGCACTGACCGGCGGTACCGGTACCGGTACCGGGGTCCGGGAGAACCCCGAGGCGGGCCCTGCCCGGAGGTGGAGTGCCTCGGGGTCGCCTCCTGCCAGGGAAGGAGCCGGCCAACCCGACGCCGGACCGACGCGGGGAACAGGGGTGCTTCCTAGCCTGGAGGGCAAGAGGACAGCGGGGGAGTGGTCGTGCGTTCGGGCGGCGTACCCCGCCCCGACCCAAGGAGACCCTTATGGCTGCCCGCAACCGTCGTCTGGCCCTGCTCGTCCCGCTCGTCGCGCTTCCGCTGGTGCTGACCGCGTGCGAGTTCAACGTGGACACCGATCACGACGCGGAGAAGAAGACCACGTCCTACGACGTCACACAGAGCGTGAAGTCGCTCAAGGTGGACAGCGCGGCGGGCAACGTCAAGGTGACCGAGGGCGACGTCAACGTGGTCAAGGTGACCGAGAAACAGCATTACGACAAGACCGCGCCGACGACCACGCACAACGTGGACGGCAGCGGCCAGTTGGTCCTGGACTACGACTGCGCGAGCAAGAAGGCCTGCTTCGTGGCGTACGAGGTGACCATCCCGCGCGGCGGCGCCGCGCTCGACATCCGCACCGACGCGGGCAACGTGACGCTGCGCGATGTGACCGGGACGCTCAACCTGCACACCAGCGCGGGCAAAATCGACGGCGAGGGGATCACCTCGGCGAAGGTGACCGCGCAGACGAGCGCGGGCTCGATCGACATGACCTTCACCAAGGCGCCCTCCGACGTCAGCGCCAAGACCGACGCGGGTCGCGCGACGGTGCGGGTGCCCGGCGGGCAGCAGTACGCGGCGGATGTGTCCACCACGATCGGCGACAGCGACGTCAAGGTCTCGCGCAACGACCAGTCGCCGCACAAGATCAAGGTGCGCACCGAAGTCGGGCAGGCCCGACTGCTGACCTCGTGAGAACGCGGCGGGCCGCGTCCCGGTTCGCTTCGGGCGAACCGGCCGAAAACCCGGATGCCCGAGCCCGGACCCTCGTGGGACCATCGTGACGGCCGCTTCGGGGAATGGAGCGGCCCGCCGACTACGTTGAACAGGACGATATGACTTCTCGCTCACACCGCGCCGGACACGACGACACGGACTCGACTCCCCATTTCGACGACGCCGACGGCTTCGACGACGGAGCGGCCTTCGACGGATTCGGACCGGGCGATGACGTCGGGGGTCGTCCGGTCGACTACGACGGCGACCAATTCGACCGTGACGAGCGCAGCGCGCTGCGCCGGGTGGTCGGTCTCTCCACCGAGCTGACCGACGTCACCGAGGTCGAATACCGACAGCTTCGCCTGGAACGGGTGGTCCTCGTCGGGGTCTGGACCGACGGAACCGCCGCCGACGCCGAATACTCGCTCAAGGAACTCGCCGCGCTCGCGGAGACCGCGGGCTCGGAGGTGCTGGACGGACTGATCCAGCGCCGCGACAAGCCCGACCCGGCGACCTACATCGGCTCCGGCAAGGCCCGCGAACTGCGCGACGTGGTGATCGCCACCGGCGCGGACACCGTGGTCTGCGACGGTGAACTGACGCCCGGTCAGCTCATCCAGCTGGAAGACGTCGTCAAGGTCAAGGTCGTGGACCGCACGGCGCTGATCCTGGACATCTTCGCCCAGCACGCCAAGTCCCGAGAGGGCAAGGCGCAGGTCTCGCTGGCGCAGATGCAATACATGTTGCCGCGCCTGCGCGGCTGGGGTGCCTCGCTGTCGCGCCAGATGGGTGGCGGCGGCGGTGGTGGCATGGCCACGCGTGGTCCCGGTGAGACGAAGATCGAGACCGATCGTCGGCGCATCCGGGAGAAGATGGCCAAGATGCGCCGCGAGATCGCGGACATGAAGAAGGCCCGCGACACCAAGCGCCAGGAGCGCCGCCGCAACGCGGTTCCCTCGGTGGCCATTGCGGGTTACACCAACGCCGGCAAGTCCTCGATCCTGAACCGGTTGACCGGCGCGGGCGTGCTGGTGGAGAACGCGCTGTTCGCCACGCTGGATCCGACGGTGCGTCGGGCGGAGACGCCCAGCGGACGCGGCTACACGCTGGCGGACACGGTCGGTTTCGTGCGCCACCTGCCGCACCAGCTGGTCGAGGCGTTTCGGTCCACCCTGGAGGAGGTCGCCGACGCCGACCTGATCCTGCACGTGGTGGACGGCTCCGACCCCACGCCGGAGGCCCAACTGGCGGCCGTGCGTGAGGTGTTCACCGAGGTCGACGCACACCGCGTGCGGGAGATCGTGGTGGTGAACAAGGCCGACGCGGCCGATCCGGAGGTGTTGGCGCGGCTGCTCCGTCGGGAGAAGCACGCGATCGTGGTGTCCGCCCGCACCGGACAGGGCATCGACGAGCTGCTCGCGCTGATCGACGAGGAACTGCCGCGTCCCGACGTCGAGGTCGAGGTGGTCGTGCCGTACGAGCGCGGCGACCTGGTGGCCAAGGTGCACGCGAGCGGTGAGCTGCTCGGCACCGAGCACCGCGAGTCGGGCACCTGGCTGCATGCCCGGGTGGGCCGGCAACTCGCGGCCGAGCTGGAGCGGTTCGTGGTGGTCACGCGCTGATCGTCGGATGGTGAGGGCCCGGGTCGCGTCCGCGACCCGGGCCTTCGTCGTGTCCGGCCGGGTCAGCGCTTGCGCTTGAGGTTGTCCAGCATGCGGCGGGCCTCCTGGTCCAGGTAGGGGCCGGCGATCCAGGTGTGGCCGGCGCCGCCGAGCGCACTGTTCCCGATCAGGCACAGCGTGCCGTCGGGGGCGGTGGCGTACCAGCCGCCGCCGCTGGCGCCGGCGGTCATGGTGCAGCCGATCCGCAGCAGGGGCGGGGTGTTCGGGTCGACGGTCATCCGGCGCGGGGCCTGGGCGCAGCCGAACATGGTCAGGCCGTCGAAGGGGGCGTCCTGCGGATAGCCGTAGGTGCCGGCCTCGGCCAGCTCGCGCGGGGCGTCGAACCACACGGGCAGGGCGCGGCCGACCGCCTCCTCCAGGCTGGGTCCGCTGCGGTCGGGGTTCTTCACCTCGACCACCGCGTAGTCGTACGACGTGGCGGCGGAGGTGGCGTTGGTGCCGCCGGCGCGCCACTGGTCGGAGGTGGCCACGGAGGTCGCCCACCACTGGCCGAAGGGGGCGACCGGGCCGGGGTTGCCGAGGTTGGCGAGGGTGGCCTGGCCGCTGCTGTTGAACGCGGGTACGAATTGCAGGCTGTTGAACCAGGTGCCGCCGCGTCCGGCGTGTACGCAGTGGCCGGCGGTCCACACCAGGTTGCTGCGGCCGGGCCGCTTGGGGTCGGCGATCACGGTGCCCGAGCAGACGGAGGGGCCGTCGGGGGCCTCGAAGAACAGTTTGCCGACGGCGACCGTGCCGGCCTCGCCGGTGTACGGGCGGGGGACCGCGCGGGCCTGTACCGGGGGCGGTTTGGCCTCGGCGAGCACGTCGGGCAGCGGTTCGGGGCCGATCGGTGCCCCGGTGCGTCCGGGGTCGGGCGAGGGCAGGGGTACGGCCGGGCCCTCCTCGTTGCCGCGCGGCTCGCGCGGTTTGGCCCGACTCATCCGCTCCGGGGTCCAGTGCGCGGGATCGCCCGGATCGGCGAGTGCCGCCGGCCCCCGGCCGTGGCCGTCGTCGGTGCCGACGCCGCCCAGTGTCAGTGCCATGACGGTGCCCGTCACCAGCAGCGACACCGCCACCGTCAGCGTGACGAACAGCGTGCGAACGCCGCGCGTCAAGCGCCTACCTCCCCGTGTGCGCCCCCCGGTGTGTGCCGGTCGACAGTATCGGAGGGACCGCCGCCCGTGATCGGGCGGCCGTTCGGTCGTTGTCAGCAAGGGAGTCGTCGATTCGACGAGCGTCACTCTTTGTGGTGATGGCGCTGCGATCCGCTGTCGTGCAAAGGTAAGCCTTACCTAAGTTTCCGATCGCCCTCGTGGAGGTGCCGCAGTCATGACCGCCGCCCTGACCAGGCCGGACGACCGCTCCGGTGCCCCAGACCCGACCCCGCTCGGACCGCCCGCCGACGCCGTGAGCCCCGATGGCGGGGGGCAGGTCGGCGCGGCGATCGGCCGGCAGCGCTCGGGGACCACGAGCGCCGACGCGCCGGGCATCCTGCGGCGGCAGGCCGCCCGCGAGTCCTCGGCCCGCACCTACGCGCGCTCGTTGCCGATCGTGCCGGTGCGGGCCCGCGGCATGACCGTGGAGGGCGCGGACGGGCGGCGCTACCTCGACTGCCTCTCCGGCGCCGGCACGCTGGCCCTGGGCCACAACCACCCCGTGGTGCTCGCCGCGATCCGGGGCGTGCTCGACACCGGTGCGCCGCTGCACGTGCTCGACCTGGCCACCCCCGTCAAGGACCGGTTCGTCGAGGAGTTGTTCGCCACGCTGCCGGCGGAGTTGGCGCGCGACGGGCGCATCCAGTTCTGCGGGCCGGCCGGCACCGACGCGGTGGAGGCGGCGCTCAAGCTGGTGCGGACCGCGACCGGGCGGCGCGGGGTGGTCGCGTTCACCGGGGCCTACCACGGGATGACCGCGGGGGCGCTGGCCGTGAGCGGCGACACCGCGATCCGGGACGCGACCGGGGCGGGCACGGGCGACACGGTGCGGCTGCCGTTCCCGCAGGACTACCGCTGCCCGTTCGGCGTCGGCGGGGCCGAGGGCGCGCGGATCGCCGCGCACTACGCGGGCACGCTGCTCGCCGACCCCGGCGGCGGCGTGCCGACGCCCGCCGGGATGATCGTGGAACCGGTCCAGGGCGAGGGCGGGGTGCTGCCGGCGCCCGACGAGTGGTTGCGCGAGCTGCGCCGGCTCACCGCCGAGCGGGGGATTCCGCTGATCGCCGACGAGGTACAGACCGGCCTGGGGCGCACCGGCGCGATGTGGGGGGTGGACCACGCCGGCGTGGTGCCCGACGTGATGGTGGTCTCCAAGGCGATCGGCGGCAGCCTGCCGCTGGCCGTGGTGGTCTACCGGGCCGAGCTCGACCGCTGGTGGCCCGGCGCGCACGCGGGCACCTTCCGCGGCAACCAGCTGGCGATGGCGGCCGGCACCGCGACCATCGCCTTCGTGCGCGAGCACCGCCTGCACGAGCACGCGGCCCGCGTCGGGGCCCGACTCGCGGGCGCGCTGCGCGGCCTGATGCCCGGGCGGCCCGCGATCGGCGAGGTGCGCGGGCGGGGCCTGATGCTCGGCGTGGAGATCGTCGAGCCCGACGCGGCGCCGGATGCGCTCGGGGCCCGGCCCGCGGCGCCCGGCCTGGCGCTCGCGGTGCGGCGCGAGGCGTTGGCCCGGGGGCTGATCGTGGAGCTGGGCGGGCGGCACGACAGCGTGGTGCGGTTGCTGCCGCCGCTGACGATGACCGAGGTCCAGGCCGACGCGGTCTTCGAGCGTTTGGCCGAGGCCATCGAGGCGGCCGGGGTGGGATACCGCGGCCCGGCCGCCGGTCCGGGTGGCGCCGGAACCGGGACGGCCCGGCGCGCCCGCGCCGCGTCCGCGAGTGCCGGAGCGGCGGGCTCCGGGCCGGGGGCGGCCGGGTTCGCGAGTGCCGGAGCCTCGATGCCCGCGTCCGCGAACGGGGCGACCGGGACCGGAAACGGCGGCCCGACCGCCGGGCCCCCGGGTGGCGGGTCCGAGGATTCCGGGGTTGGGGGCGCCGGATGCCCGGGCGTCGGGACCGAGGGCGCCAGGGCTCCGAGTGTCGGATCTTCGGGTGGCGGGTGTGTGGTCGTCGAGTCCGAGTCCGAGTCCGAGTCGGCCGGGTCCGGGAGCGGCGGGTTCGAGGGTGCCGGAAGTGGGAGCACCCGATTTTCGGGGGTCGGGTGGGGGGTTGCCGGGTCCGAAGTGAGCGGGTCCTCGGGTGGTGGGTTCGAGGGTGTCGGGGGTGGGAGCCTCGGGTCCTCGGGGGCCGGGTGTGTGGTTGTCGGATCGGAGTCGGTGTGAGTGCCGGGCGGGGGGTGGGGCACCCCGTCGGGGTGTCGCTCTCGGGGGGTGTGGCCGGGGCCGACGCGTTGCGGGCGCTGGTGGACGTCGCGCTCGGCGCGATGGGCGCCGGGGTCGATGCGCGGGGTGGGCCGTTGCCGTCGGGTGGGCCGGTCGGGGTCGCGGTCGAGGTGGCCCGGGTGCTCGGCTCCGGCGCGGCGGGGCCGGTGCCGGCCGCGCGTGGTGCGGCATCGGCGGGCCCGGGGCCCGGGACGCTGCCGGACATCGGGGTGGGCGACTTCGCCGCGTTGCGCGAGTTGTCCGCGCTGCTCGCGTGGGGGTCCGCCGACCCGGCCGACCCGCGCTGCGCCGGCCATCTGCACTGCCCGCCGCTGGCCGTCGCGGTGGCCGCCGACCTGATCGCCTCCGCGCTGAACCCCTCACTCGACTCGTGGGACCAGGCGCCGGCGGCGGTGGCCCTGGAAGCCGAGGTGGTGGCCGCGCTCGCCGGCCTGGTCGGCTTCCCGCCCGGCGGCGCCGGCGGCACGATCACCAGCGGCGGCACCGAGTCCAACCTGATGGGACTGCTCCTCGCCCGCGACGCGCTCGGCCCCGGCGTCGGCCGGCGACGGATCCTGTGCTCGCAGGCCGCGCACTTCTCCATCCGCCGCTGCGCCGGCCACCTGGGCCTGGGCGAGGACGCGGTGGTCACCGTGCCCACCGACGCCGACCACCGGATGGACCCGCACGCGCTGGCGGCCGCGGTCGGACGGGTGCGGGCGGGCAACGACCGGATCGCGGCGATCGTGGCCACGGCCGGCACCACCGACCTGGGCGCGATCGACCCGCTGCCGGCGATCGCCGCGGTGGCGCGCGCGGCGGGCGCGTGGTTGCACGTGGACGCGGCCTACGGCGGCGGCGCGTTGTTCTCGGACCGGCTCACGCCGCTGCTCACCGGTCTCGAAGGGGCCCACTCGGTGGGCCTGGACCTGCACAAACTCGGCTGGCAGCCGATCGCGGCCGGGGTGTTCCTGGTTCGCGATGCGGCCTTACTCGGGCCGCTCGCCCAGCGCGCCGCCTACCTCAACCCCGACGACGACCAACGGGCCGGCTACGTCAGCCTGTTGGGCAACTCGCCGCGCACCACGCGCCGCGCCGACGTGTTCAAGATCGCGGTCACCCTGCGTGCGCTCGGCCGGGCCGGGCTGGGCGAGTTGGTGGACCGCTGCCACGACCTGGCCCGACACGCGGCCGCGGCGATCCGGGCCGACCCGCACCTGGAATTGGCCGCCGAGCCCGTGCTCACCACCGTGGTCTTCCGCTACCTCCCCCGAGGGCACGACCCCCACGACCCGGCCGACCGGGTCGAGGCGGACCGGGTCAACGCGGCGCTGCGCCGCCGACTGCTGCACGAGGGGCGCGCGGTGGTCGGCCGTACCGAACTGGGCGACGGGCCCGGCGCGGTCCGCCTCAAACTCACCCTGCTCAACCCCGACACCACCGGCGCCGACCTCGGCGCGCTGCTCGCCGCCGTGGTCGAGGCGGGGCGCGCGGAAAGCGCGACCTCGGGCTGACGCTCCGTCAACAATCTTCGTTACCGCGCGCCTCGCATATTCGCGACCATCCTCGCCAAACAATCGACACGGGTCGAAATCTCCATATCCCGAGTGCCGCCTTTGGCACGATGCACGATTCACGATTCACGGGCATCGACCCCCGGGTCGACCGACACCACACGGAGCAGCGATGACCATCGCGGGTCCCGACCCGTCCGCCGTGCGGACGGATCCCGACACGGACCACCTCGACGCGCCGAACCCCCGGCACGCCGCCGACGCGGCGACGGTCGAATGCCTGCTCCGCTGCTGGGTGCGCGAACACGCGCTGCCGAGACCGGAGTCGGGCGTGCTCACCGTCGAACTGCCCGGGGTCGGCCGGACCCTGACGGTCGTGGTGCGCTACTGGTCGCCGGCGGGCTGGCACCGCTTCGGCACCGCGCACCTGGACGACGAGGGGCCGCTGAACGCGGTCACGCTGGCCCTGGTGCTCGGCGACGAGGCGAGCGCGAGCGGGGCCGGCGCGGCGGGCGAGGCCTGCGGTGACACCGCGATCCGGGTGGCCGACTCGGTCACCCACACCGAGCGCTACATCGCCCACCGGCGCGCGCATCCCGAAGACCCGCCCGGGACCGCCCCGTTCCTGGCCGCCGAGCAGTCCCTGGTGCTCGGCCACCCGATGCACCCCACACCCAAGAGCCGGGACCGGCTCGACCCCGACGAGGACGCCGCGTGGTCGCCGGAGTTGCGCGGATCCTTCCCGCTGCACTGGTTCGCCGCCGACGTCGACCTGGTCGGCCAGGACAGTGCGCTGGACCGGGAGGCCGCCGACGTGCTGGCCGACCTCGCCGGGGAGTTGCGCGCCCCCGAGGGCACCGTGCTCGTGCCCGCCCACCCGTGGCAGGCCCGCGACCTGCCGCGGCGCCCGCACCTGCGTGCCCTGCTCGACGCCGGCCGGTTGCGCGACCTGGGCCCCGCCGGCGCCCCCTGGCACCCCACCTCCTCGGTGCGCACGGTGTACCGGCCCGACGCCGAGGTGATGCTCAAGCTCTCCCTCGGCCTGCGGATCACCAACTCCCGCCGGGAGAACCTGCCCAAGGAACTGCTGCGCGGCATCGAGGTGCACCGCATCCTGCGCTCCGGCCTGGAACACGAACTGCGGGCCGTGCACCCCACGTTCGACATCGTCCGGGACCCGGCCTGGATCTCGGTGGCACCCCCGGAGCCGTTCCCGCGTCCGGACCGGCCCGCGGCCGGCCTGGAACTGGTGCTGCGGGCCAACCCGTTCGGCGCCGGCGACCGGGTCTCGTGCCTGGCCGCGCTGGTCGCCGAACGCCCCGGGATCGGCCCCTCGCGCCTGGCCGGACACGTACACACTCTCGCCGAGCGCACCGGGCGCGCGCCGGCGTCGGTGGCCGAGGAGTGGTTCGAGCGCTACCTGGCGGTGGTGGCCGAGCCGGTGTTGTGGCTGGACCGGCACGCCGGCATCGCGCTGGAGGCGCACCAGCAGAACACCCTGGTCCTGCTCGACGCCGACGGGCTGCCCTCGGGCGGGCGCTACCGGGACAACCAGGGCTACTACTTCCGCGCCTCGCGCGCGGGCGACCTGGCCCGCCGGCTGCCCGCGGCCGGGGTGGCCAGCGACACGATCGTGCCGGACGAGATCGCCGACGAACGCCTGACCTACTACCTGGGGGTCAACAACCTGCTCGGCCTGATCGGCGCGTTCGGCGCCCAGGGGCTGGCCGACGAGGGGGTCCTGCTGGCCCGCCTGCGCGCCCTGCTGGCCCGCCACGCCGAGGACAGCGGCGCCGCGCGCTCGCTGCTCACCGATCCGCGCCCGCGCTGCAAGGCCAACCTGCTGACCCGTCTGCACGGCCTCGACGAACTCGTCGGGCCGGTCGCCACCCAGTCGATCTACGTGCACATCCGCAATCCGCTCGCCGACGCCCCCGCGTGAGCCCGGCCCCAGGAGGTTCCGTCCCCGTATGAGCCCGTCATTCCTCTCGTCCCCCGAGATCCCGCTCGCCGAGGCCGAGACGCTGCGCCTGACCACCCGCCGGCCGCGCACGGGGCCGACCGGCCCGCTGACCGAGGCGGCCCGCTGGGGTGCGCTCACCCTGCCGGTCGGCCGGTTCTCGCTGCACGAGGTGAACCCCAAGCGCGATCTGCCGCTTCTGCACGCGTGGATGAACGACCCGGTGACCGCCCGCTGGTGGGAGTTGGCCGGGGACGAGGAGGTGGTGCGCCGACACCTGGCCGGCCAGGCCGTGCGCGGCCACAGCAGCGCCTACCTGGGCTGCCTCGACGACGAGCCGGTCAGCTACTGGGAGCTGTACCGGGCCGACCTGGACGACCTGGCCCGGCACTACCCCGCGCGCCCGCACGACGTGGGCATCCACCTGCTGATCGGGCCCGCCGGCGTGCGCGGGCGCGGGATCGGCTCGCTGCTGCTGCGCGCGGTCGCCGAACTGGTGCTGCGCGCCGCGCCCGACACGATGCGGGTGGTGGCCGAGCCGGACGTGCGCAACGAGGCATCGGTGCGCGCCTTCGAGCGGGCCGGCTTTCAGCGCCTGGACGATGTGCTCCTGCCGGACAAGACCGCCGCGCTGATGGTGCGCCCACGCACCGCGCGGGAATCGGGTGCCCGGCCGTGACCGATCTCCTGCCCGCGCCGCGTCGGGCGGCCGACCCCGGCGCGGTGGTGCACGACCTGGTGGGCATCGGCATCGGGCCGTTCAACCTGGCGCTGGCGGCGCTGGCCGACCGGGTCGAGCCGCTGCGCACGCTGTTCCTGGACCGCGCGCCCACGTTCAGTTGGCATCCGGGGCTGCTCCTGGACGGCACCACCCTCCAGGTGCCGTTCCTGGCCGACCTGGTCACCCTGGTCGACCCGACCAACCCGTGGTCGTTCCTGGCCTATCTGCGCGCGCACGACCGGCTGTTCCCGTTCTACTTCGCCGAACGCCTGCATGTGCCCCGGCGCGAATACGACCACTACTGCCGCTGGGTCGCCGAGGCGCTGCCCGCCTGCCGCTTCGGCAGCGAGGTGGTCTCCGTCGCCTGGGAGGGCGACCTGTACCGGATCGACTTTCGCGACGTGGCCGGCGGCGAGCACCACCGGGTGCACGCGCGGCACGTGGTGCTGGGCATCGGCACCGAACCGGTGGTGCCCGAGCCGTTCGCGCACCTGCTCGGGGACAGCGTGCTGCACGCGGCCGACTACCTCGACCACCGCGCCGATCTCACCGACGCCGAGGACGTCACGGTGCTCGGCTCGGGCCAGTCCGGCGCGGAGGTGTTCCTGGACCTGCTGCGCCGGCGCACCGGCCCCAGCCGGCGGCTGACCTGGCTGACCCGATCGCCCGCGTTCGCCCCGATGGAATACTCCAAACTCGGCCTGGAGCACTTCACGCCCGACTACACGCGCTACTTCCACGGCCTGCCCGAGCCGGTGCGCGACCGACTGCTGCCCGAGCAGTGGCAGTTGTACAAGGCGATCAGCGCGGACACCATCGCCGCGATCCACGACGAGTTGTACGAGCGCGGCATCGCCGGCGGCCGGGTGCGCGCCACGCTGATGCCCGACGTGACGGTCACCGCCGCGCGGATCACCGGCGACGGGGTGGAACTGGGCTGCCGACACGGCGAGCAGGACCGCGCGTTCACCGTCCGCACCGATCGGGTGGTGCTGGCCACCGGCTACGCGCAGCGGCACCCCGCGATGCTCGACCCGCTGTGGGACCTGATCATCCGCGACGCCGCCGGGCGCCCGCTGATCGGCCTGGACCACCGGGTCACCCTGCCGGCGCACGTCACCGGCGGCCTGTACACGCAAAACGCCGAGCTGCACACGCACGGCGTGGGCACACCCGATCTGGGCCTGGGCGCGCACCGGGCCGCGACCATCCTCAACTCCGTGTGCGGTGGTGCGGTCTACCGACTGCCGATCCGCACCGCGTTCACCACGTTCGGCCTGGCCGCGGGCGACACCGAGCCCGCCCGCCGACCGCACCGACGGAGCGCGACCGACCCCGCAGAGGTACGCAATGTCGCAGTCGAACCCGGAAGCGGAGCCCATCGAGGCCGAACTGCCGCACCAGGGCGCCCGACACGCAGCGCCTGAGCCCGCCTCCCGGGTGCCCGCCGCGCGCCACGGGGCGCCCTCCACGGATTCGGAGCTGTGGCGGCGGGTCAACCGGGACATGATCGCCAAGGCGATCGCCGAGTTCGCCTACGAGGAACTGCTCGCCCCCGTCGCCGACGGCGACACCTACACCGTCGGGGTGTCCGGCGACGTGCACTACCGTTTCCGGGCCCGGCGCGGCGCCTACGACGCGTGGCACGTGGACCCGGCGTCGGTGGTGCGCGAGTGGGAGGGCGGCGCCGATCCGGCCGAGGACATGCTCCAGTTCCTGCTCGACGCGCACACCGTGATCGGCCTCGCCGGCGACACCGCCGGGCACCTGGTGCGCGAGTTGACCGCGACGCTGGCCGCCGACGCGGCGATCGCGGCGAGCGCGCCGGCCGCGGCCGTGCTGGCCGACCTGGGCTACGCCGAACTGGAGGGCCACCAGACCGGTCACCCGTGGATCGTGCCGAACAAGGGCCGCGTCGGCTTCTCGGCGAGCGACGCGCGCGCCTACGCGCCCGAGGCGCGCCGCCCGATGCGGCTGCCGTGGATCGCGGTGCACCGGGACCTGGCACAGTGGCGGGCGGTGCCGGGCCTGGCCGAACAGCGGCTCTACGACGAGGAACTGGACCCGGCGACCAGTGAGCGCTTTTGCCGCGCACTGGCCGCGCGGGTGTCGGCGCCGGAGGAGTACCGGTGGCTTCCGGTGCACCCGTGGCAGTGGGACGAGGCGATCGCGACGCTGTTCGCGCCGGAGTTGGCCGCCGGGCGGATCGTGCCGCTGGGCGAGGCCGAGGACCGGCACCTGGCCCAGCAGTCGGTCCGTACGTTCCTCAACGTGGACCGCCCCACCCGCCGCACCGTCAAACTGCCGCTGTCGGTGCTCAACACGCTGGTGTGGCGCGGCCTGCCCAGCGAGCGCACGCTCGCCGCGCCCGCGGTCACCGCGTGGGTGCACGGCCTGCGCGACGCGGACCCGTTCCTGCGCGACGAATGCCGGGTGATCATGCTCGGCGAGACCGCGTCGATCACCGTGCGCCATCCGGTCCTCGAGGAACTGCCCGGCGTGCCCTACCAGTACCGCGAACTGCTCGGCGCGATCTGGCGCGAACCGCTGGCCCCGCACCTCGACCCCGGCGAGCGTGCCCGCACCCTCGCCTCGCTGCTGCACGTGGACCCGGCCGGGCGGCCGTTCGTCGTCGAACTGATCGAACGCTCCGGCCTGGCCCCCCGGGTGTGGCTGCGCCGGCTCTTCCACACGCTGCTGCCGCCGCTGCTGCACTGCCTGTACCGCTACGGCCTGGTGTTCTCGCCGCACGGGGAGAACACGATCGTGGTCTTCGACGAGCACGACGTCCCGGTCCGGCTGGCGATCAAGGACTTCGTCGACGACGTCAACATCAGCGACCGGCCGCTGCCGGAGTTGGCCGCGCTGCCCGCCGACGTGGACGCGGTCCTGCTCCGGGAGAAGCCCGACTACCTGTGCCAGTTCATCCACGCCGCGCTCCTGGTCGGCCACCACCGCTACCTCGCCGATCTCGCGGTCGCCCACCTGGGCATCCCCCAGGAGGGGTTCTGGGCGCTGGTCCGCGAGGAGGTGCTGGAACATCAGGCGGCGTTTCCCGAACTGGCGGACCGCTTCGAGCTGTTCGACCTGCTCACGCCCCGGATCGACCGGCTGTGCCTGAACCGCAATCGGCTGCTCCTGGACGGCTACCGGGACCGCCCCACGCGCCCGCACGTGGGCGCGCACGGGACCGTGCCCAACCCGCTGTGCAGGTGAGACGCGCCCCGATCCGACCCGGTCTCGCGAACAACCTGTCCGGTTTGCCGATGGTGTGATCCCCATCACGATGCCAGAATGCGGCGGGTGACCGACGTCGCCGAAAACGCGAGGCAACCCCTGAGGGTCGCCGCCGCACAGGCCCAGGCGCGGCCGGGCGACATCCCCGCGAATGTCGCCACGGCCGCGCAACTCGTGCGCTTCGGTTCCTCGGCCGGCGCCGATGTCGTGGTGTTGCCGGAGCTGTTCCTGTCGGGCTACGACCTCGACCTGTTCCGACCCGACGTGAAACCGTGCGACATCGTGCCCGGCGACACCCGGCTCGGCGAGTTGCAGGCCGCCTGCTACGCCACCCGCACGGTCGCCGTGGTCGGCGCCGCGGTGCGCCGCGCGGGCGGGCGGACCATCTCGCTGCTGGTGATCGGCCGCGACGGCGACGCGCACGTGGCCTACGACCGCCAACACCTGTGGCGCGAGGAACGCGAACTGTTCCGCCCCGGCGACCACGGCTGCACGATCGAGATCGCCGGCTGGCGGCTGGGCCTGGGCAGCGCCTACGACGTGAGCTTTCCCGAACACGCGCGCGCGGCCGTGCACGACGGTTGCGACGCGTACCTGTGCCCGGGGGTGTACACCCGCGGCGACAGTGAACACCGGCGCGACCTCTACTTCGCCGCCCGCGCCCTGGAGAACACCTGCTACACGGTGGTGGCCAACCACATCGGCGACACCGGCCTGGGCCCCGCCTGCGGACGCAGCGGGGTGTACGGACCGGATGGGCGCGTGGTGATCGAGGCCGACGGGGAGCGGGTGGACGTGGTCGCGGCCACCTTCCAGGACATCGAGATCGACGCCGCCCGCGAGTGCCTGACCATGCTGGAGGACCTGCCCTCGCGAGCGCGTGCGGCGGCGGGCGCGCGCCGCGAGACGATCAAGCTCGACTGAGCCGGCGCCGAGGCCGGCATTCGGGCGCGGAAGACCGTAGTCTCGCCGGAACGCCGATACCTACCGACGGGTAATGGTCGGGCAACGACGAGAGGGGAGCGCTCGTGCGCACAACTCGCAGGGCGATCGCGGGCCTGGCCGCACTGACGGCGCTCGGCGCGCTGTCCGCCTGCTCGGACGACTCCGGCGATGCCAAGGCATCCGCCGCCGCGAAGAGCGGCGCCCCCGCGGGTACGCAGGCCGCCCCCGCACCGGCCGGCGCACTGCCCGCCGCCGCCAGTGGCGCCACCTACGTCGCGCTCGGCGACTCGTACGCGGCCGGCGTGAAGATACCGGTGATCGTGCCCACCGCGCCGCCCGGCTGCAGCCGCTCGGAGAGCAACTACGCGCACCTGGTGGCCAAGCAGAAGAACATCGCCGGCTTCGTCGACGTCACCTGCGGGGGAGCCAGGACCCCGGACCTGACGGTCGGCCAGCAGACCCAGGGCACCCCGCCGCCGCAGTTCGACGCGCTGCGCCCGGACACCGCGCTGGTCACCCTGGGCGTGGGCGGCAACGACATCGGCTTCTCCGAGATCGTCACGATGTGCGTGCTGCAAAGCCGCAGCACCACCTCGACCCAGCCGTGCACCGACAAGTACGCCCCGGGCGGCAACGACGAGTTGACCAAGCGGATCGGGGACACCGGGCCCAAGTTGGCCGCCGCCATCACCGGCATCAAGGAGCGCTCGCCCAAGGCCCGGATCCTGGTCGTCGGCTACCCCACGATCCTGCCGGAGAGCGGCCCCGGCTGCCCCACCCAGGTGCCCGTCGCCGACGGCGACCTGCCGTACCTGCGCAAGGTGGTGCCCGCGCTCAACGACATGATCGCCAAGGAGGCGGCCAAGCAGGGCGCGGAATACGTCGACACCTACACCGGCTCGGCCGGCCACGACGTGTGCAAGCCGGTCGGCACCAAGTGGGTCGAGGGCGTCAAGCCGGAGTCGCCCGCCGGCCCCGTGCACCCCAACGCGCTCGGCCAGGAGGCCATGGCCAAGGCGGTGCTGGCCAAGCTCGGCTGAGCCGGAAAACCTTCGGGGAGGAGTCGGACGAAGCGGGCCGCGCGGTCGGGGATGTCGGTCGGAGCATCTAGGCTTGTCGCCCGATGAGCGACTCCGACCGTCCCGCGCTGACCGAACTCCTGCACGCCGCCGTCGCCGCCGTCGGCGGATCGGAGCGACCCGGACAAGTATCGATGGCCGAGGCCGTCGCCGGCGCGGTCGCCCGTGCCGAACACCTGCTGGTCCAGGCCGGCACCGGCACCGGCAAATCGTTGGCCTACCTGGTGCCCGCGCTGGCCGCGCACCGCAAGGTCGTGGTGGCCACCGCGACCCTCGCGCTCCAGCGCCAACTCGTCGAGCGCGACCTGCCGCGCACGGTCGAGGCGCTGCGCCCGCAACTGCGCCGTTCGCCGACCTTCGCCACGCTCAAGGGGCGCGGCAACTACCTGTGCCTGCACCGGCTGCACGACGGGCCGCCCGACGAGGGCGAGGTGCTGTTCGACCCGGCGCCCACGAGCAAACTCGGGCAGGACGTGGTCCGGGTGCGCGACTGGGCCGACGAGACCGACACCGGCGACCGCGACGACCTGAGCCCTGGGGTCAACGACCGGGCCTGGGCCCAGGTGTCGGTGTCCTCGCGCGAGTGCCTGGGCGCCTCGCGCTGCCCGTACGGCGACGACTGCTTCGCCGAGGCCGCGCGCGAGCGGGCCAAGCAGGCCGACATCGTGGTGACCAACCACGCGCTGCTCGCCATCGACGCGTTGGAGGACGCGCCGGTGCTGCCCGAGCACGAGCTGCTGATCGTCGACGAGGCGCACGAGTTCGCGAGCCGGGCCACGGGCGTGGCCACCGCCGAGCTGAGCCTGAGCGCGGTCGACCGGGCCGCGCGGCGCGCCGGCAAGCTGGCCAACGAGGGCGCGGTGGACAACCTGAACGCCGCCTCGGAGGCGTTCCGCAAGACGCTGGACGGGCGCGAGCCGGGCCGGTTGCGCGAGGTGGATCCGGACCTGGGCTGGACGGTGACCGCGCTGCGCGACGCGAGCCGGGGCGTGATCACCTCGCTCGGCGAGGTCCGGGACAAGTCGCTGAGCAACGAGGACGCGGCCCGCCGCCAGGCGCTGGCCGGTGTCGAGCACATCCACGACACCTGCGAGCGCATCCTGCGCGAGTCGCCGCACGACGTGATCTGGATGGAGCGCAACGAGCGCACCGGCGCGTCGCTGCGGGTGGCCCCGATCGCGGTGGCCGGGCTGCTGCGCGAGGCCCTGTTCGGCGACCGCACCGTGGTGCTCACGTCGGCCACGCTCATGCTCGGCGGCAACTTCCGCGGTGTGGCGAGCAGCCTGGGGCTGAGCCCCGAGGGCATGTTGACCGACGCGCCCGAGCCGGTGCCCACGGAGGTCGCGGTGCGCCCGGGCGACGACGAGGAGGCGGCGGGGGAGGACGATGCCGACGACGACCTGGCGCAGTGGCGCTGTCTCGATGTGGGTTCGCCGTTCGACTACCCCAGGCAGGGCATCCTCTACGTGGCGCGACACCTGCCGCGCCCCGGGCAGGGCGGGATCGGCGCGGACGCGCTGGACGAGCTGGCCGAGCTGATCGAGGCCGCGGGCGGCCGGGCGCTGGGCCTGTTCTCCTCGCGGCGCGGCGCGGAGGCGGCCACCGAGGCGCTGCGCGAGCGACTCGACGTGCCGATCCTGTGCCAGGGCGACGACTCGCTGGCCGAGCTGTTGCGGCGGTTCGCGGCCGAGCCGCGCACGTGCCTGTTCGGCACGTTGTCGCTGTGGCAGGGCGTGGACGTACCCGGGCCGTCCTGCCAGTTGGTGATCATGGACAGGATCCCGTTCCCGCGTCCCGACGACCCGCTGATGAGCGCACGAACCCAGACGGTCCAGGAAAGCGGCGGCAACGGCTTCATGGCGGTCTCGGCCACCCACGCCGCGCTGTTGATGGCCCAGGGGGCCGGCCGGCTGATCCGGTCGATGAACGACCGGGGAGTGGTGGCGGTGCTCGACTCGCGCCTGGCCACCGCCCAGTACGGCGGCTTCTTCAGGGCTTCGATGCCCCCGCTGTGGTACACGGAGGACCGCAACCAGGTCCGCCGATCATTGGCCGCGATCGACAAGGACTGATTGTCGGGGGGCTTGGCGCCGGCCCGCGAGGCGTTGGGCCGGGAGGGGTTGTGTCGTGTGGGTGGCCGGGGTTGTCGCGGCGGCGGGGGTGCCTCGGACGCGGAACGGGCGGTCGTTCGGCGTGGGTTTGCCGGACGACCGCCCGTGGGCGGTATGTGGGGGTCCCCGGTCATCTCAGACTCGGCGCATGACGGCGACCACACGGCCCAGGATGGTGGCCTCGTCGCCCGGGATGGGCTCGTAGGCCGGGTTGTGCGGCATCAGCCAGCGGTGGCCGTCCCGGTGCCGCAGGCGCTTGACGGTGGCCTCGCCGTCGAGCATCGCCGCGACGATGTCGCCGTTCTCGGCGACCGGCTGGCGGCGGACCGCGACGTAGTCGCCGTCCATGATCGCGGCCTCGATCATCGAGTCGCCGCTGACCTTGAGCAGGAACACGTCACCGTCGCCGACCAACTGGCGCGGCAGCGGGAAGACGTCCTCGACGGACTGCTCGGCCAGGATCGGACCGCCGGCCGCGATCCGGCCGACCACCGGGACGTAGGACGCGGCCTGCGAGCCGCGCTCGGCGTGCGGCCCGGCCGGCGCGAGCGGACGCCCGCCGTCGGGCGAACGCACCTCGTAGGCGCGCGGACGATGCGGATCACGGCGCAAATAGCCCTTGCGTTCGAGCGCCATCAACTGGTGCGCGACGGAGGACGTGCTGGACAGTCCGACCGCCTCGCCGATCTCGCGCATGCTCGGCGGATATCCGCGCGACTCGACGGAGGTGCGGATCACTTCGAGGACGCGCGTCTGGCGCGGCGTCAGCCCCCCCGCCGGACGCCGCGTCGCACCGCCCTGGACCTGCGCGTTCTCGGTGCCCGGGGCGGGCGCCGGCGGCGGCACGGTGGCGCTGTGCGGGTGTTTCGCGGGGAGGGTTTCGGTGCGGATTCCGGGGTGGATGGCTCCGGTGGCTTCTCCGGTCACGGCTGGCCCTTTCGACGGATTGCTCGCACGTGGAGAACGGTAGTCGGGTTCGAAAGGTTGCGCCAAACACACGTTCGAGTGAATTTAGGCCAATCCGGTGGCGATCATTCGGTTCCCGCTGTAGTAATCGTACATACATTCGAATTCCGTTCGGGAATTGCCCACGGAACCGATGCCCGAAATGTCGCGAGCGCCGCTCGTGTGCCGCGACACGCGGCCGGTCGGGTTAATTTCGCCGACTCCTCGGGCGGTGACCTGCGGGGATGACGAGAGGTCACCACGGGCTCTCCGAGTGTCTGCGAGTCGGCTTGCAGCGCCTCGGGTCGCGGTCTACCGTAGCCACTACATCTTGTGGTCGAGGGCGTTGCAGAAGCCCACAAGTTGTGGTTGCCGTATATACTATGTTCCCGGAGCATTTCCCGGACCGCACCGGACGGGCCCCCAGGCGTGGGCCCTCGGGGCGAGGGCGCGGCAACCCGCGGCACCACCAGGGCACGTTTCGCCGCTCCGCGCGCGACGCGCACGAGCACCACGCAGGACCTGCGTCTGAACGAGGGGGAGAGGGAACGGCATGCACTGCCCCTTCTGTCGGCGAGCGGACAGCCGCGTCGTGGACAGCCGGACCACCGACGACGGGGCCGCCATCCGGCGCCGCCGCTCGTGCCCCGACTGCGGACGACGCTTCACCACGATCGAGACCGCCTCGCTCACGGTGATCAAGCGCAGCGGCGTCACCGAGCCGTTCAGCCGGGACAAGGTCATCGCCGGTGTGCGCAAGGCGTGCCAGGGCCGCCCGGTCACCGGTGACGCGCTGGCCCTGCTCGGCCAGCGGGTCGAGGAGGCGGTGCGGGCCACCGGGTGCGCCGAGTTGACCACCCACGACGTGGGCCTGACCATATTGGGCCCGCTCCGTGAGCTCGACGAGGTCGCCTACCTGCGGTTCGCGTCCGTGTACCGGGCCTTCGAGTCCCTGGAGGACTTCGAGGCCGAGGTCGCGCTGCTGCGCGCGGGTCGCGCGGAGTCGATCGGGCCCGAGGTGCCCGCGAACGCGGCGGACGCTCCCGCCGCGGACTAGCGCGGGTCACCCACGCGCGGGTCATTCACATTTTCATTCGGTAGTACACGTCGGTAGCACAGGAACGACGGACCACCCGACCGGTCATCCGGGTCCTCCCATCGGGATGCCCCGGCCTGCCCACGGCGTTGTTCAAAAGAGGAGACGGCATGACAGAGACGACGAGCGGCTCAGCACGCGGTGCCGGTCGGTCACGACCCGGCAAGGGCCTGCGGATCGAGCGCGTCTACACGACCCCCGGCGTCCACCCGTACGACGAGGTGGTCTGGGAGCGTCGTGACGTCGTCATGACCAACTGGCGCGACGGTTCGATCAACTTCGAACAGCGCGGCGTCGAGTTCCCCGACTCCTGGTCGGTGAACGCGGTCAACATCGTCACGAGCAAGTACTTCCGCGGTGCGGTGGGCACGCCGCAGCGCGAGTGGAGCCTGAAGCAGCTGATCGACCGGGTCGTGAAGACCTACCGCAAGTCGGGCGAGGAGAACGGCTACTTCGCCGGCCCCGCCGACGCGGAGATCTTCGAGCACGAGTTGGCGTACGCCCTCCTGCACCAGATCTTCAGCTTCAACTCGCCGGTCTGGTTCAACGTCGGCACCGCGCAGAAGCAGCAGGTCAGCGCGTGCTTCATCCTGTCGGTCGACGACTCGATGGACTCGATCCTGGACTGGTACAAGGAAGAGGGCCTGATCTTCAAGGGCGGCTCGGGGGCCGGCCTGAACCTGTCCCGGATCCGCTCCAGCAAGGAACTGCTCACCTCGGGCGGCAACGCCTCGGGTCCGGTCTCCTTCATGCGCGGCGCCGACGCCTCCGCCGGAACGATCAAGTCGGGCGGCGCCACCCGCCGCGCGGCCAAGATGGTCGTGCTCGACGTCGACCACCCCGACATCGAGGACTTCATCGACACCAAGGTCAAGGAGGAGGAGAAGATCCGCGCGCTGCGCGACGCGGGCTTCGACATGGACCTCGGTGGCGCCGACATCGCGTCGGTGCAGTACCAGAACGCGAACAACTCGGTCCGGGTCTCGGACGAGTTCATGAACGCCGTCGAGCAGGGCAAGGAGTTCGGGCTGCGCGCCCGGCTCACCGGCGACGTGCTGGAGACGGTCGACGCCAAGTCGCTGTTCCGGCGCATGGCCGAGGCCGCGTGGGCCTGCGCCGACCCCGGCATCCAGTACGACGACGAGATCAACAAGTGGCACACGTGCCCCGAGTCGGGTCGGATCACCGCGTCCAACCCGTGCTCGGAGTACATGCACCTGGACAACTCGTCCTGCAACCTCGCCTCGCTGAACCTGATGAAGTTCCTGCGCGAGGACGACACCTTCGACGCGGTCAACTTCGCCAAGGTCGTCGAGCTGGTCATCACCGCGATGGACATCTCGATCTGCTTCGCCGACTTCCCGACCGAGAAGATCGGCGAGACCACCCGCGCGTTCCGCCAGCTGGGCATCGGCTACGCCAACCTCGGCGCGCTGCTGATGGCCACCGGCCACGCGTACGACAGCGACGGCGGCCGGGCGCTGGCCGGTGCGATCACCTCGCTGATGACCGGCACCGCGTACAAGCGCTCCGCCGAGCTGGCCGCGATCGTCGGCGCGTACGACGGCTACGCCCGCAATGCCGAGCCGCACAAGCGGGTGATGCGCCAGCACGCCGACGCCAACGACGCCGGCAAGCGTATGGACGACCTGGACACCCCCGTGTGGGACCTGGCCACCAAGGCGTGGAAGGACGTCGCCAAGCTCGGCGACAAGCACGGCTTCCGCAACGCGCAGGCCTCGGTGCTGGCCCCCACCGGCACGATCGGCCTGATGATGGACTGCGACACCACCGGTGTCGAGCCCGACCTCGCGCTGGTGAAGTTCAAGAAGCTGGTCGGCGGCGGCTCGATGCAGATCGTCAACGGCACGGTCGCCCGGGCGCTGACCCGGCTCGGCTACCAGCCGGAGCAGGTCGAGGCGATCGTCGAGCACATCGCCGAGCACGGCCACGTGGTGGACGCGCCCGGTCTGAAGACGGAGCACTACGAGGTGTTCGACTGCGCGATGGGCGAGCGCACCATCTCGCCGATGGGCCACGTGCGGATGATGGCGGCGATCCAGCCGTGGATCTCCGGCGCGATCTCCAAGACGGTCAACATGTCCGAGGACGCCACCGTGGAGGAGATCGAGGAGATCTACTTCCAGGGCTGGAAGCTGGGCATCAAGGCGCTCGCGATCTACCGCGACAACTGCAAGGTCGGCCAGCCGCTCTCGGCCGGCAAGGGCGAGAACAAGGGCAAGGCCGACGACGGCAAGTCGACCGCGGCCACCGTGGTGGAGAAGGTCGTCGAGTACCGCCCGGTCCGCAAGCGCCTGCCCAAGGGCCGGCCCGGCATCACCACCTCCTTCTCGGTGGGCGGTGCCGAGGGCTACATGACCGCCAACTCCTACCCGGACGACGGCCTCGGCGAGGTCTTCCTGAAGATGTCCAAGCAGGGCTCGACCCTGGCGGGCATGATGGACGCCTTCTCGATCGCGGTCTCGGTGGGCCTGCAGTACGGCGTGCCGCTGGAGACCTACGTCTCCAAGTTCACCAACATGCGGTTCGAGCCGGCCGGTCTGACCGACGACCCGGACGTGCGGATGGCCCAGTCGATCGTCGACTACATCTTCCGCCGCCTGGCGCTCGACCACCTGCCGTTCGAGACCCGCTCGGCGCTCGGCATCCACTCGGCCGCGGAGCGCACCCGGCACCTGGAGACCGGTTCCTACGAGCCGGACGAGCCGGCCGCCGCGGAGGACATGCGCACCCTCGCGCAGTCCGCGCCGACCGATGCCGCGCCCAAGGCCCCGGACCTGAAGCCGGTGCCGGCCGCGGTGCACTCCTCCACCGAGCTGCTGGAGGCCCGCCAGGGCCGCAGCGCGGACGCCCCGCTGTGCTTCTCCTGCGGGATCAAGATGCGCCCGGCGGGCAGCTGCTACGTCTGCGAGGGCTGCGGCTCGACCAGCGGGTGCAGCTGATCGCGAGAGCGGTACGGCCTCAGGGATGAGGTGAACGCCTGAAAGGGGCGGGGAACCGGTACCGGTTCCCCGCCCCTTTCGGTGTTTCCCGCTTTCGGGCCTCAGCCCGCGAGCTGCTTGGCCTTCGCCTCGCGCTTGGCGAACACCTCGTCGCGCATCGACTCCATCTCCTTGAGCACGTTCTTGCGCTCGCGCTTGGAGAGCCGGTCGATGTACAGGTAGCCGTTGAGGTGGTCGGTCTCGTGCTGGAGGCAGCGGGCGAAGTAGCCCTCGCCCTCGATCACCAGCGGGTTGCCGTCCTTGTCCACCCCCCGCGCGATGGCGCGGTCGGGGCGGGCCAGGTCCTCGTGCGGGCCCGGGACGGACAGGCAGCCCTCGCCCGCCTCCTCCAGGTGCCGCTCGGTCGCGGGCAGTTCGTCCAGGACCGGGTTGAGGATGTGGCCGACGTGCCGGTGGCCGTCCTCGTCCACGCAGTCGTAGACGAACAGCCTGATGCCGACGTCGACCTGGTTCGCGGCCAGGCCCACGCCGTCGGCGACGTACATGGTCAGGAACATGTCGTCGATCAGCGTGTTCAGCTCGTCGGTGCCGAACTCGGTGATCTCGGCGCAGGGCCGGTGCAGGACTTCCTCGCCGACCACGGTGACGCGCAGGACCTTGCCGCGCGCGGCCTCGGGCGCCATGGCGGGGTACGAGTCCACCGGGCGGCCCATCACAAAGATCCGGCCCTTTTCGTGATCGTGGTGATCGTGGCTGGAGTGGTCGTGGTGCTCGGCCATCGGTCTGCTTTACCTTTCCACCAGGGCATGAACCCGAATCACCCTACCCGCCCCGGTCAGGGCAGGACGGCCGACGCCTTCGCCGTGATGGTGACCTCGCCGGGTTCGGTGACGGTCACCTCGGTCCAGCCGTCCTCGGTCTCGCCGATGCTCGTATTGGGCTTGTTCGCGACGAACCAGCTGGTCCGGTGGATCCGTACGGTGAACGTGCCGGCCTGCTGGGCGAGCAGGGTGAAGCCGCTCGGGGTGATGTCGACCAGCTGCCCGGGGCCGTCCAGGAGCGGAACCGGGTCGGCCACCTCCCAGATCACCCAGTGCGGGTCGGACCACACCGGCACCAGCCAGTCGGCGCCCGCGCGCAGGATCTCCGCCTCGCGCTTGGCCGACGGGTCCAGCGGGACGTCGGGCAGCGCGATGAAGCGCACCCCGGTCTCGCGCACCCACGCGTGGTACTGCGCCTCGTCCAGGCCGGGGCCGTACAGCACCGAGTTGTGCGCGCGGTCGAGTTGGCGCTCCCAGCCGCGGGCGAGCGGCATGTGCTCGGCGACGTAGACCGTCTCCCAATGGCCGCGGGTGAACGGGATCTCGATCCGGCCCACCGGCAGATTGGCCCGCTCCAGGAAGTCGAGCATCCCGGTGTAGTAGGCGGAGTTCTTGCCGGTGCTGTCCTGGTTGTTGAAGGCGACCGCCTTGCCGGCCGAGGAGAACTGCCAGGCGAGCAGCGGTACGGCGAGCAGGATCACCAGGCGACGGCGACCCAGCGAGAGCAGCACCACGGCCATCAGCGGGCCGGCGCACAACTCGCCGAGCCGGGCCACGTTGCCGCCCACGGCGCTGGGGATCAGGTACAGCACGGTGGAGGAGAGCGCGTACAACCACAGGAAGCGGCGCGCGCTGACCTCGGTGCGCGGGACCAGGGCCAGGCCCACGCCCGCGAAGCCCAGGATCGCGGCGAACCGCCACAGCGGGAAGGCGAAGTCGCCGCCGCCGGGGAAGACCAGCGACATCACGAGGCCGAGCACGGCCGGGGACAGGCTGAACCGGGTTGCCCACACCCGCTCGGAGGGCACCCACGCCAGCGCGATCATCAACAGGAACGCCGCGGCCAGCGGGCTGGCCAGGCCGCAGAAGCCGGCCGCCACCGCCGCCCACGCCCGATGCCCGGATCGGGCCGCCAGGATCGCCATCAGGCCGGCGGCCACGCCGAGCACGAACGGGGTGCGGCCGATCAGGTATTCGATGCTGACGATGACCGCGAACCAACAACTGCCGACCCGGCGGGCCAGGTCACCGCGTCCCAGGCGCAACCGGGAGAACGCCCACGCGGCGGCGACGCAGGAGATCGCGGTGAGCAGGCGCGTGCCGATGCCGCCGGCCAGAACCGGGGTGATCACGCTGTAGCCGGGCAGCAGGTGCCCGCCGTACCACTGGTTGTTCCACAACACCGCGCCGTGGTCGCGCACCAGCCAGGCGCGGAAGATCTGGGCCGGCCAGTCGGCGCCGTTGATGCCGAGCACGGTCAGCAGGCCGACCAGGGCCAGAGTGATCACGTACGGGTGCTCGGTGATCCCGATCAGCACCGTGCGCGCGTGTCGGCGCCACGTACGGCGGGCGGTGCCGCCCGCGCCCGATGTGGGCTCCCCCAGGGGTATGCGGCCGTCCAGAGCATGTGTCATGACAGCCCCAGTTTTTCACGCCGGGGCCGGTGGGGTGCAGGTGGGCATTGAGGTAGGACGCCGGATTGTCCGATGTATGACGGGCCATGACGCAATGTCCATCGAGAAATCACCGGTGTGCCGCGAAAAAATCCTTCGTTCGGATGAATCGGTGGTTCAGACCACGGGGCCGTTCGGGGGGACGGCGGGGTCATCCTCAGGGGGTGGTTCGGGCGGGTTGGGCAGCCCCGCGCGGGCGCGCAGGTCGCGTGGGTCGCGCGGGCCCTCGATACGGCGGATCACGGACAGCGCGGCGGTGTGGAACGCCTCCAGGAACGCCTGCGCGGTGGACGCCGGCCATTCGGCGCGTTGGACCGCGTGCATGTTGTGGTCGGTGTCGCACCAGCACGCCACCTCGACGGTGGCGGTGACGCTGACGAAGGGCCCGTCCAGCTGCCAGACGTCCAGACCCAGTTCGAGCCAGTCCCCGTCGGCCTCGTACAGGAGCAGCGCGGTGCCCAGGATGTGCGGCGACGGCTCGGGCTCGGGTTCCGGGCTCAGCGGATCGGGCTCGTTCCAGAACCAGCGCGCGGGGTCGTCGAGGGAGCGGCGCAGATCGAGCGCTCTCGCGGCGGCGACCAGGCGTTCACGGCCATGGTCGTCCAGATCGGGAAACAGCCGCTCGAACGGGATGTCCGAGGCAGGGCGCTCGGTGGCGGGCACGCGGGCATTCTGCCGTGGCGAGGGGTCTTCCCGTCAACGTCGGGTTCGGTGACAGCCACCGACGATGGCCGAATTTGCCCTTCTATGCCGGGACTGTGCCGCTGTCATGGCGGGTGAGAGGCGATTCATCGACTCGATTCGCCATCGATTCGGCACCGACCCGATGACGCTCGACCACGCCGCTCCGGACGGGACCGTCGTCCGCGGGCGTGACCGGATTCGGCAGAATTCGATCGGCGTATTTTTCTGCGCACACCACCACGGTGGTCTTCGACGAGGGGAGCCCGTCATGCGGGTAGCGGTGTTCGCGGGGTCGGCGTCGGGCGTCTCGCCCCGGTTCCGGGAGGCGGCGACCGAACTCGGCCGCGGGCTCGCGGAGGCGGGTGTCGGGATCGTCTACGGCGGTGGACACGTGGGTCTGATGGGCGCGGTCGCCGACGCCTGTCTGGCGGCGGGCGGCGAGGTGATCGGCGTGATGCCGCGCTCGCTGGTGGATCGCGAGATCGCCCACCGCGGTCTGACCGATCTTCAGGTCACCGAGACGATGCACGAGCGCAAGGCGGCGATGGCGGCCCAGGCGGACGCCTTCGTCGCGCTGCCCGGCGGTGCGGGCACGCTGGAGGAGTTGTTCGAGGTCTGGACCTGGCAGCACCTGGCCATCCACACCAAGCCGGTCGCGGTCCTGGAGGTGGACGGCTTCTGGCGTCCGCTGCTCGACGCGCTGGACACGATGACCGCCAACGGCTTCCTCAAGCCGGACCTGCGCTCGACGCTGCTGGTGGCGCGGGGCGCCGCGAGCCTGTTGGCCGAGGTCAAGGCGTGGCAGCCCCGGGCACCCAAGTGGGCCGGCGGTCTGGACCCGGACGCGCCGCCGGCGCCGTGAGCGGGGCGGGGGTGGGTCGCGGACCCGCCCCCGCCCACTCGGCGCGGGTCAGGGTTTGTTGCCCTTGCCCTTGAAGAGTTTGGCGTCGCGCGCGGACACCGTGACCGGTCCGGGGCGGTCGACGGTGATCTCGCTCCACTCGTCCTTGGTCGCCTTGATCACGATCTCGGGCCGGTCGGCGGTCACCCAGAAGGTCGGGTGGATCTTCACCACGAACGTGCCCGCGGAGTGCGCGTTGAAGGAGAACCGGCTGGGCGTCAGCTCGGTCAGCTCGCCCGGCCCCTCGACGATCGGGCTCGGGTTCTCCACCTCCCAGATCTGCCAGCGCCCGTCCTTTTCCGTGTAGACCGGCTTGAGCCACGGGATGCCCTTGCGGATCAGGTCGGCCTCGGGGATCGCCGACGGATCGATCGGGATGTCGGGCAGGGCCACGAAGCGCACGCCCGTGTCGTCGATCCAGTCGCGATACTCCTCGACGGTCAGGTCCTTCTGATAGAGCACCGCGTTGTAGTTGCGGTCCAACTGGCGCTCCCAGCCGCGCGCCAGCGGCATCTTCTCGGCGACGAAGACCGACTCCCAGTGCCCGCGCGTGAACGGGATCTCCACCCGGCCCAGCGGGTGGGTGTTGTTCTTCTGGAGGTAGTCGAGCATGCCCGCGTAGTACTGCGGCTTCTCGCCCGGCGAGTCCTTGATGTCGTGCGTGATGGCCAGCGCGGCGGACTGGAACTGCCAGACCAGCAGCGGCAGGGTCAGCAGCACCACCAGCCGGCGCCGGCCGGCCGAGAGCAGGACCACCGCCATCAGCGGCCCGGACGTCAGCTCGCCCAGCCGGGCCAGGTTGCCGCCGAGCGAGGTCGGCACGAAGAAGAAGATCACCGCGGTGGCGGCGTACAACCACAGGAAGCGCCGGGCGCTCTTCAGCTCCTTGGGCAGTATCGCCAGGCCGACCGCGGCGAAGGCCAGGATCGGCAGGAACCGCCACCACGGGAACGGGAACATGCCCTCGTTCGGGAACGCGAGCGCGGCGACCAGGCCGAGTGCGGCCGGGGCGAAGCACAGCCGGGTCGGCCAGACCCGCTCCCGGGGCACCCACGCGAGCGCGACCAGCATCAGGAACGCGCCGGACAGCGGGCTGGACAGGCCGCACAGCAGCGCGGCGAAGCCGGCCCACAGGGGGTGCCTGCGGCGGGCGGCCAGTATCGCGAGCATGCCCGCCGCGACGCCGAGCGCGAACGGGGTGCGGCCGATCAGGTAGTCGACGCTGCACATCACCGCGAACCAGCAGCTGCCCACCTGGCGGGCGAAGTCGTTGGCGCCGACCCGGAGCTTGTCCCAGGCCCACGCCGAGGTGACGCAGGACAGCGCGGTGAGGGTGGCGGTGCCGATCTTGGAGGCGATCACCGGCGCGAGGATGCTGTAGCCCGGGAGCAGGTGGCCGCCGTACCACTGGTTGTTCCACAGGTAGGTACCGTGGTCGCGGATCAGCCAGGTGCGGAAGTATTGCGCCGGCCAGTCGGGGCCGTTCACCCCGGTGACGATGATCAGGCCGATCAGACCCGCGGTTATCAGGTAGGGACGCTCGATGATCGCGTTGGCGAGTGCCCGGAAACGACGGCGATCCGCCGGCGCTGCGGGTCGATCCGTCGTCGGTGTCTGCACATCGCTCGTCACATGACCCGAGTTTTCCAGACGCGGGGCTCGGCGTCGCCGGCGGGTGTCCGACATGGGCAGTTTTGTGGGTTTATTCGCTTTGATGCCGAGGGTATTCCCGCAGGTTGTGCCGTTGTGCCGCTGCGGCGCTGCCTGCTGCTGCCCGGCCGGTTCGGGCTGCTTGGTCTATCCCCGCTGCTCGGCGCGCCGGAGGCCGAGTACGACGAGGGCGCCGAGCAGGGACGCGCCGGCCGCCATCAGGATGGCCAGGTCCATGCCGCCCGCGTCGACGAGGGCGACCACGAGCGCGGCGCCGATCGAGGCGCCGGTGTAGCGGGCGGTGCTGTTGGCGCCGGAGCCCATGCTCGCGCGGTCGGCGGGCACGCTCTCCACCCCGAGGCGGGCCAGCGCGGTGTTGACGAGGCCGACCCCGAAGCCGCCGACCAGCAGGCCCGGTACGGCCCGGAGCCAGGAGTCGGCGGGGCCGATCCCGTACAGGCCCAGGAAGCCGACGGCGGAGACGAGCAGGCCCGCGGCGAAGCGGTGGGCGGGGTCGGGCAGCACATGCACCCGGCCGACGACGAACGAGGTGATCGCGGCCATGGCCGACCACAGGCCGAGCAGGAGCGCGGAGTCCAGGGCGCTCAGGCCGAGGGTGCCCTGGAACACGGTCGCCAGGTAGGCGGCGATGGCGATCACCGCGATGCCGGCGATCAGCGCACCGAACGTGGCGGCCAGGAACGCGGGCCGGGCGAACATGCGCAGGTCCAGCATCGGCGCCCGGCCGCGCAGCGCGGTCGCGGCGTAGCCGGCCAGCAGGAGTACGGCGGCCACCAGCAGTGCGTCGACCACCGGGCGCGACCACCCCTGGCGGCCCTCGATCAGCGCGGCGGTGAGCGCGATCAGGCCCGGGCCCAGGGTGAGCGTGCCCCACGCGTCCGGCCGGCGCGGGTGCTCGGCGCGCGACTCGGGCATGCTGCGGGCGACGACGGCCAGGCCCAGCGCGGCCAGTGCGGTGAACCAGTAGGGCGCGGACCGGTGCAGTTGCACCAGGGCGGCGCCGGTCGGCGGCCCGAGCACCATGCCCACGCCGATCGAGGAGCCGTAGGCGGCCATCGCCCGCCCGCGTGCGGCGCCCCGGTGGTTGTGCGCGAGCAGGCCGAGCCCGGCGGACATGATCGCCGCGCCGGCGACGCCCTGGAGGGCGCGGCCGATCACGTACAGCGGCAACGACGGGGCCAGTGCGGTGAGTGCGGAGGACAGCGCCAGGCCGAGCGCGCCCGCCGTGAACACCCGGCGGCGGCCGAGGTCGTCGGCGAGGCTGCCGGTGATCAGCAGGGCGGCGGACAGGCCCAGGCCGATGGCGCTGAGGATCCAGGCCGGACCGCTCGAACCGGCGTGCAGGTCGCGGACGGTGTCCGGAACGATCGCCATCGGCATCGTGTAGGTCGCCAGGAGCAGCAGCGTGCCCAGCGCCACCACCGGCAGGGTGCGGTCGGCGCCGCCGGTTCTGTTGAGGGCGGACTCGGACGTGGCGGGCGTTGCGGATGTCGTGCGCGTGGCGGCGGATGTGGCGATGGACATGGTTGTGCTCCCCGGATTGCGACTCCTGGCGCGTAGGTTCGGTGAATGAACCGACGGCGCCCGAGCAACGTAGCATCCATTGGTTCGATGAATGAACCGACCCGGGGTTAAAGTGCTTGCATGGCTTTGGGCAAGGACTACGGACAGCAGGACTGCGCGCTCGCCCGCACGCTGGAACTCGTCGGCGAGCGATGGACGCTGTTGATCGTCCGGGACGCCTTCTACGGCGTGCGGCGCTACAGCGACTTCCTCGGACACCTCGACATCCCGCGCGCGGTGCTCTCCGGTCGGTTGCAGACGCTGGTCGACGCGGGTGTGCTGGATCGGCGCCGCTATCAGGAATCCCCGCCGCGCGACGAGTACGTGCTCACCGAGCGTGGCATCGACCTGTGGCCGATCATCCGGGCGATGGCCCGCTGGGGCGAGCAGCATGTGCAGAACGGGGTGCCCTGCCGGATCTTCCGGCACGAGGGTTGTGGCGGGGCGGTCGACCCACACGGGGTCTGCGCGGCGTGCGGGGCGACGGTCACGCCGGCGGAGACCGAGGTGGCGCCGGGGCCGGGGGCGAACCTGCTGCGCCGGGACGATCCCGTGACCCGGGCGATGCGGCAGCCGCATCGGTTGCTGGAGCCGCTGCTGCCCTGAGGGAGTTGCCGGTGGGCAACGGGCGCTCGACGGGCCCTCGGCGGGCGCCCGGCCGCCGGTCGACGCGCACGGATGACCGCGGATGCCCGCGGATCCCGCGCGGGTCGTGGGCCAGGCTCTAGGGTCGTCCTCGAACGGGTGAATATTCCTCGAGGGGGACCGATGGGCGCACGGACGGGCCTACGCGCACTCGCCGGGGTGCTGCTCTTGGGCGTGCTCTACGTCGTGCTCGCGCTGCCGCTCCTGGTCGTGGCCTTCGCCACGGGCGCGATCGTCGACCACGGGCGGTTCTTCACCTCGGGCGCGGCGGTGTTGTGGGGCCTGGGTGTGGTCGCGGTGGTCGCATTGCTGCTCGAACTCGCCGGCCCGCGCCGGTTGCCGGTCGGACTCGCCGTCGACGCGGTGGCGCAGCCGGTGTTGTGGGAGCTGGTCGAGGACGTGGCCGCCGACCTGCGAGTGCCGGTCCCGGACGGGATCGTGCTGACCGGCGGCGCGGGGTGCGAACTGCGGGTGGTGCGCCGGCCCGGGACCCTGCTGCACCGACACCTGGTCCTCGGCGGCACGCTGCCCTACGTGATGACCGGCCGCCGGCTGCGGGTGGTGATCGCGCACGCGCTGGGCCACTCTCGCCGCCGCCGACCCCCGCTGGCGGACCGCATCGCCTGCCACGGCGTGGACGCGGTGGTCGGGCTGGCCGACGCGTTCGCCGGACGGGGTGCGTCGGCCCGGATCGCGGCCGGCTACGCGGCGCTGTACCGGCGGGTGTGCGCGCCGGTGGTGGACTTCGAGGAGCGGGCCGCAGATCGGGCCGCCGCGCGCGCGTACGGCACCGAGGCGGTCGTGGACGCGCTGACCGAACTGGCTCTGGTGCGGGCGGACTGGCGGCGGTTCCGGGACGAACTCCTGGTGCCGGGGATGGCGGCCGGGTGCGTACCGCGCGATCCGATCGCCGGCTTCCGGGCGTTTCGGGCGGAGCGGGACGAGGCCGGGAGCGAGCCGGAGCCGGCCCTGGTGACCCGGATCGAACGGCTGCGGGCGCGGCCGACGGACGGGCGGGGCACACCCGCCGGTACGGACCTGGTGGGTGGTGCGTCGGCCGAACCGAGGTTGTTGGCGCATGTGCACCCGTATCTGCTGGCCACCGACGACGACGGGCACCTCGGGCGGCGCGGGTTCGCGCCGCTGGACGGCCTGGTGAAGTTGTCCGACGAGGCGTTCCTGGGGCACCTGCTCGGATTCGGGTCGGCCCGTCGGGCGGCGGCGCTCGGGATGTCCGCGCGGCGGGCGGGCGTGGAGTATCCGGTCACCCTCGGCGGGGTGCTCGGCCTGCTCGTGGAGGGGCGGGGCGACGAACTGATCGCTCGGCACGGCGAGGACACCGCCGAGGCGCTGGCGGCCCTGCTGGAGTGCGCGTGGGTCGAGTCGGGGCGGGGCCGGATGCGGCCGAGTTGGGCCGGTACGGGCACCGTCACCGACCACGACGGCGTCGAACTGGACCTGGCCGCGGCGGCCGAGGCCGCGTTGGCGGGCGCGGCCGGGGCGCGGGCGCTGCGCGACCGGTTGCGGGCGACGGGGGTGTCGACCTACTTCGAGCCGAAGCCGCCGCTTTCGATCGCCGATGGCGAGCGCGAGACGGTGGTCGGCCACCGCTGACGGGTGACCTACGGTGGAGGCGTGAAGCAGCCCAGCGCCGAACCGACGAACACCCCGGCGGACACCGCGGCAACGGCCCCGGAGCCGAGCACCGACAGCACGCCGCACACCCGGGCGCGCAGCGCTCCGAGGGCAACGGCGGGCACGAAGGCCGCTGCCGAGGCGGTCGCCGCCGGGCAGGTCGCCGGCAAGAAGGTTGCTGCCAAGAAGGTCGTAGCCAAGAAGGTCGCGGGCAAGACGATCGCGGCCAAGAAGGTGGCCGGCAAGAAGGCCGCCGGCACGAAGGTCGTCGGGCCGCGTAAGGGCGGTGGGCGGATCGCGCCGCCGACCTACGACGTCGAGCGGGAGCTGATCGCTCGGGGCGCACGTGTGGTCGCGGGCGTGGATGAGGTCGGGCGTGGTGCGTGGGCCGGGCCGGTGTTGGTCGCCGCGGCGATCACCGACCTGTCCGTACCGCCCGCCGGCCTCACCGACTCGAAGTTGCTCACCGCGCGGCGTCGCGAGGAGGTGGCCGCCGCGGTCGATCCGTGGGTGCGGGCGTACGCGTTCGGTGCGGCCGAGCCGGAGGAGATCGACACGCTCGGCATGACCGCCGCGCTGCGGCTGGCCGCGGTGCGCGCGTTGGCCGCGCTGCCGATCCGCCCCGACACGATCGTGCTGGACGGCAAGCACGACTTCCTCGGCGCGCCGTGGGCCGTGCGCTGCGTGATCAAGGGCGACCAGTCGTGCGTCAGCGTCGCGGCGGCCTCGGTGCTCGCGAAGGTGCATCGCGACGCGATGATGGCCGGGCTCGGCGAGAAGTATCCCGAGTACGGCTTCGCGGGCAACGCCGGCTATCCGGCCCCGGTGCACCGCGCCGCGTTGGCCGAATTCGGCCCCACGCCCCACCACCGGATGTCGTGGGCGTACTGGGACGACCTGCCCGCGTGGCGGCATCTGAAGCGACCCCGCGTGGAGCCGACCGTCGACGGTCAACTCGGCCTCGACCTGGGCTGATCGGCGCCCGCCGGTGGGGTTCGCGTCTCCGAACGGTCACGTTTGCCGGGTGACGCTCGTGTCGCGCCGGGGCCGGTTGTACCGTCACGCGGGTGACTGCCTCGATTCCTCCCGGCTGGTACGAAGACCCGTCGGCTCCCGGCTCCGAGCGATGGTGGGACGGAGCGCAGTGGACCGCCTCGACCCGGGCCCGCGCGCAGGGCGAGATTCCGCCGCCGCCGAGCAGCGCCCCGCCCGGTCCGCCGCACGCCGGCTACCCCCAGGGGGGATACCCCGGCGGCTATCAGCCGATCGGGCCGCCCCCCGGCGCCGCCCGACCCGGTCGGGGCAAGGCGATCGGGCTGAGCGCGCTGGCGCTGGTCGTGGTGGGCGGACTGATCGCCGCGCTGATCGTGCTCCTGGGCGGGGACGACGACGGCGGCACGACCGTGGCCACGGACGGCACGCTCACCGACCCCACCACCGGGCTGACCGTACCCAGGTTCAAGGACTGGATCGTCCCCGACCCCGACTCCCCGGCGGACCAGGCGGTGGAGGGTCCCTGCCCGAGCAGGTCGGCGTCGCGCAGCGGCGGATCCGACGTCGAGACCCGGTTCCAGGCGGAGCGCAAGTGCTACGTGGCGGGGGTGACGCTGACCGCCCGCAAGGCCGACTCCATGGCCGCGCTGGTCGCCGATCTGAAGAAGGACGTGAGCGGCGGCGACAAGGGCAAGGTCAAGTTGGAGAGCCTGGAGCTGGACAAGGCGATCACGGTGGACGGCCACCCGGGCTACGTCCTGCGCGGCCGGGTCTCGGGCAAGCCCGAGGACCTGGGTACGAACGCGGACTCCGCCTGGGCGCAGGCGGTGGTGATCGACGAGAAGAACGAGCGCGGCAGATACCCGTGTGTGCTGCTCAAGTTGGCGATCACCGCCGGGGCTCCGGACAAGGCGACGCTCGACACCGTCCTGAAGGGCATCCGGGTCGGCGAGCCGCAGCCCTCGGCGAGCACGTCCTGATCGTGTGTCATATCTGATGACTCGTCACCAGCGGTACGGTTACGACCGATCGGTCGCGCCGTACCCCGCACCGGTCGCGAGCGCGTACGGTGGACGCGCGCCGCAGGTCGGGCTTGCCGGGGTGCGACCGAAGGAGGCCGCACCGGGCACATCATCATTGGGGGGTGACTGTGCGCATCGGTGATCGCCTCGCATGCCCCGGCTACTCGGTGGTGGCCGTGGAGACGACGGGTTTGTCCCCACATCGACATCGCATCATCGAGATCGCGGTCGCGCAATGCGATCTCGACGGACGCGTGACCGAGTTCTTCACGACCCTGCTCGATCCACAGGGTCCCGCCGGCGACTTCCAGGCCCACGGGCTGTTCGACGACGACGTGGTCAACGCCCCGACCTTCGCCGAGGTCGCGCCGTGGCTGGCCAACCTGTTCCGGCAGCGGGTCGTGGTCGCGCACAACGCGCGCTTCGACATCGGCTTCGTCGAGCGCGAGTTCCAGCGCCGGGGCCGGCCGACCGTGCCGCCGCTGACCACCGTATGCACCATGCGCGAGGCGCCGCAGCACCTGCCGGAGGCGCCCAGGTTCACCCTGCTCGCCTGCTGCGAGGCGGCCGGGGTGCCGGTGGACGGCGGACACGGCGCGGCGGCCAAGGCGATGGGTACGGCGCGCCTGTTGGAGCACTACCTGAGTCGCGGCGCGGGCGAGGCCCGGCACTGGCAGCAGGCCCGGACCGTGGCCGCCTCGCTCAACTGGCCGCGGCGCAGCGCCGATCCGCCGCGCGTGTTCACCCGCGACGACGCGCACACGGCCCGGCGCGCCCGCGAGGAGGCCGAGCAGGTGCGCCGCCGGGACGCGGTGTCGTACCTGGAGAAGGCCCGCGCGTACGGGCCGCCGACCGGCGTGGGGGAGGGGCCCGACAGCTACCTGGCGGTGCTCGACGCGGCCCTGGAGGACCGGGTGATCACCCCGCAGGAGGCGATCGACCTCGCCGAACTCGCGGTCTCCCTGGGCATCTCCGAGGAGCAGCGCAAGGACCTGGACCGGTTGTACGTGACCGCGCTGGCCGCCTCGATGGTCGCCGCCGGGCCGATCGACCGGGAGGAACGGGCCGATCTGACCCGGGTGGCGGCGCAGTTGGGCATTCCGCGCATCGCGCTCGACGAGATCGTCGGGATGGCCCGCTCCACCGTCGAGGAGGGTCGCGGCGGGCCGCGCATCCTGGCCCGGGGGCGACCGCTCGAATCGGGTCTGCACGTGCTGTTCCACGGCTATCTCGCGGTCACCCGGGGCGAGTTGGAGCGTCGCATGGCCCGGGCGGACCTGTCCGTGGCGTCCGGCATCCACGACCGGGTGGACGTGCTCGTGGTCGCCGATCCGGACGAGTCCGCGGACCGCACCTACTGGGCCCGGCAGCGCGGCATCCGGGTGCTGATCGAGCCGGTGTTCCTGGCCCTGCTCGCGGACCTGGAGCGCGGGCGCAGCAGCGCGGCCGACGCGGCCTCCCAGGTGGCCGCCGCCTCGTTGGCGCTGGCCGTGCCGGGGATGCCGCGCACCACCAGCGGCTTCCTGCTGCCCCGGCCCAGCGCGTCGGTGGCGGCCGGCGCCGGGTCGTTCACGCCGGGGCCGTACCGACCCTACGACACCCCGGTGGACGGTTCGGACGTGCTGCCCGCGGTGGCGGAGCCGACCGAGGCATTCGAGGCGACGGAGGCGTTCGGGCCGGACGCGTCGGCGGCGCCGACGGAGGCGTTCGACGTCACCGAGGCGCAGTCCGCGTCGGGCGCGCCGATGTCCGGGGCCGGGTCCGCCACCACGCCGGCGCCGGTGCCGGGGGCCGGGGCGACGCTGCCGAGCATTCCGCCGCCGCCGACCGCGGCCGATCTGCCGGTCGCGGCCGGGTCGTCGGCCGCCGAGGTGTTGGAGGCGACCGTCCCGGACGTGTTGCCGCCGCCGCCCGAGGTGCCGCCGGTGCCGGACGCGGGGCCGCGTACGCCGCCGCCCGTGCCGGGGCCGCAGACGCCGTCCGTGCCGGGTCCGCAGACGCCGCCGCACGCGGGTGCGCGTACGCCGCCGCGGCCGACGGTGCCGGTGCCGCCCGGGCCGGTCCCGTCGGTGCCGCCGAAGCCCGAACACCCGGCGTCGGGCGAGGTGTCGGCGGAGTCGGCGGTCGCGGGTCCGGCGCCGACCGTGCCGCCGCGGCCGGCGATCGCGCCGCCGCGCGGGCTTACGCGGGGGCAGGCGGTCACGATCGAGGATCTGGGCCCGTTCGCGGGCACGGTGCGGATCGAGGCCGCGTGGTGGGCGCCGGCGCAGGTGGACGGCGACACGGTGGCCCTCGTCCTCGACGACGATCGGCGGGTGGCCGACGACGGCGACCTGGTGTTCTTCAACCAGCCGGTACACGCCAGCGGGGCGGTGCGGTTGGCCGGCAAACTCCAGACCGGGACCACCAACGACGTGGAACCGGGCTCGGATTCGGTCGAGATCGACGTCACCACGCTGCCCGCCGGCCGCAGTCGGGTCGTCGTCGCGCTCGCGCTGGACGCGACGAGTGGCACCACCTTCGCCCAGGTGCCGGTGACCGTCGGTATCGTCGACCCCGTGACCTGCCGTCGACTCGCCGAATTCCGGTTGAGCGGAGGCGACGAGACCGTCATGATCCTGGCCGAGGTCTATCGGCGCGGCGACTCCTGGCGCCTGCGGGCGGTCGGTCAGGGCTATGCGGAGGGGTTGGCAGCTTTGGTGATCGAGCACGGGGTGGTGGTGGACGATTGATCCGGCCGAGCTGACGGGGCATCGTAGTATGCGCCGTCGTACGCCCGGGCCACACCCCAGGAGCACCCTGGGTGGGCACGCCCCGCGCGGCTTTGATAGGACTGCCACCATGCCGCGCGTGTTCTCCGGGGAACGGGACTCCACCGATCCCTCCCCGCGTCTCCTCACCGCCGGGCATCCCGGTACCGCCACGAACGAACCGAGCCTTCCCCAGACATGACTGTGAATCCGGTGACTGCCGAAAACACCGCGGACACGACGTCCGCAGCAGAGACCCCGTCCGTGCCGCGTCCCTCCGGCGCGGTGCCCAAGCCCGGACCGCGCCCGAAGCCGAGCCCGCCCAAGCCCGCCGTGCCGCGGCAGGCGAGCGCGGGCAAGCCCGGTCCGGCCAAGCCCGGTCCCCCGAAGCCGGGTGCGGCCAAGCCCGGCCCCGACCTGTCCGCCTCGCCGACGCCGCGCGTGACGCTGATCCCCGCCGGTGCCGACGACGTCTTCGACGTCGCCGACGACGCGGTCGACGCGCTCCTGGAGGCCGGTACCGAGCCCGGCGCGATCCTGGTGCTGACCACGGGTGGGCCGCACCCGTGGCAGCAGCACGAGGAGACGTTCGGCGCCGCGCAGTACTGGCGCCAGTACGACGAGGGCAAGGACGTGTTCTACGCGTCGCTGCCGGCCTCGCGTCCGCTGCGGCGGGCCGCGGTCGTCGTCGTGGTCAACGGTTTTGCCGAGGGCGCCGACGCGGGTCGGATCCTGACCTCGGCGCTCACGGCCGGGGCGTCGGTCACGGTCTGCGGCGACGTGGAGCGGGTGCGCGCGCTCACCGGCGCCGCGTAACACGTCGTAGCACGTAGGGGGCCCGGCCGTATCCGGTCCGACCGAACTCGGGCCCCCTGCCCCGCGGATCGCCAAGGTCGGCTACGGTTCGTTGCCATGTCGGAATCGCCGTCGATCGCGCAGCTCCTTGACCGGTTCCTCAGCGACCAGGAGGACCGGCTGAAAATCCAGCAGTACCGGGCCTGTAGCACCGTCATCGACATGTTGTCGGGCTATCTCAACCGGTACGCCTACACGACCCTGATCGGGGAAGAACGCCAGGAATGGGACCGCGCCTTCTCGGCCGGTGACGACCGGGCGTTCTGCAACGTGTTCGGGGTACGCAAGTTGATCTCCGGGATCAAGCCGTTCCACGCGCAACATCTGCGCATGCGGCTGCAGAGTCCGGAGCTAGTTCAGGACCACGCGTTGACGGTCACGACCGATCTGGTCGACTGGCTCGCCGAACGTGGTCTCACCGCCTGATCACACACGTGTCCATCAGGACGCGGAGGGTCGTACCAGGGGAGTGGGCCCCGTCTCCGGCAGGTAGCGCACCTGCGGCAGTTCCGTCGCGGGGCGGGCCGGGGCGATGCCCGCTGCCCTGATCGGCGTTTTGGCGCCGGGGCCGCCGTTGCGGCCCGGGGGCAGCGCGGGGGTACGTCCGTGACGCCCGTCGGCGACCAGTTGCCAGCCGTCCTCCGCGACGATCGCGAAGGCGCCGCAGCGCAGACCGTGCAGGACGCACGCGTCGTGCAGCCCCCACATCCAGCGGCCGTCGTCCGCCGCCCAGCCGCGCCCGCCCTCGCGATGCACCGCCAACACCGTGGTGTGCGTGGGGGTGCCCCGGCGCAGGTCGTCGGGGACGATCAGGCGCAGGTTGGCCAGGATCAGATTGCGGCAGCGCCAGCCGTCGGTGCGGCCCTCGCCGAAGCCGAAGGACGCGCTGGCGACCGGCCGTTCGGAGCGATCCAAAACCGCGACCACCGCCGTGCGGGCCACCGGCCGATGCAGATCGTGGAGCCGTTTGAGCAGTGCTCGCGGATCGCGCAGCAGGGGAATCCGGCGCGCGCGCCAGGACTCCGGGTCCAACCAGCGGGAGGGACTGGCCGGGGGCGTGCCGGTGTGGGCCGGCGCCGGGGACGCGGTTGCGGCGATGTGCACGGTCCTCCTTCCGTCCATGGCGGACAGCGGCGCACGCTCCGACTACGGGCGGCTCGCGGCGGAGCGGCGCCGACGGGGCCCGCACGGGAAAGTGAAGAGAACGCCTTGTCGATTCTTGCGTGACGCCGACGAACTCGGCAACACGTACCGGTGATCATTCGCTACGTCCGTGTGACGGTACGGCGACCGGCCGGGGCTGGGCGGGCAATCGGCCGGCGTGGGGCGGACGACCGAACGGGGCGGGTCACCCCTCCATCATGAGCACCAGGGGCAACACCTGAACGGCGCCGGCGCGACGCAGCAGGCGGGCCGCCACGGCGAGCGTCCACCCCGTGTCGGTGCGGTCGTCGACCAGCAGGACCGGGGCGCCGAGGGCGGCCACCCGCTCGGCGACATCGGGCGGCAGCACGAACGCGTCGGCGACCGTACGCAGCCGCTGGGCGCTGTTGCTGCGCGGGGCGGGGCCGCCGGCGCCCGGCGCGTATTCCACCCGGCCCAGCCAGGGCAGCCGGCCGACCTCGGCCAACCGCTCGCCCAGGCTGTCGATCAGCGTGGCGCGCGTGTGCGAGGCGATGGTGACCACGCCGCCGGGTCGCCGCTGCCAGCCCCATCCGGCCAGGACCTCGACGACGGCGGCGAACACGGCGTCGGGGACGGGTCCGTCGGGCGCGCCCGGGGCCAGGATCGGACGCAGCCGGTTGCCCCAGCCGATGTCGGAGGAGCGGCCAAGGGCCCGACCCGCGGCGGCCTGCTCGCCGTCGGGGATGCGGCCCTTGAACGCGACCCCGGTGACCGCCATGCCGGTGGGCCACATCCGGCGCGCCTCCACCTCCACACCCGGCCGGCCCAGCGCGGCGCGGGCCGCGTCGCGCGAGGCGGGATCCACCCGCGTGTCGTGGCGCGGCCCGGCGCACGTGTCGCAGCGACCGCAGGGGGCGGCGCCCGGGTCGTCCAGGCAGCGGCGCAGGAACTCCATCCGGCAGGTGCCGTCGGCCTGGTAGTCGCGCATGGACTGCTGCTCGTGCTCGCGCGCGGCGGCCACGCGCGCGTAGCGCTCGGCGTCGTAGGCCCAGGGCTGACCGGTGGTGATCCAGCCCCCGCGCACCCGCTTGACCGCGCCGTCGACGTCGAGCACCTTGAGCATCAGCTCCAGGCGGTTGCGGCGCAGTTCCACGAGGGGTTCGAGGGCCTGGGTGGACAGCGGGCGCCCGGCTCCCTCCAGCGCGGCCAGGGTGCGCTCGACCTGCTCGCGGGCGGGGAAGCCGAGCGAGCCGAAGTAGCGCCAGATCGCCTCGTCCTCCCGGCCGGGCAGCAGCAGCACGTCGGCCCGCTCCACCGCGCGCCCGGCCCGGCCGATCTGCTGGTAGTAGGCGATCGGCGACTGCGGGGCGCCCAGGTGCACGACGAAGCCCAGGTCGCCCTTGTCGAAGCCCATGCCCAGGGCCGAGGTGGCCACCAGCGCCTTGACCCGGTTGGCCAGCAGGTCGGCCTCGGCGACCCGCCGCTCGGCGTCCTCGGTGCGGCCCGAGTAGGAGGCGACCGCGTGGCCGCGCGAGCGCAGGAACGCGGTGACCTCCTCGGCGGCGGCGACGGTCAGCGTGTAGACGATCCCCGACCCCGGCAGCTCGGGCAGGTGCGTGTCGAGCCAGGCCAGCCGCTCGACCGGATCGGGCAGCCGCAACACGCCCAACGACAGGCTCTCCCGATCGAGCGCGCCGCGCAGGACCAACGCGTCGCCGGTCGGGTCCAGTTGCTCGGCCACGTCGGTGCTCACCCGGGCATTGGCGGTGGCGGTGGTGGCCAGGACCGGAACGCCCGCCGGCAACTCCTCCAGGAGGGTGCGCAGGCGACGGTAGTCGGGCCGGAAGTCGTGCCCCCAGTCGGAGACGCAGTGCGCCTCGTCCACCACGAGCAGCCCCGTCGTGGCGGCCAACTTGGGCAACACGGTGTCCCGAAAGTCGGGATTGTTGAGCCGCTCCGGGCTGACCAGAAGCACATCCACCGTGCCGTCGGCAACCTCCGCCTGTACCGCGTCCCAATCGTCGACGTTGGCCGAGTTGATGGTGCGGGCCCGGATCCCGGCACGAGCGGCGGCATCGACCTGATTGCGCATCAACGCCAACAACGGCGAAACGATCACGGTGGGCCCCGCCCCACGAGCACGCAGCAGCGCAGTGGCCACGAAGTACACCGCCGACTTGCCCCACCCGGTGCGCTGCACCACCAGAACCCGCCGATGCCGCGCGACCAGGGCCTCCACGGCCCGCCACTGATCCTCCCGCAGCCGAGCCGCACCCCCCACGAGCTCCCGCAACACGGCGTCGGCACGATCCCGCAACCCGACCCCCGGGGCGGACCCTGAGTCGGGCCGGGCGGGGTCGGTGGCGCTTGATGCGGTGGCGCCTGGTTCGGTGGCGCCCGGCTCGGTATCGCTGGAGCCGGTATCGCTCGGGCCGGTGCCGGCGTCGTCCTGTTTCATGCCCCCTTTGTAACCCCCCACCCCGACGGAGAGGAGAGCCGGTGCACGCTTTTGTGCAGAAACGTGTCGCCTGCCCACCCGCGACCCCCGCCCACCACTACCGGCCCGACCCCCTTCGGTACCCGACTCGGCCGCACGTCCGCCTCACCGTGCGACGCCGGCGACCCGGCCGGGTTCGCTGCGCGACGTTGGCGCGCCGGTTTGCTCGGAGGTGGGGGACGGGCGCGCGTTGCGCTTTGGGTTGCGGGCGGCTGGTGCGGGGCCGGTCTGAGTCGGTGGTGGGTCGCCGTCGGCGTGCGGGGCTTCGAGACTTGGGGCTTCCGGCGGGGCGGGTGTGTCGGTCGGCTTAAAAGCGGCCGGCAGCGGCGGGCGGGGTGGGTGCTCGGGTCGGGTTCGCCGGGGGTGCGTTCTTGAGTGGGCCGGGTGGTTTCGGCGCGCGGTGCGCTTTGGGTTACGGGCGGCCGGTGCGAGGCGGGTCTGAGTCGGTGGTGGGTCGTCGCCGGCGTGCGGGGCTCCGAGACTCCGGGCGTCCGGCGAGGCGGACGTGTTGCCGGGCGGAAAACCGGCCGGCAGCGAGGGAACGGGTGGGTGCTCGGGTCGAGTTTGCCGAGAGGCCTTCCGGGGTGGGTGGTGCGTTTTGGTGGTGTTGGGGGGTGGGGTTCGGAACCGGATCTCGGTGGGTGGTTGTGGGCTTCGGGTTTCTGTGACCTGCGGTTTTGCGGTGTCGGGGTGGAGAGTCGGGCGTCGAGTGCCGGTTTCGTGTTCTCCGACCCCTCAATGCGAGCGTGGAGACCGAATGTGCCTGGTTGGGGTTGGCTTCGGGCGCTGCGGCCTCGCGGAGGCCGTCGAGTGGGACCGAAAGTGCCCAGTGGGGGCCGAAACCGGATCCCGAGGCGCCTCAAGCGCTCCCCTCTCTACGCTGACCTGCGGTTTTCTTTCACGCCGAGGTCACGGCACCCCACGCCGTCCGGTTTTGGAACCCTCGCCACCCACACGCCGACCGCACGCCGAAAACACCCGGCCCACTCGGGAAGGCTCCTCGGCGGACTCGACCCGAGCACCCACCCTGCCCGCCGCTGCCGGCCGCTTTTAAGCCGACCAACACACCCGCCTCGTCGGAAGCCCCAAGTCTCGGAGCACCGCACGCCGGCGGCGACCCACCACCGACTCTGGCCGGCCCCGCACCGGCCACCCGCAACCACAAGCGCAACGGTCGCTGAGGCACGCGCCCCGCTCGGGAAGGCTCCCCGGCGGACTCGACCCGAGTCCGCCCGTTCGCCTCATGGCTGCGGTCGGTCGGTGACTTCGGTTGGGTCCGCTACGGCTACCCGAAGGCTTGCGTGGCCTCGGCCGTGGGGGCGCTGTGGTTCGGTGGTGTCGAGTCGTCGGTCCACAAGGGGCGAGTTGTGCACAGCCCGGTTGGACAAGTCCGGTCGGGAGTGGGGCGAGCGCACGCTCGATGCATGAACGACACCGATGGGTTCGACCGTACGCCCTACGTGGCCATGTCTCCGCAGTCCGTCCTGCGGGTTCGCTCGCCGGCCGACCTCGTGGAGGCCGTGCCGTATTTGATCGGCGTGCGGCCTACCGACAGCGTGGTGCTGCTCGGGATCCTGCCGGGGGATCGGAGCCGGGTCGGGCCGGTTCTGCGGCACGATCTTCCGGCGCCCGCCGACTTCGCGAACGCTGCCCGGCACTTTGCGCGCCTGCTGGTACGGACCGGCGCGCGCGGGGTGGCGGTGGCGATATACGCGGACGGGGAGCACAGCCGCGTGAGCGGGGCGGAGGCTGCCGGGACGTGGAGTGCGGCCGACACCGCCGGTGGATCCGATGGGTCGGGTGCGTCGCGAGTGGCCGGCTTGTCCGGTGCTTCCGGTGCTTCCGGTGCTTCGGGTGCGTTGGGTGCTTCGGATCCGTCGGGAGGATGTGCGGCGTCAGGCGGTTCGGGTGCCCCGGTTACCCCGGAGCCCCCGGTTGCCCCCGAGGCCCCCGAGGCGTTGCCCGGCTCCCCCTCCACCCCCCTCGACGGCCTGCCCGTAGCCGTTGGTCGGTTGCGGCCCCTGTATGTGGCGATTGCTCGGGAGTGTGCGGCTCTGGGGATCGAGGTTCGGGAAGCGGTGTGTGTTGCCGCCGGGCGGTGGTGGTCCTACGGGTGCGCCGATGCGCGGTGTTGTCCGATGGAAGGCACGCCCCTGCGTACCGAACGTAATTCGACCGTGGCCGCGACCGCGGTTTGGGCCGGGTTGCCGGAGCCGGCCTCGTTGGCTGAGTTGGTGCGGCTGTTTCGGCCGCCGGAGTATGCGATGCGTGAGCGGATACTGCGTGCGTATACCGACGTGCGGGGTGATCCCGCGGGCTTCGAGCCGGGGCGCACGTTGATGGCGTTGGCGGGCCACCGTCTTCGGTTTCGGGGCGGTGATACCGAGATCGAGCCGGAGGAGGCGGCGCGGCTGGTGCTGGGGCTCGGCGATGCGCGGGTGCGCGACGAGGTGATGGCCTGGCACGGGGAGACGCCGGGGGAGGCCGACGACCGCACGTTGCTCGCTCTGTGGACCGTGCTTGCCCGTCGGGCGTTCGCGCCCGCGTCCGCGCCGCCGCTCACCCTCGCCGCGTGGGCGGCCTGGACGGCGCACGACGGGGTGCTGGCCCGGGTCGCGGTGACCGGGGCGTTGCGCGCGGATCCCGGATACACCATGGCGCGGCTGCTGCACTCGGCGATCAACAGTCCGCTGAGCGCCGCCGAGGTGCGGCGGCGGATCTTCCGTGATGCCGTGACCAACCGGGCGCCGTGAGCGTTGGGGGGCCTGGGGCCGGTTGTCGAACGCGGGGTGCGGTGCGGCTCGGCGCGTCGCCGCCGTCCGGGTGGACCGGCGCGATCACGGCCCCGCGTGGGACCTGGGAGAAGCGGGAGGCGAGAGCGGTGACGGTGAGCACGATTCCACATCCGGTCGCGCACGACGCACTCGTCTGCGTGGACGCGCCGGGCATGGTGATCAGCGGTCGCGACGGGCAACTGCGCGGTCAGGGCGTGGAGGGCATGTACCACGACGGGCGGCGCACGCTCTCGCGCAACGTGCTGACGCTCGGCGGCATCGAGCCGGAGCCGCTGTCCGGGCACGTGGTCGCCGCGGGGACCGTGCGATACCTGGCGATGCGCCGATTCGCCGCGGACACCACGCCCGACCCCGCCCTGGTGGTCGAGCGCACCCGGTTCGCCGACGGCCGGGAGCGGATCGTGGTGCGCAACACCGGTCGCCGGCCGCTGAGCTTCCCGGTCGAGATGGTGCTGGGCGCCGACCTGATCCCGCTCGACGCGCTGCGCGCCGGATACCGGCCGGCCGAACTGCGCGCCCGGGTCGCGGCGGCGGGCCTGGGCTGGAGCGCGCCGGACGGGATGTCCGTGCGCGCGGTGACCGAGCCCGCGCCGGACACCGCGCTGGCCGCCACCGCGACGCTGCGCTGGGACGTGGCGCTGGAGCCTGCCCGCTCGTGGGCGGTCGAACTGCGCGTGCTCGCCGAGCCGGTCCCCGGCCGGTCCGGCCCGCGCGCGGTCTCGGGCCGACCGCCGTGGACCGAGCCGCGGGTGCGCTGCGACGACGTACGGGTGGCGGCCTGGGTCGACCAGGGACTGCGCGATCTGCGGGCGTTGCTCGTGGTTCCCGATCCGGACCTGCCGACCGCGGTGCTGCCCGCCGTCGGCGCGCCCTGGCAACTCGCCCCCACCGGGCGCGACGCGCTGTGGACGGCCCGGATGTTGCTGCCGCTGGGCACCCGCTTCGCGAGCGGCGTGCTGCGGTTGCTCGCGTCGCGCCAGGGGGTGAGGTCGCGACCGGGGGTCGGCGAGGAGGTCGGGCGCATCCCGCACACCCTGGGGCGGGGCGGCGGGCCGGTGCGCTACGACTGCGCGGGCTCGACCGCGCTGTTCGTCACGCTGCTCGGCGAGGCGTGGCGGTGGGGGCTGCCCGCCACCGAGACCGCCGCGCTGCTGCCCGCGCTCGGCCGCGCGCTCGGACATCTGACCCGGACGCTGGGCGAGCGGCCCGGCGACTTCGTCCGACTGGGGCCCGAGGGGCCGGCGCCGTGCGAACTCCAGGCCCAGACGTACGAGGCCGCGCGGCACGGTGCCGCGCTCCTCGACGCGCACGACCTGCCGGGCGGGCCGGCGTTGCGCGAGCGCGCCGAGCAGCTGGCCGTGGCGTTTCGCCGCGCGTTTCGGGCCGAGGACGCGGCGGGGGAGTACTACGCGGCGGCGCTCGATCCCGGCGGTCGGCCGATCCCGGTGGCCTCGTCGGCGATGGCGCACCTGCCCGGCAGCGGCATCCTGGACGACACCGGCAGCGAGGCGGTGGCCCGTCGGCTGACCGCGCCCGACCTGGACTGCGGCTGGGGCCTACGCGGCACCTCGGCCCGTACGCCCGGCTATCACCCGCTCGCCGCGCGCGGCGGAGTGGTGCGCACCCACGACACGTGCGTGGCGGTGGCCGGGCTGGCCGAGGCCGGTCATCCCGACGCCGCACAGCGGTTGTTCGCCGGACTGCTCGACGCCGCGCCGTGGTTCCAGTACCGGCTGCCGGAGATGCACGTGGGCGAACAACGCGTCGAGGGCCACGTACCCGTGGCCCACCCGCTGGCCTGCCGCCCCCTCGCCCGTGCCGCCGGCGCGATCCTGCCGGTCCTGGTCGCCTTCGCCGGCATCCGCCCCGACGCCCCCACCGGCCGCGTCATCGTGCGCCCGGGCGGCCCCTTGGACATCGGCGAACTCGAACTGCGCGACCTGCGCATCGCCGGCGACCCCTTCACGGTCCGGGTCAACCGAGCCGGCCAACCCATCATCGAAGAGGCCCCCGAATCCCTCCAACTCTCCACGTAGCCAACCCCCGCCCGCCGGCAGCAGGAGCGACCCGGGCGGCGGCGGGATGTGGCGGTGGCGGGCCCGGGCAGAGGGCGGCGCGATGTCGGGTGTGGTGTGGCGTGGCGGGTCTCCTGGCGCGGGGCGGGGTATCCGCTGCCGTGCCGGCATCCCCGGGCCGGCCGCTGCCGCGACCCTCCGCCCGCCGCACGCGGCGTCACGCCACGATCTCGCCTTGCCCGCCGGGCCGCGGCCGCACGTGCCGCGATCGTGTTCACCACCCCGGGCCCTCATCAGGCCGCCCGTCGGCGGGGCAACTCGGCGGCGGAACGTTGCTCCGCTTCGGTGGGAGTTCGGATGTTGTTCGAGGGGCCGGCGGGAAGGGTGAGGTTGGGGGTGGTTTTATCGTCAGCCAGACAGCTAGTGGCTTTCGGGCACTAGGATCGCTCCATGCCGCGCTCCGATACCTCGCTCTTCCCGCCCTTCGGAGTCACCGTGGATCTTGTCGTCCTCACGGTGCGCGAGCACGCTCTGAGTGCCCTGACCATTCGTCGGGGCGAGCCGCCGTTCCAGGGGGCCTGGGCGTTGCCCGGGGGATTCGTGCGCGAGGGGGAGGGGCTGGAGGCCGCCGCGGCGCGGGAGTTGGCCGAGGAGACCGGGCTGGATCGGCTGCCCGTGCACCTCGAACAACTCGCCACCTTCGGCGACCCCGGCCGGGATCCCCGGATGCGCGTGGTCAGCGTCGCCTATCTGGTCCTGGCCCCCGACCTGCCCGCGCCGCGCCCCGGCGGAGACGCGGCGGGTGCGCGCTGGTCCCCGGTCGGCGAACTGCTGGGCGACGGCGGTCGGCTCGCGTTCGACCACGCGCGGATCCTGGAGGACGGTGTCGAGCGGGCCCGGTCCAAGATCGAATACTCCTCGCTGGCCGCCGCGTTCTGCCCCGAGGAGTTCACCGTGGGCGAGCTGCGCCGGGTATACGAGTCGGTGTGGGGCGTGGCGCTGGACCCACGCAACTTCCACCGCAAGGTCACCGGCACCCCCGACTTCCTCGTGCCCACCGGCGGCACCACCACGCGCCAGGGCGGCCGCCCCGCCCAACTGTTCCGCCGCGGGTCCGCGGAGAAGCTCAACCCGCCGATGTTGCGCCCCGAAGCCTGACCGCCAAGCCCCGCCCGATCGCCAAGCCCTGATTGCGTGGCGCGGCGGACCCCCGATACACCGACCCGGCCGCACTCCTCGTCGGCGTCAGCCCTGTCCGCCCAGGTCCACTGCCATCGCGTCATACGCGAGCTGGGCGTCACGGCTGCGGTGGCGGACCAGTTGGGCGAGCAGGTCCAGCACCCTCGGCCGCAGCGCCGGCCGGCCGGCCGCGTCCTGCGGGCCGTACGCCAGGTCCGAGAGCAGGTCGTCGAGGAGCAGGCCGAGGTGGGTGTGCTCACCCCGCAGCCGCCACACCGTCGGTTCGAATCTGGGATCCGTGCGGCGCACCTCCTCGTAGAGCCCGTCGGGCCCCTCGGTGGCCGCGACGTGTTCGTACAGATCGGCCCGCAACTCGCGCAGCCCCGCACACAGCACGGCCATCCGGCGCGGACCCGCGCGTTCGGCGACCAGACCGTCACGAACGATCAACAACGCGTCGTCGAGGTCGCTCCGCCTGCGGCGGACGGCGTCCAGGACGCCCGGATCGGGAAGAGACATGCCGACCTCCAGAGACGTGCTCGGCGGTAGTTCGATGGTCCTCCCACACCCCGTGACCTGTCCAGGTTCGGGGGACTTTTCCCCAGCTCGCCGATACGGGAGCAAATGCCGGGAAAATTGTGGTTTTGCCGGTATGTTGCCAAAGATCCAAAGATCTCCCACACATGGGATGACCAGGAGCGATGGCGATGGCGATGATCCAGACACGTGCGCTGACCAAGAGATACGGCGGCATCGTGGCCGTCGACGACCTTTCCTTCGACGTGCTGCCGGGCAAGGTGACCGCCCTCCTCGGGCCCAACGGCGCGGGCAAGACCACCACGCTGCGGCTGATGCTCGACCTCGAACGCGGTGGCGGCGAGACGCGGTACGACGGCCGTCGCTATCGCCGACTGCGCCGCCCCGCCACCGTGGTCGGCGCCTGCGTCGGCCCGGGTGCGGCCCACCCGGGCCGGCGTGTGCGGGCGCACCTGCGGATGCTCGCCGCGGCCGGGCGCATCCCGGCACGTCGGGTCGACGAGGTGCTGGACCTGGTCGGCCTGACCCCCGTGGCCGGCGCCCGGGCCCGGGTGCTCTCGGCCGGCGCGCTCGGCCGACTCGCGCTCGCCTCGGCGCTGCTCGGCGACCCGGACACGCTGATCCTGGACGAACCGGCCGCCGGCCTGGACCCGCAGGGGGTGCGGTGGCTGCGCGACTTCCTGCGTGCCTATGCCGCCCAGGGCCGTACCGTCCTGGTCGCGGGGCACATCCTGGCCGAGACCGCGCGCTGCGCCGACCGGGTGCTGGTGATCAGCCGCGGGCGGCTGGTCGCGGACGAGTCGGCCGCCGACTTCCTGCGCCGAGGGGTGCGCACGGGAGTGGCGGTACGGACCCCGCAGGTGGCCCGGCTGTCCGCGCTGTTGCGGGCCGAGGGGGTACATACCACACGCCCCGGGGGCACCACGTTCACCGCGATCGGTGCGGATCGGGCCCGGGTCGGCGAGATCGCCTTCCGCGGCGGTGTGCTGCTGCACGAGTTGACCGAACGCGAGCCGGGCGTGGGCGATGCGTTCGCCGACGCGATCACCCGCCGCCGCGAGCGCGCGGCCGTCACGGCCGAACTCGCCCGCACCGAGCACCGCACCGAGCACCGAGCCGAGCTCCCCGCCACCCACCCGCCCGAGCACCCCGCCGACGCGGTGTCCACCGAAACGGGACACCGTGCCGACCCGACACGCGCCGATCGAGTGACACAACACCTCGCCGACCCGGTACAGACGGACGATTCGGCTTGGACCGACGACCTGGCCTGGACGGACGACCCGCTCCGCGCCGACCACCACCCGGCCGCACCCGGACCCGGATCGCTCACCGGCCACCGCGTCGATCCCGCCCCGACGACCACGGATCACCTCACCGAAGCCCTCGCCGAGTCCACGCTCGCCCGATCCGCCCCCCGCTTCGACACCCCCACCCGCGTCGACCTCCCGCGAACCGCCCTCGCCCCCGACCCCCGACGCGCCGAACCGGCCCCGGAGGCCGCACCCGAGGTACACCCGCTCGACGCGTCCGGGCCGCCCCCCGAGGACCCACCCGCCGCGCGTCCGCCGCGGCGTCGATTCGCCCGCGCCTGGCGCTCCGCCGACCGCGCCCGACAGACCGACGAGGTGAGGAGCGCATGAGCGCGATCCGGTACGAACTCGCGCGAGCCCGGAGCCTGCGCGCCACGTGGTGGGGCGCGTTGGCGCTGATCGCGCTCGCCGCCGGGAGCACATGGGTGGCGGTCCGCCAGGCCGGGGCCGCGCCGATCGGCTCCGGCGAGGTGGCCAACCTGCTCACCGCGGGCCCCGGCCACACCCCCGTCCTGGTCCCGGCGATCATGCTCTCGATCGCGCTGGCGTGTGCGCGCGAGCAGCGTCGCGACGCGCTGCCCACGCTCTTCCTCGCCCTGCCGCGACGCAACCGGGTGTTCCTGGCCAAGGTCGTCGGCACCGCGCTCGCCGCCGCGCTGGTCGCGGTCCTGGCGGTGGGCGCCGATCTGGCCACGGCCCGCGCGGTGTTCGGCCCGACCTTCCCGGACCTCGCGGCGATCGACCCCCCGGCGCCGCGGATCCTGGTCGGCTTCGTCGGCTACGTGGTGCTCGCCGCCGTACTCGGCCTGGGCGTCGGGGTGTTGTCCCGCGGCGCGCCGCTGGTCGCGGTCGCCGTCGCGGCGCTGCCCGCGGGCGCCGAACGGTTGATCGCGGCGGCCATTCGGGCCGGCGTTCCGCCGGCGCAGCGGGACCTGGTGCGTTACCTTCCGTTCCGCGCCGCCGACCGGATGCTCGTGGTCGGCGAGGGTGGCGGCACGTGGTCGCCGCTGGTCGACGGCGCGGTTCTGGCCGGACTCACGGGTGTGGTCGCCGTACTGGCGATGGTGACGTTCCGTCGTCGGCGGGCCTGAGGAGGGGGCCGCTTCGTGGGGTTGTGCGGGCTTCACACTTTCGGACGATCGACCCGCAAGGTAGATCACCCTTTCGTGTGTTTTTCAGTCGGGAGCGGGTTTGCAGCTCAAGCCCGACCCGTTCGAAGCCGAGATGGAGAGCGTGAGTATCGCTGCCCATCAGACAATGACCCACGCCCCGGCGAGCGGCTCGGCCGACGCGTTCCGCGCCGGCGAGCCGGGCGCCGCCGGCACCGACCCGATGTCCCGCCGGCCGTACGTGTGGGACGGACCCGACCTCGAACCGGCCCGCGCCGTCCGCAAACCCGGCGTCGGCCGGGGGCGGGGCCTGCACGGCCAACTCGTCCAGCAGCTCGGCCAGATGATCGTCGCGGGCGAGGTGGGCGCCGAACGCCCGCTGGTGCCCGAGGAGATCGGCCAGCGTTTCGAGGTCTCCCGGACCGTCGTGCGCGAATCGCTCCGGGTCCTGGAGGCCAAGGGCCTGGTCAGCGCCCGGCCCAACGTCGGCACCCGGGTGCGTCCGGTGAGCGACTGGAACCTGCTCGACCCCGACGTGATCGAGTGGCGCGCATGCGGCCCGCAGCGTGATTCGCAGCGTCGCGAATTGTTCGAACTGCGCTGGGGGATCGAGCCGCTGGCCGCGCACATGGCCGCGTGTCGCAACCACCCGGAGATCGTCCGTCGGCTCGCCGACGTCGTGGAGATCATGCAGCGGGCGGTGGCCCAGCCCGATCCGCTGACCTTCAGCCGTGCCGACGCCGAGTTCCACGGCCTGCTGCTCCAGGTCGCCGGCAACCGGATGCTCGACCACCTCGCGAGCATCCTGGCCGCCGCCCTCCAGGTGTCCGGCGGGCATGTCGCCGGGTGCGAACACCTGTCGGAGGCTTCGGTCGCGCTGCACGCGCGCCTGGTCGACGCGGTCGCCGCCGGCGACGGGGAAAGCGCCGAGACCGCCATGCGGTCGCTGCTCGCGGTACACCCCGAGGTGGACCGCCAGTTCCCCGCCCCCCGCGAGGGATGACCCGCGCCGCCGCGTCCCGGATACCGCGCATCGCCCCTTCGCCGACCCACCGCCCGGGTCGCCGGAGGGGCGCGCGTATGCCTCGGGCCCCGCTCCGATGCTTGGCCCGGTCGGCCGCCGACGGAGCGACGACCGACCCCGATCCGTGCACATGCGCACGGCAGTTCGCGACGCGGCGCGCGAGACGGGGAGAGTTCGGGGCAATCCTCCCGGTGAGGCGGTTCGCGTGCGTACTCTCGATATCTGACTCGATCCGACTCGCCGGCCCGTAATTGCCAACAGGTGGGGTTGTGAGGCAATGAACGACGACAAGGGCGGAAGCGAGCGGCCCGCGGCCGTCGACGCGGCGTTGCTCGACACCTTGAGCGCCCATGGATCCACCGCATTCGCCTTTTATGACCGGCAGTTGCGCTGTCGCCGGGTCAGCGGCGCGCTCGCCCGGATGCATCGGCGCGCCGCCGCCGATCTGCTCGGCAAGCGTCCCGGCGAGGTCTCCCCGGACGCGCGGGGTCGGCGGATCGAGGCGGTGTTGTCCCGCGTGCTGGCCGACGGTGAACCCCACATCGAGCCGCACGCGACCGGCCCCGACGGCGCCGCGGACGCCCAAGATCCCGCGGACTCCGGCGACCCGGCCCGGCCGGAGCCCGTGGACGGGCACGAACGGGCTTACAAGGCACAGTGGTTGCCCGTTCCCGACCCCGCCGACCGGGACGGCCCGGCGATCGGCGTGCTGCTGGTGGTGCGCGATGTCACCGAGCAGCGTCGCTGCGAGGATTTGCTGCGCGCCGGGCAGTGGCGCACCGCCGGCCTCCAGGCGATGACCGCGCGGATCGCCGGCACCCTGAGCGTGCCCGAGGTCGAGGACGCGATCGGCGAACTCGGCGTCGGCATCGCCGCCGTGTGCTCGGAGGCGTACCTCCTCGACGAGACCACACCGGTGTACCCCTGGCCGAACGTGCCCGCGCAGCGCACCGTCGGCCGCCGCCGCGGCATGCCCGCACACTGGCCGGCGGACCTGGTGGCGGCGGTCACCGACGGCGTGGCGCGGTACACCTGCGCCGACGGCCCCGGCGCATCCCGGGCGATCCTGCCGCTGGTCGGCTCCGGCGCGCCGCTGGGCGTGCTGCGCTACACCTTCGACGACGGACGGGCGTTCGGGGCGGACGACCGCGTCTTCCTGGAGGCGTTCGCCGGGCAGTGCGCGCTCGCGGTCGAGCGGTCGCGGCTGTACGAGCGCGAACACCGCACCGCGGTCGCCCTGCAGCGCAGCCTGCTGCCGGATCGGTTACCCGCGGTGCCCGGGGTCGAGTTCGGCTTCCGCTACCTGCCGGGCGCGCCGGACTTCGAGGTCGGCGGCGACTGGTACGACGTGTTCCAACTGCCCGACGGGCGGGTGGCGATCGTGGTCGGCGACGTGATCGGCAAGGGGTTGACCGCGGCGGCCGGCATGGGCCGGGTGCGTTCGGCGCTGCGGGCGCTCGCCTTCACCGATCCCGAACCCGCCGCCGTACTCACCGGCCTGGACCGGCTGTTCACCGCCACCGAGGACGACGAGTCGCTGACCACGCTCGTCTATGCGGTGATCGACCCCAACACCGGCCTGCTCGATCTCGCCGACGCCGGGCATCTGCCGGTGGTGGTCGTCTCGGCCGACGGCAAGTCCCGACTGGTCGAGATCGGTGAGGAGTCCACACCCCTGGGGGTGGCGGAACACCGCACCCAGCACACCGTGCGCCTCGACCCCGGCGACATCCTCATCGGCTTCTCCGACGGACTCGTGGAAACGCGCGGACGCGGCATCGACGAGGGGCTGGACGACCTCGTCGACATGGCCCGAGGGGCCAACGAGGGCCTGGAGCCGCTGTTGACCGCCATCCTCGACGGACTCATCGGCGACCGGGGCCGCGACGACGACGTGACCATCCTGGGGGTGCGGATCACCGGCGGCGATTGAGGCGGATCCCGCATACATCCCTCACACAGGGTGTGGCGCGCGCCGCAAGGGGGAATCGTGTGAGCTGCGCCACTGAAGGGGCGCGTAACACTTCTTCGCCTGGCCCGATGAGTACGAAGGTGGCAGCCGTTCGGGAATAGCAAAACAAGCCGAAGCGCTGACTCGAGTGCAACCGGTTTGCCGGAACCACGCGCTGTCCGCCCGAGTGTCGTTCGCTTGGCGGCGCCTGCCTGTTCACCAGGCCGTGACGCCGTCCAGATCGTCGAGAGGTTGTTTGTGTCGGCCAGCACATCCCGTTCGCTCCCGCCCGAGATCGCCGAATTCGTCAATGTGAAGTCGTTGATCGAGCGGGGTGAGGCCCAGGGGTACATCGCCAGCGACGAGGTGCGCCAGGCGTTCGAGGCCGACCAGATTCCGGCCACCCAGTGGAAGAACGTCCTGCGCAGCCTCAACCAGGTCCTCGACCAGGAGGGGGTGACCATCATGGTCAGTGCCGCGGACTCGGCGGCGCCCAAGCGCAGTCGCAAGAGCGTGGCGGCGAAGAGCGCGGCCAAGCGCACCGCGACCAAGACCGTCGTCACCAACCGCGCCGCGACCGCCCCCGTGCCGGCAACCCCCGCGCCCGGGATCTCGGCGGCGCCGACCACGAGCACCACGACACCCCACGAGAACGCCACCCCGGCCCCGATCGCCGAGGCCGCCCCGGCACCCGCCGCCGCGCCGCGCAAGGCCGCCGCGAAGAAGACCGCCGCCGGCGCCAAGAAGGCCGCGCCGAAGAAGGTCGCCGCCAAGAAGACGGCCGGCAAGGCCGGCGAAGCCGAGCCGGACGCCGAGGAGTTGCCCGACGAGCCCGACGTCGTCGTCGAGGACGCGGTCCCCGACGAGCCGGAGAGCAAGGGCTTCATCCTTTCCGACGACGAGGACGACGCGCCGGCCCAGCAGGTCGCGGCCGCGGGCGCCACCGCCGACCCGGTCAAGGACTACCTCAAGCAGATCGGCAAGGTCCCGCTGCTCAACGCCGAGCAGGAGGTCAACCTCGCCAAGCGCATCGAGGCCGGCCTGTTCGCCGAGGACAAGCTGGGCTCCGGCGAGAAGTTGCAACCCAAGCTCCGGATGGAACTGGAGATCATCGCCGAGGACGGCCGCCGGGCGAAGAACCACCTGCTCGAGGCCAACCTCCGCCTGGTGGTCTCGCTGGCCAAGCGCTACACCGGCCGCGGCATGCTCTTCCTGGACCTGATCCAGGAGGGCAACCTGGGTCTGATCCGCGCGGTGGAGAAGTTCGACTACACCAAGGGCTACAAGTTCTCCACCTACGCCACGTGGTGGATCCGGCAGGCGATCACCCGGGCCATGGCCGACCAGGCGCGGACGATCCGCATCCCGGTCCACATGGTCGAGGTGATCAACAAGCTCGCCCGCGTGCAGCGCCAGATGCTCCAGGACCTGGGCCGCGAGCCCACGCCGGAGGAGCTGGCCAAGGAACTCGACATGACCCCCGAGAAGGTCATCGAGGTGCAGAAGTACGGGCGCGAGCCGATCTCGCTGCACACCCCCCTCGGCGAGGACGGGGACAGCGAGTTCGGCGACCTGATCGAGGACTCCGAGGCGGTCGTGCCCGCCGACGCGGTCAGCTTCACCCTGCTCCAGGAGCAGCTGCACTCGGTGCTCGACACGCTCTCCGAGCGCGAGGCGGGTGTGGTTTCGATGCGCTTCGGGCTCACCGACGGACAGCCCAAGACGCTGGACGAGATCGGCAAGGTCTACGGCGTCACCCGCGAGCGCATCCGGCAGATCGAGTCGAAGACGATGTCCAAGCTGCGCCACCCGTCCCGCTCCCAGGTACTGCGCGACTACCTCGACTGACGCGTCCGACACGATCGACCGTCCGCACGGCCCCGGATACACCATCCGGGGCCTTCGTGTGTGCGGATGCGGGTCAATCACCCGTTCGCAGGGGCGAAGGATTCCGGATCGTCACGCCTGGGCACCGGACACTACCTGACGGTAGCCGGCGAGAGGTTCCCCATGATGGTGCGAGCGCCCGAGCGGAACGAACGCAGCAGTTTCCGGCGGTACACACGAGGATCGACGGCCGCATTGGCCGCGATCGTGGTCGCGGCGGTCCTGACGGGGGCCGCGCCCTCCGCGCCCGCCGGGCCCCCGCGCGGTGTGGTCGGCGGGTCGCCCGCCGACACCGCGACCTATCCGTGGGCGGTGGCCCTCTCCAGTCGTGCCGAGTACGGCTCCGCGCGATCGGGGCAGTTCTGCGGTGGCACGCTGATCGCACCCACGAAGGTGCTGACCGCCGCGCACTGCATGTTCGACCAGAACGGAAAACGCGACGATCGCCCGGATCTCAAGGTGATCCAGGGCCGAACGGATCTGCGCACCACCGCGGGCCGCGAGGTCGCGGTCGGCTCGGTGTACGTGAACCCGGATTTCGACGCCGCCTGGATCTCGGGCGACTGGGCGGTGCTGACTCTGGAGGAGCCGCTGAGCACGGGCAGTGCGTCGCTGGTCGGTGCGGACGAGGACGTGTACGCCGTCGACACCCCGTCGACGGTGGTCGGCTGGGGTGACACCACGGGACATGGCGACTACTCCCCGACGCTGCGGCAGGTCACCGTACCGCTGGTGTCCGATACCACGTGCGGTACCGCGTATCCGGGTGGGCGCTACGGCACCTACGACGCCGCGTCGATGGTATGCGCGGGGGAGAAGCGGGGCGGCAAGGACGCGTGCAGCGCGGACAGCGGCGGACCGCTGCTGATCGGCGGCCGGGTCGCCGGGATCGTGTCCTGGGGCGATGGATGTGCACTGGCGGGCAAGCCGGGCGTGTATACCCGGGTCGCCGCGTTCGTCCGGGACATCCGGGATGCCGCCGGATTGTGAGGGATATCACGCACGTTTCGGACCCCGACCACCTGCCCTGAAGCGGGCGGGCGCGCGGGACAGACGCCGATGGCGGCCACCTCGGTGGCCGCCATCGGCGCGATGTCTGCTCGTCGGGATCTCAGAGGGTCGGCTGTTTGGTCAGTTGTCGTCGTCCGGTGCGGTAACGGGGACCGCCGTGAGGCGGTCGGTCTCGTCCTGTATCTCCACGGCCACCTTCCGAAGTTCCGGCTCGAACTTGCGGGCGTGGTGCGCACAGAACAGCAGTTCGCCGCCGCTGGAAAGGACAACCCGAAGGTATGCCTGGGCGCCGCACCGATCACAACGGTCGGCGGCCGTCAACGGACTGGCGGGTGTCAGAACCGAATTCACGTCGCCTCTTCTCTACTCGACGAAGCCTTCATCGATGTCCAACATCAAATCAGCCTCGAACGTTCCCGGGGTGATCGTGTCATGTTCAACAGCTTCTCGGCACACCCCTTTTGCAACTCGTTCCTTGTGCATAGGACGTGCCCTGTGCGCGTACGGTTCATGCCGGCCACCCGATCGGGTGGTCGAAGATGTGTTCGGATGCCGGCTAGTATGCGGCGGCGAGCCGTCGCCGGGGTGTCTTCCGGCCCCGGTAGCCTTGCTCTCCGGCGCGACGAGGGTGATCACCGGGCCCACTTTTGTGGGTTCGACACACCGCGAACGCGCCGTACGGATCGACGCGTACGCGGCGATCCGACTACTCGACTACATGCGAGGAGTTGCACCGCGTGACCGCCCAGACGACCGCGCAGTCCACCGCGCTCCTGGCGGGCGAGCCCGACCACTCGAACTACACCGCACGGCACCTCCTCGTCCTCGAGGGTCTGGACGCGGTCCGCAAGCGCCCCGGCATGTACATCGGCTCCACCGACAGTCGGGGCCTGATGCACTGTCTGTGGGAGATCATCGACAACTCGGTCGACGAGGCCCTCGGGGGCTTCGGCGACCGGATCGAGGTGCTCCTGCACGCGGACGGCTCGGTGGAGGTTCGGGACAACGGTCGCGGTATTCCCGTCGACGTGGAGCCCAAGACCGGCCTGTCCGGTGTCGAGGTCGTCATGACCAAGCTGCACGCCGGCGGCAAGTTCGGCGGCGGTTCCTACGCCGCGTCCGGCGGCCTGCACGGCGTCGGCGCATCGGTGGTCAACGCCCTGTCCGCCCGACTCGACATCGAGGTGGACCGCGGCGGGCACACCCACGCCATCTCGTTCCGCCGCGGCGTGCCCGGCGAGTTCGCCGACCTCGGTGCCGACGCTCCGTTCAGCAGTGGTAACGGACTGCGCCGGATCAAGAAGATCGCCAAGAGCAAGAGTGGGACCCGGACCCGCTACTGGGCGGACCGGCAGATCTTCCTCAAGGACGCCGCCCTCGATCTCGAACTGCTCCACGCGCGGGCCCGCCAGACCGCGTTCCTGGTGCCCGGACTGACCCTCGTTGTTCGCGACGAGCGTAATGGGGCGAATCAGGGCGAAGTAGACGAACAGGTCTTTCACTACTCCGGCGGGATCAGCGAGTTCTGCGAATACCTCGCTCCCGACCGCGCGCTTTGCGACGTGTTGCGCTTCACCGGCTCCGGCACGTTCAAGGAAACCGTGCCCGTGCTCGACGAGCAGGGACACATGGTGCCCACCGAGGTCCAGCGCGAGCTGGGCGTCGACGTGGCGCTGCGCTGGGGCACCGGCTACGACTCGACCCTGCGCTCGTTCGTGAACATCATCGCCACCCCCAAGGGCGGCACCCACGTCGCCGGGTTCGACCAGGCGCTGCGGCGCACGGTCAACGACGCGCTGCGTTCGGCCAAGCTGCTGCGCGTGGCCGAGGACGACATCACCAAGGACGACGCCACCGAGGGGCTGACCGCCGTGGTCACCGTCCGGTTGGCCGAGCCGCAGTTCGAGGGGCAGACCAAGGAGGTGCTGGGCACCTCGGCCGCCGCGCGGATCGTGCAGAACGTGGTGTCCAAGGAACTCAAGGCGTTCCTGACCTCCACCGCGCGCGACCACAAGGCGCAGGCGCGCGCCGTCCTGGAGAAGGTCGTCTCGGCGGCCCGCACCCGGATCGCCGCGCGCCAGCACAAGGAGGCCCAGCGTCGCAAAACGGCGCTGGAGACCTCGGCGCTGCCCGCCAAGCTGGCCGACTGCCGCAGCGACGACGTCGACCGCAGCGAGTTGTTCATCGTCGAGGGCGACTCCGCCCTCGGCACCGCCAAGCTCGCCCGCAACTCGGAGTTCCAGGCCCTCCTGCCGATTCGGGGCAAGATCCTGAACGTGCAGAAGGCGTCCGTCTCGGACATGCTCAAGAACGCCGAGTGCGCCGCGATCATCCAGGTGATAGGGGCCGGCTCGGGGCGCACCTTCGACATCGACCAGGCCCGCTACGGCAAGATCATCTTCATGGCCGACGCCGACGTCGACGGCTCGCACATCCGCTGTCTGCTGTTGACCCTCTTCCAGCGCTACATGCGCCCGATGGTCGAGGCCGGCCGGGTGTTCGCCGCGGTCCCGCCGCTGCACCGGATCGAGTTGTCCCGGCCGAAGAAGGGTCAGGACAAGTACGTCTACACCTACTCCGACGGTGAACTGCGGCGCACGCTGCTCGAGTTCGAGCGCAAGGGCGTGGCCTGGAAGGATCCGGTCCAGCGCTACAAGGGCCTGGGCGAGATGGACGCCGATCAGCTCGCGGAGACCACGGTCGACCCCCGACACCGCACCCTGCGCCGGATCAACCTCGGCGATCTGGAGGCGGCGGAGCGGGTGTTCGACCTGCTGATGGGCAACGAGGTCGCGCCGCGCAAGGAGTTCATCACCAACTCCGCGTCGCTGCTCGACCGGTCACGCATCGACGCCTGATCGAGGGCCCTCGGACCGGGGATCCCGGTGCGAGGACTCCCGACGCACACACGCCGGGCCCGGTGGGATTCGTCCCATCGGGCCCGGCTTTTTCATGATCGGGACATCCGGGCCAAACGGCCCGTATATCTGCGATAGAAGGACGAATGTCACTCATTGGCGTGTGACCGACCGCTCTCCCGTATCGGCGGAGCTCGACCCCTCGTTGGCCAGACGATTCCACGACGCATGGCGGCGCCAGGAGTGCGGCCGTGCCGGTGGTTCATCCGTACAGGTGAATCGCGCAGAACCTGGCCGTGCAGCCCGCGCCCGCTGCCCATGCTGAACACCAGTCCCATCGAACGCCTGTGTCGGCGCTCGGGCCGGGAGGCATCGCGCGGTTCGGCGATCGACGAGGAGAGCTACGGTGACGACCAGTTCGTACCGACCCACGCCCACCCTGGGTGTGCCGTTCGGCGACCCGGAGCCGGATCCGGGGGCGGAGATCTACCTGCGCGTGCAGGCGAGCCCCGAGTTCCAGGAGATTCGGCGCCGCTACCGCGACTTCGTCTTCCCGATGTCGCTGGCCTTCCTCGCGTGGTACCTGCTCTACGTGTTCGCGTCCACGTTCGCGCGGCACTTCATGGCGCACCGCCTCCTAGGCACGTTCAACGTCGCGCTGGCGTTCGGGCTGCTCCAGTTCGCGAGCACCTTCCTGATCACGTGGGCGTACGCGCGCAACGCCCGGGCCAAGCGCGACCGCGCGGCGCTGAACCTGCGCTGGGAGACCCAGGAGATGTTCCGATGACCGGCCCGCACCTGGCCGCCGCCGCCGGCCATCGCGGCCTGACCGGCCTGCTGTTCGTGGTTTTTGTGCTGATCACCCTCGGCATCACCGTGTGGGCCAGCCGCAACAACCGCACGGCCAACGACTTCTACGCCGGCGGGCGGGAGTTCTCCGCCGCGCAGAACGGGCTCGCGATCGCGGGCGACTACATGTCGGCGGCGTCCTTCCTGGGCATCGCCGGGTTGATCGCGCTGTTCGGCTACGACGGCTTTCTGTACTCGATCGGCTTCCTGGTCGCGTGGCTGGTCGTGCTCATGCTCGTGGCCGAACTCGTGCGCAACTGCGGCCGGTTCACCATGGCCGACGTGGTGGCGTTCCGGATGAGCCGCAAACCGGTGCGCACCGCTGCCGGCGCCGCGACGATCGTGGTCTCGATCTTCTACCTGATCGCCCAGATGGTCGGCGCGGGCACGCTGGTGGCGCTGCTGCTCGGCGACAGCGGCGGCTCGGCGCAGACCTGGACGATCGTCGGGGTCGGCGCGCTGATGGTGGTCTACGTGACCTTCGGCGGGATGAAGGGCACCACCTGGATCCAGATCGTCAAGGCGGTGTTGCTGCTCGGCGGCGCGATCTTGATGACCCTGCTGGTCCTGTGGCGTTTCCACTTCGATCTCGACGCGTTGCTGCACACCGCCGCGCACACCAGCGGCCACGGGCAGCAGTTCCTCGAGCCGGGCCTGAAGTACGGGAAGAACCTGACCAGCCGGCTGGACTTCATCAGCCTGGCCATCGCCCTGGTGCTCGGCACGGCGGGGCTGCCGCACATCCTGGTGCGGTTCTACACCGTGCCCACCGCGCGGGCCGCGCGGCACTCGGTGATGTGGGCGATCGGGCTGATCGGCACGTTCTACCTGCTCACCATCGTGCTCGGGTTCGGCGCGGCGGCGGTGCTCGGGTCGGACCGGATCCGCAAGTCGAACGCGGCGGGCAACACCGCGCTGCCGCTGCTCGCGGAGGAACTGGGCGGCGGGCCGGACACGTTCGGCGGTGTGGTGCTGCTCGCGGTGATCGCGGCGGTGGCGTTCGCGACCATCCTGGCGGTGGTGGCCGGGCTGACCCTGGCCTCCTCGGCGTCGTTCGCGCACGACCTGTACACGAACGTGATCCGCAAGGAGGCGACCGACGAGAAGAGCGAACTGCGGGCGGCGCGGTTGTCCGCGATCGTGATCGGCGGGATCGCGATCGGGCTGAGCCTGTCCGCGCAGAAGCTCAACGTCGCCTTCCTGGTCGCGCTCGCCTTCGCGGTGGCCGCCTCGGCGAATCTGCCCACGTTGCTCTACACGCTGTTCTGGCGGCGGTTCAACACCAACGGCACGGTGTGGGCGATCTACGGCGGGCTCGGCTCGGCGCTGGTGCTCGTGCTGTTCTCGCCGGTGGTCTCCGGGGGCAAGACGCCGCTGGTGACCGGTGTCGACTTCCACTGGTTCCCGCTGGAGAACCCGGGGATCGTGTCCATCCCGATCGGCTTCCTGTGCGGCTGGATCGGCACGTTGCGCTCGGACGAGGAGGCGGACGCGGCGAAGTACGCCGAGATGGAGGTGCGTTCGCTGACCGGGGCGGGCGCCTACTGAGACCGGGGCGGGCGCCTACCGACGCGCGGTCGCCGCCACCCTGGCCCGCATGCTGGTCGGGAGGCCGCCGCCCTTGCCGCAGCTCTCCGGCCGGGCCGGGGTCTCCTCGCGCGGGTTCACCACGACGGTCCAGCGGCGCCCGTCGACGTGGTGGACGAGCACGGTCCACCCGCCGTCGTCCTCGGCCCGCTCGTCGTGCACCGACAGTGCGTCGGCCCGGCGCTCGCCGCATTCCTCCCGGACCGCGAGTTCGGCGGCCTGGCCGGCGCGGGACCAGGTGGCCCGGCCCCGGCAGTGTTTCGGCGCGATCTCGCCGCGGCGTGCGGCGGTGAGCACGGCGCCGGCCGCGACGGGGTCCAGGCGGCCGTACAGGTAGCCCTGGGGCAGCACCACGGCGGTCGGGGCGAATCGGTGCCCGCCCAGGTGGGTGGCCTCCCACGCGGCCTCCGGGAAGCTCGTGGCGAGGGCGGCGGCCAGCGGGCGGCCCTCGACCGCGCAGCAGCGGTCGCGCTTGCCGTTCGTACACACCAGCATCAGCGGCTCGGCGACCGGTTCGCCCACCGAGGGCTCGACCGGTCCGGCGAGCGCGGCGAGGTCGTGGGCGAGCAACTCGGTGACGTTGCTCACGCGCAGTCGGCGCAGCCAGGTCGCGCCCGGTTCGGTCCAGGCCAGGAAGACGGTGCGCGGTGCGTCGGGCTCGGCCGGCTCCGCCTCGGCCCGCGCGCCCGTCTCGTCGGGCCTGCGGATCAGCGTCGCGCGAAAGCCCGCCCGTGCCGCGCGCGCCTCCAGTTCGCGACCCACGCCGTCGGCCAGGCCGCGGCTGTCCACCAGCGCCTTCGCCGCCCACGGCCCGGGATGCTCGATCAGCAACCATCCGCGCGTGGTGGGAGCGGTGCCGGCCATCGGCTCGGCCAGTTCGTGCGAGAGAAAGACGCAGGTTTCCACGACCGTGCACGGTACAACCGCGACGGGGGCGGCCGGCGGATCGGCCCCGCCCCGGGCGCCACGATCGGGTGATCCCGGTACGGTTGTTGCACACGGTAACGATGGGAGGCGGCCATGCCCCAGGGACGGACCGACGGGAGCCCGGCGATAGCCGGCTTCACGTTGGACGACGCGGTGGCGCTCGCCAGGGCCGCGCACGACGGTCAGTTGGACAAGGGTGGTCACCCGTACATCACGCACCCGCTGCGGGTGATGCAGCACGTCGAGGGGACCTACACGCGGATGGCGGCAGTCCTGCACGATGTGATCGAGGACACGCCGGTGGGTGCGGACGACCTGCGCGCCGCCGGCGTGCCGGAGCAGGTCGTGGTCGCGGTGATCGCGCTGTCCAAGCTGCCCGGCGAGCCGCTGGAGCGCAGCATGGCCCGCGCGGCGGCGGACCCGATCGCGTTGGTGGTCAAGCGGGCGGACATCGCGGACAACCGGTCCGAGGCCCGCCTGGGTCAGCTCGATCCGGCGACGCAGGTGAGACTGCGCAAGAAGTACACGCGCTCGATCGAACTTCTGGAGAAGTTCGCGGCGCGCTGAGCGGGCGTCCCGGCCGTGGTCGGGACGCCCCGGGACGGGAGAGGCCCCCGCGGCGAGGGACGCCGCGGGGGCCCGTTTCGTGGGAGCCGGCCCGTGGGGCGGGCTCCTCGGTCAGACCGCGCCGGGCGGGCCGCCGACCACTTCGACGTGCTTGGCCAGCGGGGTGCCCGAGCCGTCCCGACGCGGGTCCGGGGTGGGCAGCTCGACCGGCTGTCCCTTGGCGTCGGAGCCGCGCGCCGGCGCCGGGCCCGCCCAGGCCAGGCGCAGCGTGGTCTCGCCCTTGAGGAAGCGCTGACAGCGCACCCCGCCGGTGGCCCGGCCCTTGCGCGGATACTCGGCGAACGGGGTGACCTTGCAGGTGCCGTGTTCCGCGCCGAACAGTGCGTCGCCGCTGTACGCGGCCACGGTGACCACCACCGCGTCGGCGCCCGGGTCGACCGCGGTGAACGAGAGCACGGACTGCCGGTCGCCGAGCTTGATGCCGGCCATGCCGCCGGCCGGGCGGCCCTGGGGTCGGACCATGGACGCCTGGAAGCGCAGCAGCTGCGCGTCGTCGGTGATGAAGACCAGGTCCTCCTCGCCGGTGCGCAATTCGACCGCGCCGATGATCGAGTCGCCTTCGCGCAGCGCGATCACCTCCAGGTCGTCCTTGTTGGCCGGATAGTCCGGCACGACCCGCTTGACCACCCCCTGCGCGGTGCCGAGCGCGAGCCCGGGGGAGTCGGCGGAGAGCGTGGTCAGGCACACCACACGCTCTTCGGACTCCAGGGAGACGAACTCGGACAGCGGGGCACCGCCGGCCAGGTTCGGCGCGGTCGCGGTCTCCGGGAGTGCGGGCAGGTCGACCACGTTGATCCGCAGCAGTCGGCCGGTACTGGTGACCGCGCCGACCTCGCCGCGCACCGTCGCCGCGACCGAGGAGACCACCAGGTCGTGTTTGGCCCGGCCCCCCTCGGGCGGCAGCGGGCCGCCGGTGGAGGTGCGGGCCAGCAGGCCGGTCGAGGACAGCAGGACCGTGCACGGCGCGTCGGTGACCTGCAGCGGGACCGCCGCGGCGGGGACGTCGGCCGATTCGAGCAGGACCGTGCGGCGCGGCGTGCCGTACTTCTTGGACACCGCGGCCAACTCGTCGGAGACGACCTTTCGCAACAGCTTGTCGTCGTCCAGGATCTTGGTCAGCTCGGCGATCTCGGCGCGCAGCCGCTCCTGCTCGGCCTCCAGTTCGATCCGGTCGAACCGGGTGAGCCGGCGCAGCGGGGTGTCCAGGATGTAGGACGCCTGGATGTCGGACAGCGAGAAGGTCTCCATCAGGCGTTCCTTCGCCTGGGCGGAGTTGTCGCTGGAGCGGATCAGCTCGATCACGCGGTCGATGTCGATCAGCGCGACCAGCAGGCCGTCGACCAGGTGCAGACGCTCCTGGCGCTTGCGGCGGCGGAACTCGCTGCGCCGGCGGACCACCTCGAAGCGGTGGTCCACGTAGACCTGGAGCAGTTCCTTCAGACCCAGGGTGAGCGGCTGACCGTCGACCAGGGCGACGTTGTTGATGCCGAACGTCTCCTCCATCGGCGTCAGCTTGTAGAGCTGCTGGAGGATCGCCTCGGGGTTGAAGCCGTTCTTGATCTCGATGACCAGGCGCAAGCCGTGCGAGCGGTCGGTGAGGTCCTTCAGGTCGGCGATGCCCTGGACCTTCTTGGACTGCACCAGCTCCTTGATCTTGGCGATCACCCGCTCCGGGCCGACGTTGTACGGCAGTTCGGTGACCACGATGCCCTTGCGGCGCGCGGTGACCGACTCGACCGTGGCGGTCGCCCGGATCTTGAAGGTGCCGCGGCCCTTCTCGTAGGCGTCGCGGACACCGCCGAGGCCGACGATCCGACCGCCGGTGGGCAGGTCGGGGCCGGGCACGTGGCGCATCAGGTCGTCGAGGTCGGCGGTGGGGTGGCGGATCAGGTGCCGGGCGGCGGCGACCACCTCGACCAGGTTGTGCGGCGGCATGTTGGTCGCCATGCCGACCGCGATCCCGGACGCGCCGTTGACGAGCAGGTTCGGGAACGCGGCGGGCAGCACGCCCGGTTCCTGCTCCTGGCCGTCGTAGTTGGGGCCGAAGTCGACGACGTCCTCGTCGATCGAGTCGACCATCAACATCGCGGCAGTGGACAGCCGGGACTCGGTGTAGCGCATCGCGGCGGGCGGGTCGTCGCCGCCGAGGGAGCCGAAGTTCCCGTGGCCGTCGATCAGCGGCAGGCGCATCGAGAACGGCTGCGCCATGCGCACCAGGGTGTCGTAGATGGGGCCGTCACCGTGCGGGTGCAGCTTGCCCATCACCTCGCCCACGACGCGGGCGCACTTGACGTAGCCCTTGTCGGGGCGAAGGCCCATCTCGGCGGCCTGGTACAGGATGCGGCGATGTACGGGCTTGAGCCCGTCGCGGGCGTCCGGCAGTGCCCGCGAGTAGATCACCGAGTAGGCGTACTCCAGGAAGGAGCCCTGCATCTCGTCGACGACGTCGATGTCGAGGATGCGTTCCTCGAAGTCGTCGGGTGGCTGCGGACCGGAGGTTTTCGTACTACGGCGGGCCATGCGCGGCGTTGCTCCTTTGCTTCTTCGGGCCGGCGCCGGGCCGTGTCTCCCGTGTCCGCCCGAGGGCGGCGCGGCCGGGGACGGCCCGCACGGCGTGCCCATTGTGGCGCGCCGGTGCGACAAGTGAGTGCATCGACCCGGGTGACAGCGTGCTTGGGGGCCGTGCGAGGGGGGAAGGACAGCCCTTTGGCCCACGGTTGTGCCGCAGTTCCCGGCCGCCGTTCGAGCAGGAGGAAGAAAGGTTCCGCGCGATGGACGACAAGCAGATCCGCGACCGCATCACCGACATGGTCGAGCAGGAGCGTGCCTTGCGCGACCGACTTGCGCAAGGCGCGCTCACCACCGACGAGGAACACGGGCGGCTCGCCGAGGTGGAGGCCGAACTGGACCGGTGCTGGGATCTGCTGAGGCAACGTCAGGCGCTGCGCGACGCCGGCGCGGATCCGGAGACGGCCGCGGCGCGTCCCGCGCGCCAGGTCGAGGGCTACCAGCAGTAGCTCCGCGCGCCCCGCTTCGCCCGTCGCGAACAGCCCCGTGCACGGGAGTCGAACCGGTCCCGCGCGTCGTTAGGGTGAGGGTGGCCGCCGTCGCGGCGGTCACCCTCCAGGAGAGGACGGATGGGCTTATGGCAGGACCGGCGACTGCATCGTTGGGGTTCACCGCGACCACGCACACCCTCGGCAACGGGCTCCGCGTGGTGCTCTCGGAGGACCACGTCGACCCCGTGGCCGCCGTCTGCCTCTGGTACGACGTGGGTTCACGGCACGAAAGGCCCGGGCGGACCGGGCTCGCGCACCTCTTCGAGCACCTGATGTTCCAGGGTTCGGCCAACGTGCACGGCAACGAGCACTTCGAGTTCGTGCAGTCCGCGGGTGGTTCGCTCAACGGCACCACCAGCTTCGAGCGCACGAACTACTTCGAGACGATGCCCGCGCACCAGGTGGAACTCGCGCTGTGGCTGGAGGCGGACCGCATGGGCGGGCTGCTGCAGGCGCTCACCGAGGAGAGCCTGGACAACCAGCGCGACGTGGTCAAGAACGAGCGCCGGCAGCGCTACGACAACGTGCCCTACGGCACCGCGTGGGAGCGGCTCGTGGCGATGGCCTTCCCCGAGGGCCACCCGTACCACCACATGCCGATCGGCTCGATGGCCGACCTGGACGCCACCTCCCTGGAGGACTGCCGGGCCTTCTTCCGGACCTACTACGCGCCGAACAACGCGGTCCTGGCGATCGTCGGCGACGTGGACCCGGAGCAGACGCTGGCCTGGGTGGAGAAGTACTTCGGCACGATCCCCGCGCACGACGGCAAGCCGGTGCCGGCCGACGGCGCGCTGGCGCCGGTGATCGGCGCGGAACTGCGCGAGACGGTGCACGAGGAGGTCCCCTCGCCCGCCCTGATGGCCGCCTACCGGATGCCGGCCGACGGCACCCGGGGCGCCGATGCGGCCGACATCGCGCTGACCGTGCTGGGCGAGGGGGAGAGTTCGCGGCTGAACACCCGCCTGGTGCGGCACGACGAACTCGCGGTGTACGCCGGGGTCGGTCTGATGCGGCTGTCCGGGACCGCTTCGGTGGCCATGCTCGATGTCAAGGCGTCCGGTTCGGGTGCGGTGGCGGCGATCGACGCGGCGCTGGCCGAGGAGTTCACCCGGTTCGCCGAGGAGGGCCCCACCCCGGCCGAACTCGAGCGCGCGCAGGCCCAGTTGGAGCGCGCCTACCTGGACACGATGGCAACCGTCGGCGGTCGGGCCGACGAACTGTGCCGCTACGCGACGCTGTTCGGCGACGCGAACCTGGCGTTCACCGCGTTGGATCGGCTGTTGGACATCACGGCCGAGGAGGTGCGGGCGGTGGCCGCCGAGCGCCTGGTGCCGGACAACCGTGCGGTGCTCGTGTACGAACCGACCGACGACGCGGACGAGAACGAGGAGCAGGTCGCGTGACCCAGACCGGCGAGATGGTGTTCCACCCGCGCCCCGGCGCGGGAGCGGCCCGCGAGTGGACCTTCCCCGCGCCCGAGCGCTCGGTGCTCGGCAACGGCCTCGCGGTGTTGCGGGTGGACCGGCCCGGACAGAAGGTGGTGGCGGTCGAGCTGGTGCTCGACTCGCCGCTGGCCGCCGAGCCGACCGAGTGCGAGGGCGTCGCCACGATCATGGCGCGCGCGTTCACCGAGGGCACGGATCGGATGGGCGCGGAGGAGTTCGCCGCCGAACTGGAGAGCTGCGGCGCGACGATCGACACCGACGCCGACCACCCGGGCGTGCGGGTCGCGCTCGACGTGCCGGCCTCGCGCCTGGAGCGGGCCCTGGGGCTGCTTGCGGACGCGGTCCGGGCGCCGGCCTTCCCGGCGGCCGAGGTGGACCGTCTGGTGCGCCAGCGGCTGGACGAGATCGTGCACGAGATGGCCAGCCCGCCCCGGCGCGCGGCGTTCGCGCTGAACGCGACGCTGTTCGACGACGCGGTGCGGCTGTCCCGGCCGCGCGCGGGCACCGCGGAGAGCGTCGCGCGGGTGGACCGGGCGGCGGTGTGGGACTTCTTCACCGCACACGTGCGCCCGCAGACCGCCACCCTCGTGGTGGTCGGCGACTTCGCCGGCGTGGATGTCACCGGCGTGCTGGAGCGCACCATCGGCACGTGGAGCGCGTCGCCCGCCGAGCCCTCGCGGCCGGGCCCGGTGGTGGCCGACGACCACGCGCGCGTGGTGATCGTGCACCGCGCCGGCAGCGTGCAGACGCAACTGCTGGTCGGCCGGATCGGCCCGGGCCGCGAGGACGCCTCGTGGCCGGCGCTGACCATCGGCACCTACTGCCTCGGCGGCACCCTCACCTCGCGCCTGGACCGGGTGCTGCGCGAGGAGAAGGGCTACACCTACGGCGTGCGGGCGGCGAACCAGTCGCTGCCGAACGGCTCGCTGCTCGCCATCCACGGCTCGGTGGAGACCGACGTCACCGGACCGGCCGTCGCGGACCTGGTCACCGTGCTGCGCACACTCGCCGCCGAGGGCCTGACCGACGGCGAGCGGGACGCGGCCGTGCAGAGCATCGTGGGGGTCGCGCCGCTGAAGTACGTGACACCGCGCGCGGTGTGCGACTCGCTCGCCGACATGGCCGCCGAGCGGCTGCCCGACGGCTATCTGCCCGAGCTCTACCTGAAGCTGGCCGACGTGGCCACCAAGGACGCCGCCGAGGCGGCCACGCGCGGCTTCGATCCCGCGCGCCTGGTGGCGGTGCTCGTCGGTGACGCGGACAAGATCCGCGAGCCCCTGGAAGCCCTCGATCTGGGACCGGTCACGGTCGTCGAATAGGGCGCCGCGGCGGTGGGCGGATCACAACGGTCGGCCCACCGCCAACCGGGATCACCCCGGGCACTTACGGTAGACCCATGACTCAGCCGTTGCCGGGCGCCGGGCCCGGAGAGACGACAGCCATCCCGCCGGTCGACAGACCCGACGGGAAAGAAAGCGAACCGAACGTGCGCCTCGGTGTCGGACTGACCACCGCGGACGTCGCGGAACGGGTCGCGCGAGGCGACGTCAACGACGTCCCCGTGCGGTCGAGCCGATCCACCACCGAGATCGTCAAGGCGAACGTCTTCACCCGGTTCAACGCCGTCATCGGCGTGCTCTGGCTGATCATCCTGTCCGTCGGGTCGGTCAAGGACGGTCTGTTCGGCTTCGTGATCATCGCCAACACCGGGATCGGCATCATCCAGGAGATGCGCGCCAAGCGCACCCTGGACCGCCTCGCGGTGATCGGCGAGTCGAAGCCGGTGGTGCGCCGTGACGGACGGGCCATTGCGCTGTCCCCGTCCGAACTGGTGCTCGACGACGTGATCGAGCTGGGTGCGGGCGACAAGGCCGCCGTGGACGGTGTCGTGGTCGAGGCCGACAACCTCGAGATCGACGAGTCGCTGCTCACGGGCGAGGCCGACCCGGTGATCAAGCGCCCGGGCGACCCGGTGATGTCCGGCAGCTTCGTGGTGGCCGGCAACGGCGCGTTCACCGCGACCCGGGTGGGTCGCGAGGCGTACGCCGCGCAGCTGATGGAGGAGGCCAGCAAGTTCACGCTGGTGGCGTCCGAGCTGCGCAACGGGATCAGCACGATCCTCAAGTACGTCACCTGGATCCTCTTCCCGGCCTCGATCGCGCTGATCATCAGCCAGTACCGGCTGGAGGACACCACCTGGCGCGAGGCGGTGACCCGGATGATCGCGGGCATCGTGCCGATGGTGCCCGAGGGCCTGGTGCTGCTCACCTCGCTGGCCTTCGCGGTCGGCGTGGTGCGCCTGGGTCGCAAGCAGTGCCTGGTCCAGGAGTTGCCCGCGATCGAGGGCCTGGCCCGGGTCGACGTGGTGTGCCTGGACAAGACCGGCACGCTGACCGAGGGCGGGATGAACGTCGCCGAGGTCCGCGAGCTGGCCGAGGGCCTGCCGGTGCGCTCCGCGCTCGGCGCGCTCGGCACCACCGAGCCCCGGCCGAACGCGAGCCTGGCCGCGATCATCGACGAATGCCCGGCCGAGCAGGGCTGGACCTCGGTGGAGAGCGTGCCGTTCTCCTCGGCGCGCAAGTACAGCGGGGCGACCCTCGAGGTGGCCGGCGCCCGTGCCACGTGGCTGATCGGCGCCCCCGAGGTGCTGGTGACCACGCAGGCGCACGGCGACCTGCTGGGCGAGGCCGAGCGGCTCGGCGCGCAGGGCCTGCGGGTGCTGCTGCTCGTGCGTACCGACGCCTCCCTCGCGGACACGGTCGACGCGCTGGTCGGCGGCCCCGACGGGGCCGATGTCGTGCCCGCGGCGCTGGTCGTGCTGGAGCAGCGGTTGCGGCACGACGCGGGCGCGACGCTGGACTACTTCGCCGACCAGGGGGTGGCCGCCAAGGTCATCTCCGGGGACAATGCGATCTCGGTCGGCGCGGTGGCCGCCAAGCTCGGCATCAAGGGCGCCGACCACCCGGTGGACGCCCGGACGTTGCCCACCGACCAGAACGAACTGGCCGACGTGCTGGAGGCCAACACGGTCTTCGGCCGGGTCACCCCGCAGCAGAAGCGGGACATGGTCGCCGCCCTCCAGTCGCGCGGCCACAACGTGGCGATGACCGGCGACGGCGTCAACGACGTGCTCGCGCTCAAGGACGCCGACATCGGCGTGTCGATGGGCTCGGGCAGCGAGGCCACCAAGGGCGTCGCGCAGATCGTGCTCCTCGACAACAGCTTCGCCACGCTGCCGTCGGTGGTCGGCGAGGGCCGGCGGGTGATCGGGAACATCGAGCGGGTCTCGAACCTGTTCCTGACCAAGACCGCCTACTCGGTGCTGCTGGCCATCCTGGTGGTCATCGCCAACGTGCCGTATCCGTTCCTGCCGCGGCACCTGACGCTGCTCGCCTGGTTCACCATCGGCACGCCGGCGTTCTTCCTGGCGCTGGCGCCGAACAAGGAGCGGGCCCGGGCGGGTTTCGTCAAGCGGGTGTTGCGCTACTCCGGACCGTCCGGCGTGATCGCGGGTACCGCGACGTTCACCGCGTATCTGCTGGCGCGTTCGCACTACGGGGCGACGGATGCCACGCGTACGGCGGAGACCTCGATTGCGACGCTGACGCTGTTCCTGGTCGGCCTGTGGGTGTTGGCGATCATCGCGCGGCCGTACACGTGGTGGCGGATAGCGCTGGTTCTGGTGATGGGCGCGGGATTCGCCTTGGTGCTGACGGTGCCGTGGTTGCAGCGGTTCTTCGAACTCAAGCTGGTCGGTACGCAGATGCCGTGGACGGCGGTCGGGTTGGCGGTCGTCGCGGGGCTGCTGCTCGAGGTGGTCGCGTTCTGGAACAAGCGCCGTCTGGCTCTGGAGGTCGCGGCGGCGGGAGGACCCTCCGCCTCCGCGTGATGGCGTGACGGCCCTGAGCGCCGCCCTGGTCGCCCGGCGACCTGGGGCGGCGCTGTTTGTTGGGCACTTCGTGCCGGCTCGCGAGGGGCGCCCCGGGCGTGCGTGCTGACGCGCCATGGGGGCGCTCCGCGCGGGGCGGGGGAGGGGCAGGGCGCGGTGGGTGGTTCGGGGGTGTGCTTCAGGGGTTGCGGCGTTCGGTGAGTGCCAGGGTGGCGCCGAGCAGGGCCGAGCCGGCGGCCAGGGTTGCGATGACGGCGCGGTGGCCTCGGGGGAGGGTCTTGGCGTGTCCTGCGGTGATCAGGACGTCGCCCAGGTCGGCGGCGGCGGCCATCAGGGCCCATAGGCGGATCGGTTCGCCGCGTGCTGCCGTGACCATGGTTCCGAGGCCGAGGGCCAGGTCGCGGCCGCCCAGGGCGCGGGCGAATACCAGCGCTCCGACGCGGTCCGCGTCGTCGCCGATCCAGGGGCGGGCCACCCGGGGCGGGTCGAGCAGCGCGACCACCCCCAGTGCCGTACGGGCACCACCCCAAGCCAGCGCCGCCGCGCGCCCGAACCGGTCGAAGTCACCTGCGGTAATCGTCACATCCGGCACGGTATCGCTCCCACGGCACTTCAGCGGCGGGCCATTTCCTGCATTAGCCTCACCCTGCCGAACACACGCACCGGCAACATCGAGCGAGCGGCGCCGGCGTGACGTCCCGTCACGCGTCCACGGGGGTGGAAGACGGCGCCGGGTCGCCACACGGGGATGGAGAACCAGTTGTACCTGCGTAAGCCTGCCCTCTCGGGACTGCTCGTCGCCGCGTCCGTCATCGCTCTGTCGAGCGGCTGCGGTCTGGCCGACAAGGTCAAGGGTGACGACGACAAGAAGAAGGATCCGGCCACGGCCGCGCCCCAAGCGGGCGGCAGCACGGGGAACACGACCGGAGGCGCGACCGGCGCCCCCGCCACGGCACCCGGCGGGGGCAAGGGCACCGCGCCGGCGACGGCGCCCGGCACCACCAAGCCCGGCGGGACCGGCAACCTCGACCCCAAGGCGTTCTGCGAACTGCTCACGCCCGCCGAGCTCAAGGGCGTGCTGAACACCGAGGTCACCCGCACCAAGAACGACGACACGCTGCGCACCTGCCGCTACTACGGGCCCGGCGACTCCGGCCTGGTGACCCTGCAGTACTTCCTGCGCAGCAGCAAGGGCGCCGACACGCCGGAGAGCGTGGTGGCCAAGAACGAGGTGTCGAAGTACGGCAAGCCGATCACCGACCTCGGCGCGTTCCCCACGCTGTACGTGCCGGGCACCGGCAGCTACCCGGCGCCCAGTGTCCCCGAGGTCTACTTCGCCAAGACGCACGGCGACGTGATCGTCGACATGCACGTCAGTCTGTCACCCGCCGCGAAGGATCTGCCGCGCGCGCAGCACATCGCGATCGCGAAGATCATCGCCGACAAGATCTGAGCCGCCGCTCGGGGGCCGGGCTCGGCTCGGCCCCCGCGCGATCCCGGTCGTTCGTACCCCGGGGTCAGCTGCCCTTGAGCTCGGGGAAGTCCTCCTCGAACCATTCCAGGGTGCCGCGCGAGGCCAGATCCTCGTCGTGCAACTCGCGCTCGCGACCCCGTAGTTCGACCCGGCGGATTTTGCCGGAGATGGTCTTGGGCAACTCCGCGAACTCGATCCGGCGCACCCGCTTGTACGGCGAGAGCGCCGCGCGCGCGTGCCGCAGGATCGACAGCGCCGTCTCCCGGGTGGGCTCGTGCCCCGGGGCGAGCACCACGTACGCCTTGGGCACCGCGAGCCGGACCGGATCGGGCGAGGGCACCACGGCGGCCTCGGCCACCGCGTCGTGCTCGATCAGTACGCTCTCCAACTCGAACGGCGAGATCCGGTAGTCGGATGCCTTGAACACGTCGTCGGAGCGGCCGACATAGGTGATGTAGCCGTCCGCGTCCCGGGTGCCGACGTCGCCCGTGTGGTAGAAACCGTCGCGCATCGACTCGGCGGTGCGCTCCGGGTCGTCGAGGTAGCCCGTCATCAGACCCAGCGGGCGCGCGGCCAGTTCGAGGCAGATCTCGCCCTCGGCGCCGGTGTCGGTGACCACTTCGCCGGAGATCGGGTCGACCAGCGCCACCGTGTATCCGGGCAGCGGGCGGCCCATCGACCCCGGACGGACCTCCTGCCCGGGCGCGTTGCCGATCTGCGCGGTGGTCTCGGTCTGCCCGAAGCCGTCGCGGATGGTCAACCCCCAGGCGGCCCGCACCTGTTCGATCACCTCGGGGTTCAGCGGCTCGCCCGCGCCGATCACCTCGCGCAGTGAGGTGCGCCACGCGCCCAGGTCCTCCTGGACCAGCATCCGCCACACGGTCGGCGGCGCACAGAACGAGGTCGCCCCGCAGCGCACCATGGTGTCCAGCAACGGGCGGGCGGCGAACCGCTCCTGACGCACGATCAGGATCGTGGCGCCGGCGTTCCAGGGGGCGAAGAAGTTGCTCCACGCATGCTTGGCCCAGCCGGGCGAGGAGATGTTCAGGTGCACGTCGCCGGGCCGCAGGCCGATCCAGTACATGGTGGACAGGTGCCCGATCGGATAGCTCGCCTGGGTGTGCCCGACCAGCTTGGGCTGCGCGGTGGTGCCGGAGGTGAAGTAGAGCAGCAGCGGATCGCTCGCGGCGGTCGGCCCGTCGGGTGCGAACGGGGCGTCGGACTCCCGCGCGTCGTCGAACGACAGCCAGCCCTCGGTCGGCTCGCCCACCACGATCCGGGTCCACTCGCCCGGCACCTCGGCGAAGCCCGCCGTCACCGCCGACTCGGCGATCACGTGCGCGACGCCGCCCCGGGTGACCCGGTCGGTCAGGTCGGCCGGCGCCAGCATCGTGGTGGCCGGGATGATCACCGCGCCGAGCTTCATCGCGGCCAGCATCGCCTCCCACAACTCGACCCGGTTGCCCAGCACGAGCAGGATCCGGTCGCCGCGCCGCACCCCGCGCGCCCGCAACCACCCGGCGACCCGGTCGGAACGCCGGGACAACTCGGCGAAGGAGACCTTGGTGTCGGTGCCGTCCTCGGCCACGATCCACAGCGCGGTGGTGTCGTTGTCGCGCGCGATCGCGTCGAACCAGTCGAGCGCCCAGTTGAATTCGGTGGGTTCGGGGCGCGGGAAGTCCCGGCACGCGGTGGGCTGATCCTCGCGGTGTTCGAGCAGGAAGTCGCGCGCAGCGCGAAACGCCTCGGTCGCACCCGTCGTCATCGCCGAATTCCTCCGTCTGTCGTGTGGTCTCGCTGTACCGCAACACGGGCTCGCCCGTGCAGAAACGCACCCTCGCATCACCCGTTCGAGCGGTCAACGACCGAGACCGGGCCATACGCGTTGACCGTCCGGCGCGGGGCGGCCAGACTCCCCGGGGACACGGAACGAAGCGCACAAAGATGATCTTGATCTGACATTCGGGACCGTAATTGACAGACAGTACGGCGCGATCCGGCCCACGCGTGCTCGTCCTGGCCGACGACCTCACCGGCGCCAACGCCACCGCGGTGCGCTTCGCCCGGCGCGGGATGCGCACGCTCGTCACCGGCGGGCCGCCGCGCACGTGTGTCAGCGCCCCCGACGTGCTCGTGCTCGACCTGGCCACCCGGCACCTGCCCGGTGTCCAGGCCGCGCGCCGGGTCGTCGCGGGCGCCTCGGTGTTCCCGGACACCCCACTGGTGGCCAAGCGGGTGGACAGCACGCTGCGCGGCAACCCGGGCGCGGAGACCGCCGCTTTGCTGCACGTGCTGGACGCCCGCCCGGGGCCGCCGGTGCGGGCGCTGGTGGTGCCGGCCCATCCCGAGGCCGGTCGGACCACCGAGGGCGGCGTGCACCGCGTACACGGCGTGCCGATCGCGGACAGCGAGGCGGCCCGCGACCCGTTCCACCCGGTCAGGTCCTCCTGCGTGCTCGGTACGTTCGCCACGAGCGGGCACACCGTCGCGCACATCCCGCTCGACGTGGTGCGCGGCGATCGGCCGGCGCTGGCCCGTGCCCTGGGCGATCCGGGCACGCGGATGCTGGTCTGCGACGCGATCACCGACGCCGACGTGGAGACCCTCGCGCTGGCCGCCGCGGCCCTCGCCCTGGAGGGGGATCTGCGCTGGTTGCCGGTCGACCCCGGACCGTTCGGCGCGGCCCTGGCCGGCGCGCTGGGCACGGTGCCCACCGGCCGCCCGGTGCTCGGCGTGGCCGGCAGCCTGAGCCGGCTCAGCCGGGAGCAGATCGCGCAGACCCAGCGCTGCCTGGACGCGCGCTGGCTGGACGTGGGCGACGCGCCGGACCCGATCCGGCTCGCCGCCGACCTGGCCGCGCTGGCCCGCACCGGCGCCGCGCTGGCCGGGATCCGCACCCGCATACCCGATCGGGTCGACCCGGTGATCGCCGCCCGCCTGCCGGTGCTGCTCGGCGAGGCGGTCAAACGCGCGCTGGCCGCCGCGCCGTTCGCGGGCGTGTACGCCACCGGCGGGGACATCGCGGGGGCGGTGTGCACGGCGCTCGGCGCCGACGGGCTGGCGGTGGAGACCGAGGTCCAGCCCCTGGTGGTGGCCGGCCGCCTGGTCGGCGGAGCGCACGACGGGTTGCCGTTCGCGGCCAAGGGCGGTCTGGTCGGCGACGCGGACGCGGCGGTGGCGTGCGCGCTGCACCTGCGGATGAGTTCCACCGTCACGGCGACGACCTCGCCGATGCCGATCACGACCGGGGAGAGAGACGATGGATCACGCCGGTAACCCGATGGACCACGCCGGCGACCCGCCGCCCGTGGTGGCGCTCACCCTCGGCGATCCGGCCGGGATCGGCCCGGAGATCGTCGCCCGCACCCTGGCCGACTCGGGGCTGCCGCGCATCGCCCGGTGTGTCGCGGTCGGCGACGCGGCGGCGCTGCGGCGCGGTGCCCGGGCCTGCGGCCTGGAGATGAAGGTGCGCTCGATCGACACGGCCGGGATCGGGACGCGGCCGGAGTCCGGGGTGGTCGACATCCTGGACACCGCCACCGTGACCGACGCGGAGATCGCCGACACGATGCCGTGGGGCCGGGTCGGCGCACCCGCCGGCGCCGCCGCGCTCGCCGCGATCCGGCTCGCGGTCCGGGCCGCCGAGACCGGCGCGGTCGACGCGATCGCGACCGCCCCGATCAACAAGGAGTCGATCTGGGCGGCGGGCGCCGGGCAGTTGGGCCACACCGAACTGCTCGGCGAACTCACCGGCGCCGCCCACTCCGACACGATGTTCGTGGTCGGCGGCCTGAAGATCTTCTTCACCACCCGGCACGCCTCGCTGCGCACCGCACTCGACCTGCTCACCCCCGAGCGGGTGGACGCGGCGATCACGGCCGCGCACCAGGCACTGCGGGTGTTCGGCGACGAGCCGGACCCCGTGCTCGCGGTGGCGGCGGTCAATCCGCACGGCGGCGAGGGCGGCGCGTTCGGCGACGAGGAGATCGAGGTACTGGCGCCCGCCGTGGCCCGGGCCCGGGACCGCGGCCTGGCCGTGGTCGGCCCCATCCCCGCCGATTCGGTCTTCCACCAGGGCCTGCGCGGGCGCTGGGCGGGGGTGTTGTCGCACTTCCACGACCAGGGCCACATCGCGGCCAAGACCTTCGACTTCGACGGCACCGTCTCGGTCACCGTCGGGCTGCCGATCCTGCGCACCTCGGTGGACCACGGCACCGCGTTCGACATCGCGGGCACCGGCGTCGCCGAATACGCGTCGATGCGCGAGGCGGTGCGCACGGCCGCGCGGTTCGCGCCCGCGGTGCCGCGCCTGCGGGCGACCTGGCCCCGGGTGGTCGACCCGGCCGGGTGACGAACGTACCCGGCACGCCGTCCGGTGACGATCGACCCCGGGCGCGGTCAGGTGATGGTCAACGCCCTCGCGATCCGCGCGGCCAGGTCGGCGTTGCCCAGGATCAGCGCGATGTTCGCGGCCAGGCTCGCCCCGCGGGTCTCCCGATGGAAGAACTCCAGCAGGAACGGGGTGACTGCCTTGCCGCGCACCCCGCTGTCCGCCAGCGCGGCCAGCGCCCGCTCCAGCACCCGATCGTGCAGGTCCGGATCCATCTGATCGCCCCGGGGCACCGGATTGGCCACCACCACGCCGGTACGACCCAACCCCAGCGCCTCGTGCGCGCGCACCACGTCCGCCACCTCGTCGGCGGTGTCCACCCGCCACTCCAGGCGATGGCCGGAATCGGCCAGATAGAACCCGGGGAAGGCGTGCGTACCGAAGCCGAGGACCGTGACGTTGAGCGATTCCAACCGCTCCAGCGTCGCGCCCACGTCCAGGATCGACTTGACCCCCGAACACACCACGGTCAGCCCGCACCCGGTCAGCGCGATCAGGTCGGCCGACTCGTCCCAACTGTCCCGGGCCTGGCGATGCACCCCGCCCAGGCCGCCGGTGGCGAAGACCCGGATCCCGGCCTGATGTGCCAGATGCGCGGTCGCCCCCACGGTGGTCGCGGCGTGCCCGCCCCGCGCGGTGACCGGCGCCAGGTCCCGGATCCCGGCCTTGAGCACCTCCCGGGAGCCGGCCACGAATTCGAGCGTCTCGGCGTCCAGGCCGATCGACGGGCGCCCGTGCACGATCGCGATCGTCGCCGGCACCGCGCCCGCGGCCCGGACCCGCCCCTCGATCTCCCGCGCGATCCGCAGATTCTCCGGCCGCGGCAGCCCGTGCGCGATGATCGTGCTCTCCAGCGCGACCACCGGCCGGCCCGCGGCCAGCGCGTCGGCGACCTCCGGCAGAATCCGCAAGCCGTTCACCGGAAGGACGCTACCGGGCGCGAGCGGCAGCGGGGTGGCATACGCGCCGGGACGTGCCGGTTCGGCCTCGCCCCGACGCTCCGATACTCCGATGATCATGGCAATTCACCGTTCCACCCCGACGCGGGGTCAGCGCCGGGGCTGGTACAGCACGGCCGCCCAGCCATCCGGGCCGCTCACCCGGACCCGCACCTCGTGCGGCCCCTCGACCGGCTCGCCCACCGTGAACCCGCCCTCGCGCAGCGGCGCGAGCGCCGCCTCCAGGTCGGCGACCTTGACCATCACCGAGGCCGCGTCGCCCTCGCGGTCGGTACCCGCCAGCGCCAGCCGGCCGCCGGCCACGTCGAACTGCGCCCAGCGCTCCCCGTCGACGAAGGTCGGTTCGGCCCCGAGCACGGCGGTCATGAACCGCACCGCTGCGGCCATGTCGGCGACGGGGAAAGCGGCGGACAGGCCCTTGGCGGACATGGGTTGCCTCCTGGAGTGAGACCGGGAACGGTATCTGATGGTCTATCAGGCGTGCCGGACACCAACCGAGTCGGGGCGCCTCGAATCCGCCGGTGGCACGACACAGGGGTTAGCCTCGCAAACGTGGAGCCCACCGACACCGCAGGTCCGCCGCCGAAGCCCCCCGAGCACTGGGAGGCCGACGTCGTGCTGCGCGACGGCGCGACCGCCCACGTGCGCCCCGTCGGCCCGGACGACGCCGGCCGCCTCGTCGACTTCTACGCGCGCGTGTCCGCCGAGTCGAAATACCTGCGCTTCTTCACCCCCTACCCCCGCCTGTCCGACCGCGACGTGCGGCGCTTCACCACGCACGACTGGGTCGACCGGGTGGGCCTGGGGCTGTTCGTCGGCGACGAGATGGTGGCGATCGTGCGCTACGACCGGATCGGCCCCGACGGCCGCTCGGTGCGCACCGGTCCGCAGGGCCGCTCGTCCACCGCCGAGGTCGCCTTCCTGGTCCAGGACGACCAGCAGGGCCGCGGCGTCGGATCGGTCCTGCTCGAACACATCGCCGCGGTCGCCCGCGAACGCGGCATCCGACGCTTCGTGGCCGACGTATTGCCCTCGAATCGGCGCATGGTCACCGTGTTCACCGAAGCCGGCTACACCCAGCAGTCCGCGTTCGAGGACGGCGTGGTTCGACTCAACCTCGAACTAGCCCCCACCGAGACCTCGCTCGGCGTGATGCTCGGGCGCGAACACCGGGCCGAGGCACGCTCGATCGCCCGCCTGCTCACCCCCCGATCGGTCGCCGTGATCGGCGCCGGCCGGCGCGAGGGCACGGTCGGCCACACGCTGTTGACCAACCTGCGCGCGGGCGAGTTCACCGGCGAGATCTACGCGGTCAACCCGAAGGCGGGCGGCGAGCCGATCGACGGCGTGCCGACCTACGCGTCGGTGTCCGACATCCCCGGCGACGTGGACCTCGCGCTGGTTGCCGTCCCGGCCGACGCGGTACGCCGGGTGGTCGACGAATGCGGCCGCAAGGGCGTGCACGGCCTGGTCGTGGTGTCCTCCGGCTTCGCCGAGACCGGACCCGAGGGACGCGAGCGCCAGCGCCGCCTGGTCCGCGCCGCCCGCCGGCGCGGCATGCGGGTGATCGGCCCCAACTGCCTCGGTGTGCTGAACACCGACCCCGATCTGCGGGTCAACGCGAGCCTGTCGCCGCGGATGCCGCGCCGCGGCCGGGTGGGCATGTTCGCCCAGTCCGGCGCACTCGGGATCGCGATCCTCGAATCCACCGTCGGTCGCGGGATCGGCCTTTCCACCTTCGTGTCCGCCGGCAACCGCGCCGACGTCTCCGGCAACGACCTGCTCCAGTACTGGGAGGACGACCCGGCCACCGACGTGGTGCTGCTGCACCTCGAATCGATCGGCAACCCGCGCAAGTTCACCCGCCTCGCCCGCCGGATCTCGCGCACCAAACCCGTGGTCGCGGTCAAGTCCGGACGGCACAGCCAGGGCATCCCGCTCGGCCACGTCACCCGCGCGCTGACCCTGCCCGACGCGGCCGTCGACGCGCTCTTTCGCCAAGCCGGCGTGATCCGCGTGCCCACCGTCGCCGAACTGTTCGACGTCGGCCAACTGCTCGCCTACCAACCCCTGCCCGCCGGCGACCGGATCGCGATCATCGGCAACTCCGACTCGCTCGGCCTGCTCACCCAGGACGCCTGCGCGAGCGCGGGCCTGCGCCCGCTGCGCCCGGTCGACCTGACCACCGGCGCCACCGCCGACGACTTCCGCGCGGCGCTCGCCGACGCGCTGGCCGACGCCGAGACCGACGCGGTGATCACCGTGTTCATCCCGCCGCTGACCACCTCCGGCGACGAGGTCGCGAGCGCCATCGCGGAGATGGCCGGGCAGGCGGCGGAGATCGGCAAACCGCTGCTGACCACCTACCTCGCACACGAGGGGCTGCCCACACAGCTGCGCCGGCTGGACGCCGACGGCGTGCCCGCGTTCGGCTCGGTGCCCTCCTACCCGGCCCCGGAGAACGCGGTGCGCGCGCTGGCCGAGGTGGTGCGCTACGCCGCGTGGCGCCGGCGGCCCACGGGCCGGGTGCCCGAACACGCCGAGGTACGCACCGACCAGGCCCGCGCGCTGGTCCGGGCCCGGCTCGGCGGCGCGGACGCGGTCGGCTTGTCGCCGGCCGACGCCGCCGAACTCCTGGACTGCTACGGCATTCGGCTGCGCCCGGCGGTGCGGGTGGACAGCGAGGACGCGGCGGTGCGCGCGGCGGCCGAACTGGGCTATCCGGTCGCGCTCAAGACCATCGCCGAACACCTGCGCCACCGGGTCGACGTGGACGGCGTGCGCCTGGACATCGGCGCCGAGGCCGGACTGCGTCGGGTGTTCCGCGAGTTGACCACCCGCCTCGGCGGCCCGGACCAGGCCCGGCTCGTGGTGCAGTCGATGGCGCCGCACGGGATCGCGACGGTGCTCGGGCTCACCTACGACGAGTCGTTCGGCGCGGTGTTGTCCTTCGGCCTGGCCGGACCGGCGAGCGAGCTTTTGGGCGACGTGGCCCACCGCCTGGTGCCGGCCACCGACCAGGACGTGGCGGATCTGGTCCGCGAGGTACGGGCGGCGCCGATGTTGTTCGGGTATCGCGGCGCCCGACCGGTGGACGTACCCGCGCTGGAGGACGTGCTCCTGCGCCTGTCCCGGCTCGCCGACGACCTGCCGCAGGTGACGTCCGTCGAGCTGAACCCGGTGGTGGTGGCGCCCGAGGGCGCACACGTGCTGGGTGCGCGAATCCGGCTGTCCCGCCCACCGGCGCGCACCGACCTGGGCCCGAGGGCATTGTCGCGGCCGTAGCGCCCGAGGTCGCCCGGACGTCCCGTGGTTGCCCGGAAATGTGGAACCGCCGCCGTACTCACATGCCACCCCGAGCTGTGGCACCTACGTACGGCGGCGGCTCCGGGCCGGATCCGCTCCGCGGCATGCCCCTCCGCGCCTACCCTCCACATGGCTGCGCATTTCATGCCGTTCACGCTGTCCGGACCGAGCCGCCCCGCGCCGGTCGTTTCCCCGAGTGTCCCCGGCGATGAGGCGGTGTCACTCGTCCCCCCGCCCGGGGGCACGAGTGTCGCGAGAGATCCGCCGGTGCCACCGTCTGCACGGCGCGTCCCTGTTGCCCCGGCCGGGTCTCTCGAGAGATCAGTCAACCCCGCCGAACCGTCGAACGGGAGGGCGCACGAAAGGCGCACGGTGGCGATCCGTAGAGGGCGCCCCAACGGTGCGCATCCACCTCACCCGTTCGGTCCTGTCATTACGTCGACAAACCGTCACCATTCGGCAACGGCCGGTATCCGACCCGATCTTCGGACGAGGTGGATGGCGCACGGGTGCCCTCGGAGGTGCCAGGATGGGGGGTATGGCTAAGACCACCACCTCGACCCAGGGGCTGCGCACGGCCATCGAGCGCAGCGGTTACTACCCGAGCCTCGTTGCCGACGCGGTCGAGTCCACGATCGGCACCGAGCCGGTCGACGCTTTCCTGGTGCACCAGGAGACCACGTTCGATTCCAATGAGGTCCGCCGCCACATCACCGTTCTGGTGCTCACGCCAGGCCGATTCCTGGTCAGCCACACCGACGAACACGCACCCGACGACACGTCGCCCACGCCCTACGCGACCACCTCCACCGAGACCGTGCGGATCGACCGACTCGAGTCGGTCGTGGTCAGTCGGGTCGTGGGCAACCCCGCCGAATATGTTCCGGGGGCCCCGCCGCGCGAAGCCGTGCTCACCATCGGCTGGGGCGCGGTCGGCCGCATCGACCTCGAACCGGCCGGGTGCGCCGACCCGAACTGTGAGGTCGACCACGGCTACACCGGCTCGTTGACCGCCGACGACCTGTCGCTGCGGGTGAGCGAGGCCGCCGACGGCCCCGAGGCGGTGGAGCGTACGCTCACCTTTGCCCGCGCGCTGTCCGAGGCCGTGGCCGGCATCAACCAGTGAGCACCTCCGTCTGGCTCGACGAGCAACCCCCGGTCCCGTTGCCCCGCTACGGGGCCGGGGCGCTGTGCGACCTGCTGCCCTCCATAGCCGCCTCCCTCGGCATGCCGGGGGAGCGGAACATCCTCGGCCTCGCGCCCGCGCGCGCCGCGTGCGTGTTCCTGATCGACGGCCTGGGGTGGGAGTTGTTGCGGGCGCATCCCGTCGAGGCGCCGTATCTGCACTCGCTCCTGGCCGGCTCGTTCGCCGGCAGCGGCACACCGCTCACCGCGGGCTTCCCGGCGACCACCGCGACCAGCCTCGCGTCGTTCGGCACCGGGCTCACCCCCGGTGTGCACGGCCTGGTCGGCTACGCGGTGGCGGTGCCCGGGGAGAACCGGCTGATGAACCAGCTGCGCTGGGTCGGCGACATCGAACCCCGGGCGTGGCAGCCGTATCCGAGCGTCCTCGAACGCGCCGCGGCGGCCGGGATCACCGTCGCGCAGGTCAACGACACCATGTTCGAGCACACGCCGCTGACCAGGGCGGCGCTCGCCGGCGGGCGCTACTTCGGCGCCGAGTTCGGTGCCCCCAGGATCGAGGCGGTACACCGGCAGTTGGCGCAGCCGGGCCCGGTGCTGATCTACACGTACGCGAGTGAGCTGGACCGCGTCGGGCACGGCATGGGCGTCGACTCGCCCGAGTGGCGCGCGGAGTTGCGTCGGATCGACGGGGTGGTGCGGGCGATGGCCGAGGGGATGCCCGCCGACTCGGTGTTGTACGTCACGGCCGACCACGGCATGGTCGACGTCGCCCCCGAGCAGCGGGTCGACGTGGACGCCGACCCCGGCCTGTCCGCCGGAGTGGCCCTGCTCGGCGGCGAGGCGCGCGCCCGGCACGTCTACACCCGACCCGGCGCGACCCGGGACGTGTACGCGATCTGGGACGACATGCTGGGCGACCGGATGTGGGTGGTCACCCGCGACGAGGCGATCGAGTCGGGCTGGTTCGGGCCCAAGGTCGAGGACCGGGTCCGCGAGCGCATCGGCGACATCGTCGCGGCGGCCTTCGGCGACGTCGCGGTGGTCGCCTCCCGGCGCGAGCCCGGCGAGTCCCGACTCACCGGCGTGCACGGCTCGATGACCGCGGCCGAACAACTGATCCCGCTGCTCGAAGTACGGAGTTAACGCCCGCGCGCCGGATTCGGCGGGCGCGGCTCGTCGGCGAGCGCGGCTTTTCCATGGGCAAAAGGGGCGGCCCCCGGTGGGGGTCGCCCCTTTGTGCCGAATCGCCGTCGGTTCAGGCCTGGTTGCGCTTCTTCTGCACAACGAGCGCGACACCCGCGGCGGCGGCGAGCAGCAGGACGATCTTGAACAGCTTGCCCATGGAAATGGACCCCCTCGATGGTCGAAACGATGGTGCGTCTCCCGGTCGGGGAAGGTCGCGGGCGACGCGGCCCGTGTGTACGTAGGCGCACGGGTCCCGCCGATCCCGGACCCCGCTCCGGTCGGAAGCCCGTCAAGCTCGACTCTACGTCACCCGTTTGGTTCAAGGGGGGAGCGGTTTCCGGTCGGAGTGGCGGCCCGGTTCGGCCCGACCGGGCGGCGGATCGGGAGCAGTCGACTATTCCGGACCATTCGGATTCGAGGCCACCGCGATCACGTTGAACAGCGCGCCCTGCGGATCCCGTATGGCGGCCACCCGGCCGTACGGGGACTCCTCCGGCCCGCGCAGCACGGTGCCGCCCAGGTCGTCGACCCGTGCGACGCTCTCGTCCGCGTCGCGCACCGCGAAGTAGACGGCCCAGTGCGGCGGCGGCCCGTTGCGCACCCCCGCGAGCCCGCCGCGCGGCACACCGTCGACGTGGAAGGTGGCGTAGTCGAAGTCGGCGTCGGACATGTCCTGGAAGGTGACGCCGAACACGTCCGCGTAGAACCGCTTCGCCCGGTCGCTGTCCGGTGTGTACAACTCGTTCCACACCACCGCGCCGGGCTCGTCCACCACCCCCGCGCCGATGTGTTCGCGCGCCTGCCAGACGGCGAACACCCCGCCCGTCGGGTCGGCGGCCACCGCCGTGCGGCCGAGCGTGCGCACGTCCGTCGGCGGCACCGTCACCTCGCCGCCGGCGGCGAGGATCGCGCGGGCCACCGCGTCGATGTCGTCCGCCGCGAGGTGGGTGGTCCAGGCGATCGGCCCCGGCTGCCCGGGCGGTCGGTCGAGCAGGCCGGCGACGGGCCGCCCGCCGAGGGTGCAGGTCGTGTAACTGCCCGGCGGGGCCGGCTCGATCTCGTCGTCCCAGCCGAACAGTCCGCGATAGAACGCCAGTCCGGCCGCGACATCGGGCACGGCCAGGTCCACCCAACACGGCACGCCGGTGGGATATCGCGAGGTCCACACACTCATCGCTGCCTCCTCGGCAGAAGGTGACAATCGGGGACGATACGACATCGATGCTGCCGGCCGCGTGCCGCAAGTGCTCGTCGCCGAGCCGTCACACGAGGCAGGATGCCGTCATGAGTTCCCTGATCAGCGCGGCCGACCTGGCCGCCGCCCTGGACGGTTCGTCGCCCCCGATCGTGCTCGACGTCTCCTGGCAACTGGGTGGCCCGCCCGGCATCGACGCCTATCGGGTCGCACACGTGCCCGGCGCGCACTTCGTCGACCTCGCGAAGGAGTTGTCGGGACCGCACACCCCGACCGGCGCCGGCGGCCGGCATCCGGTGCCCGAACCGGCCGCGTTCGGCGCGGCCATGCGGCGGTACGGGATCGGCCCGGAGACCGACGTGGTCGTCTACGACGCGGGGCAGAGCGTCGCCGCGGCACGCGCGTGGTGGTTGTTGCGCCACTTCGGTCACGACCGGGTGCGCGTGCTCGACGGCGGCCTCGGCGCCTGGACGGCGGCGAACCTGCCGGTCACCGACGTGGTGCCGGCACCCGCCGAGCCGGGCACCTTCGTACCGCGCCCCGGCGGTACGACCCGGCTCGACGCGGACCAGACCGCGGCGTTCGTGGCGGGTGGCGGCGTGCTGCTCGACGCGCGCGCCGGGGAACGTTTCCGCGGCGAGACCGAGCCGATCGACGCCAAGGCCGGCCACATCCCCGGCGCGGTCAGCGCGCCCGCGACCGACTACACCCAAGCCGACGGCCGGTTCCGCGAACCCGCCGCGCTGGCGGAATACTTCGCGAGCAAGGGCGTGGTTCCCGGCGCGCGGGTGGCCGCCTACTGCGGCTCCGGCGCGACCGCCGCGCACGAGGTGCTGGCGCTGCACCTGATCGGCGTACCCGCCGCGCTGTACGCCGGTTCGTGGAGCGACTGGATCTCCGACCCGGAACGCCCGGTGGCCACGGGCGAGTAGCCGCGAGCGGTCGGCGCCGCCGGGGTCGGGACACGGAAAAGGAGCCGAGGAAGACCTCGGCTCCTTTTCCCGTCGTCTTTTCCCGTCGTTCGTGGTTATTCGCGCCGTTTGCGCCTGCTGCCGAAGACGATCTCGTCCCAACTGGGCACGGTCGCCCGGCGGCCGGGGCGCACCCCGTCGGCCTCGGCCTGCCGGTCGGTGCTGCCGACCAGCCGCTCGCGGTGCGGGCCGACCACACCGCGCGGCACCAGCACGTTCTCGTAGGCGCTGCCCGCGCCCGCCGCCGCGGCGGGGGCCTGGGTCTCCTCTTCCTCGATCGGCTCGGCGCGCTCGGGGCGTTCCGCCCGCTCCGCGCGTTCGATCCGCTCGGGCCGCTCGACACGTTCGATCCGCTCCGGGCGCTCGGGCCGCTCCGTACGCTCGATGCTGCCCACGCGCGGGCGCTCGGCCAGCGCGGTGACGTCGATCCGCATCGGTCCGGGGGAGGCCTGCCGCTCCTGTGCGGCCGGCTCGCCGCGCAGTCCGGGTACGGCGTCGAGCAGGCTGGTGATCGCGTCGTCGTCGCTCTCGCGCGGGATGGTGGCCAGGCGCGGGCGAAACGGGAACGGGGTCTCGGACGCCGCCGGGTGCTCGCCGATCAGCGAACGCGCCTCGTCGTCGTTGGTGGTGACCAGGCGGCGGGGCGGGTCGAAGCTCCAACTCGCCGAGCGCATCTCGCCGTCGGCGCGGTACAGCAGCAGGATCTCCCAGCTGCCGTCGTCGCGGCGCCACGAATCCCACTGCACCGACTCGGAGTCGGCGCCGCGCAGGTGCAGTCGCTCGGTGACGATCTCGCCGAGCAGCGGACCGGTGGTCTCGCCCTGCCGGCGGATCGGGGTCTTGCGGGCACGCTCGGCCATGAAGGCACGCTCGGCGAGCACCGGACCCTCGAACCGCCGTACGCGGTCCACGGGGATGCCGGCGAGCTGTGCGACCTCCTCCGCGGTGGCACCGGCCCTTATCCGGGCCTGGATGTCACGCGGACGCAGCTGGCTCTCGACCTCGATCTCGATCTGACCGAGTCTGGCGCGGTCGCCCCGGACGGCGGCGCGGAGCCGCTCGTCGATGGGCAACATGTACTCAGTGCCGTCGGCAGCCTTCAGCACCAACCGTGTGCCGTCGTTGCTGACGGCCACGACACGCAGTTCGGGCATGGGGACCTCCCGGGTGGTGCCTGCCGACGTCACCTGCGTCGTTGCTCCCGCTACGAGTGTGACCTGCCCAGCCTCGGCATGACCACAACCTGACCGAGTTGTCCGGCGTGTCGGATTTATTACCTGACTGGCCGAATTGCCTTGGTTACACCATTTCGGGTAGATACCGGGGCGGTGCCCCACCCTGACCCCTGCGGTCGGTCGCCTCCCCCTTCGCGCACAGGCCTTTCCGGAACCTGGCGTGAACAGTACTCCATTCGGGGGCTCTACCGGGACACACCGCGCCGCATCGGCGCGTCCCGTTCGGACGAGTCGTTTTCGGCCGTCCGGGGTGATGTCGATCACAAGATTGGGCCGATTGGAACGATGTCGCTGGGCCGTTCAGTCGTAACCAGGGTGAAGTCGTGTTTTTCATGATTAGCCGCCGGTTGTGAACGAACGTGCAAGGAAAGTGATGCCGGAAAGGACCGAGCGTGAACGTCGCCGGATCGATGTCAATGGGGTACAGGTCGTGGGCAGTGCCCTGGCGGCCATCTCCTCGGCGTTCCTGCTCTCCACCCTCGGCGTCGCCGGGACGGTGATCGGCGCGGCGCTCGCGAGCGTGGTCGCCACCGTCGGAAGCGCGGTCTACGTCCACCTGTTCCGGCGCACCGGCGAACAACTGCGCGACGTGCGCGCGACGCTGACCCCGCCGCCCGAGAGCGGGCCGGCCACCGAGCCGACCGCGATCCCCGACCGGCCGACGGGCGTGGCCGATCCGGGGCGGGCGACCGACGAGACGATGGTGCTGCCGGTCGGCGAGTACACCCGGACCCCGGGCGAGGCCGGGACCACCCCCGGGGCGGAGCCCGCCCCGACCGGCGAGCGGCGGGTCTGGCTGGCGCGTTCGCTGGTCGGCGCGGTGGTGGTGTTCGTGGTGGCGATGGGCGTGGTCACCCTCGCCGAGACCGCGATCGGTCGTTCCTTCGCGAGCCTGTTCGGGCACGGCGACGACGGCTCGACCATCTCGCGCATCGTCGACGACAAGCGCACCCGAAACGACACCCCGAAGTCGCCCGGCGGGGCCACCCCCGGCCCGACCGGATCGACCGGATCGACGTCGAGCCACGCCCCGGACACCGGCGACAAGGCCACGTCGACCCCGAACGGCGGCGGGGGCGCGACCTCGATCCCCTCGACCACCCCGACCACCCGACCCAGCGGCAGCGCCTCGTCGAACCCGACCGGCTCCACGCCGCCGACCACGCCCGCGTCCCCGACCACACCCCCGGCGGGCGGCTCGGCCGGCGGCGACACGGACGCCGGCGGCGGCGCGGCGGCCGGAAACGAGGCGGGTGGCCGGGGCGGCACGAACGCGAACGCGGGGTCGGGCGCGGGCACCCGCTGACTGACCGGCGCCCCCGGTGTCTCAGTCGCCCAGCACCCGACGCAGATAGTCGTTGCCGAAGCGGCGCTCCGGGTCCACCCGGTTCCGCAGCGCCGTGAAGTCGGCGAACCTCGGATAGAGGTCGGCCAGGTAATTCGCGTCGCGGGTGTGCATCTTGCCCCAGTGCGGGCGCCCGCCATGGGCCACCATGATCTTCTCCACCTCGGTGAAGTACCGCTCGTGCGGCGTCCCCTTGTACAGGTGCACCGCGATGTAGGCGGTCTCGCGCCCGTACGCGGTGGACATCCACAGATCGTCCGCCGGGGCCACGCGCACCTCGACCGGGAAGCCGATCGGCAGACCGGCGGCGTCCACGAACGCGCGCACCTCGGTCAGCGCCTCGGTCGCCGCCGCGCGCGGCAGCGCGTACTCCATCTCGATGAAGCGCACCCGGCGCGGACTGGTGAACACCTTGTGCGAGGTGTCCGAGTAGGTGCGCGCCGACAACGCGCGGCTGGAGAGCCGGGCGATGGTGGGCACCGTGCGCGGCGCGGCGCGGCCGACCCGACACGCGAGTGAGAACACCCCGTTGGACAACAACTCGTCGTCGAGCAGGAAACGCGCCTTCGACAGCGGCTTCGCCGGCCCCTCGATCCGGTTGTTGCGCTTCACGTTGCAGTTGTCGGTGTGCGGGAACCAGTAGAACTCGAAGTGCTCGTTGTCCGCGCACAGCTCGTCGAAGTCGGCGAGCACCGCGTCGAACCGCATCGGCTCCTCGCGCGCCTCCAACAGGAAGCTCGGCTCGACGTCGAAGGTCAGCGCGGTCACGATGCCCAGCGCACCCAGACCGACCCGGGCACCCGCGAACAACTCGGCGTTCTCGGTCGGCGAGCACGTGGTGATCTCGCCGTCGGCCAGCACGATCTCCATGCCGCGGATCTGCGCCGCCAGCGAGCCGGACGCCCGACCCGTGCCGTGGGTGCCGGTGGAGGTGGCGCCGGCCAGGCTCTGCACCGCGATGTCGCCCATGTTGGTCAGCGCGAGGCCGTACCCGGTGAGCAGCGTGTTGAAGTCGCTCAGCCGCATCCCGGAGCCGACCGTGATGGTGCCGGCCGCGCGGTCGAGCGCGTGCACCTCGGTCAGCCCCTCCGGGCGGATCTGCACGCCGTCGGTCACCGCGATCGAGGTGAACGAGTGACCGGCGCCGACGGCCTTGACCGAGAGCCCCTGCGCGGCGGCGCGGCGGACCGCGGCCGAGATCTCCTCCGCCGATCCCGGGGTGAGTACCGAGTGCGGTCGCGCGGACTGGTTCCCGGTCCAGTTCCGCCAGGCGGGGGGCGTCTTGGAGACGGCGGGGCCGGCGCTGCTCAACGGGATTCCTCCTGGGGTCGGACGCGGGATCTGCCGGACATTACCCGCCGGTCAACGGACCGGGAAGGGGTCGCCGGAGGATGGGCGGCAACTCACCCGCGCCACACCCCCGCAGCCCGGGGTGTGATGTGGGCGGGGGCGGCGCACGATGCGAGGATCACAGGCATGTACGCGACACAGGCCCCCGACCCCGAGCCGTTCGACGCGCTCCTGGTGCTCTCCTTCGGCGGCCCGGACGCCCCCGACGAGGTACTGCCGTTCCTGGAGAACGTGACCGCGGGACGCGGAGTCCCCCGCGAACGCCTCGAGGAGGCGGCCGGCCACTACGCGCACTTCGGCGGCGCCAGTCCGATCAACGCGCAGAACCGGGCGCTGATCGCGGCGGTGGAGGCCGACCTCGCCGCCCACGGGGTGCGGCTGCCCGTCTACTGGGGCAACCGCAACTGGCGCCCCTACCTGGCGGACACCGTGCGCCGGATGGCCGACGACGGGATCGAACGCGCCGCGGTCCTGGTGACCAGCGCCTACGGCTCCTACTCGGGCTGCGCGCAGTACCACGAGAACCTGCTCGCGGCCCGCGCCGAAGTCGGCGAGCGGGCCCCGGTGTTCGACAAGCTGCGGCACTTCTTCAACCACCCGGGCTTCGTCGAGCCGCTGGTGGACCACACGGCGGAGGCGTTGGCGCGGCTGCCCGAGCAGGTCCGGGCCGGCGCCCGTCTGGTGATGGTCACCCACTCGATCCCCACGGCCACCGCACGCACCGCGGGCCCGGCCGGCAACGCCTACGTCACCCAGCACCGGGAGACCGCGCGCCTGGTCGCCGACGGCGTCGCGCGCGCGGTCGGCCGCGAACACGACTGGGACCTGGTGTACTCCAGCCGCAGCGGCCCCCCGCAGGTCCCTTGGCTGGAGCCGGATGTCAACGACCATCTCGTCGAACTGGGCGCGGCCGGGGTGCCCGCCGTCGTGCTGGTGCCGATCGGATTCCTGTCCGACCACATGGAGGTGGTCTACGACCTCGACGTCGAGGCCGCCGCCACGGCCGCCCGGATCGGCCTGCCGCTGGCCCGGGCCGCGACCACCGGCGCCGACCCCAGGTTCGCCGCCGCGGTGCGCGAACTTGTGCTCGAGCGGGCCGCGACGGTGCGCGGCGAGGCGCCCGCGCGGTGCGCGCTGGGCGTGCTGGGCGCCGCGCACGACGTGTGCCCCGTCGGCTGCTGTCCCGACCCCCGGACCCTGCGTCCGCGCCCCGGGGCGTCGGCCGCCGACCCGCAGGCGCCCGGGCGGGCGCCGCGCGGGGCGGCGCTCCTGGGCGAGCGCTCCGGCAGGATGGACCCATGACGATCGACACCGCGGAACTCCTGGCCATCGCCCGCGACGCGGCGCGCCACACCGGAGGCTTCCTGCTGCACGAGCGCCCCGCCGACCTCGGCGTCGCGGCGACCAAGAGCAGCCCCACCGACGTGGTCACCGAGATGGACACGGCCGCGGAGAAGCTGATCATCGAACGCATCCGGGCGCATCGACCGCACGACGGCTTCCTCGGCGAGGAGGGCGACGCGAGCGAGGGCAGCAGCGGGGTGCGGTGGGTGATCGACCCGATCGACGGCACCGTCAACTACCTGTACGACCTACCCGGCTGGTGCGTGTCGATCGCCGCCGAGACCGCCGAGGGCACGCTCCTGGGCGTGGTCGAGGTCCCGGTGGTCGGCGAGACCTTCCACGCCGTGCGCGACGGCGGCGCCTTCCGCAACGGCAAGCCGATCCACTGCCGGCCCGCGGTCCCGGCGGCCCGGGCGCTGGTGGCGACCGGATTCGGCTACACCGTCGAGCGGCGCACCCGACAGGCCGCGGCGATCGCCGCGCTGCTCCCGCGGGTGCGCGACCTGCGCCGGGCGGGCTCGGCCGCGATCGACCTGTGCTCGGTGGCGGCGGGCCGGGTCGACGCCTACTACGAACGCGGCCTGAACCCGTGGGACGTCGCGGCCGGCGCGCTGATCGCCCGCGAGGCCGGCGCCGAGGTGTTTGTCGACCTGTGGCCCGAGGCGGACGGCTCGACGATGTGCCTGGCCGCCCCCGCCGGACTGCGCGCGGAGCTACAGGACGCCCTGGCCGCTCTGCACGCGTAGATCCGCTCATGCGTGAGGCCCGGATCGAGGTGATCCGGGCCTCACGGGTCTCGGCCGGACAGCCGAACCCCCGGCGTCCGCTGGGGACCTCGCCGGGGGAAACAAGAACGGGTGTGTCTGCTGCTGTACCGCGGTGATGTGTGGCCGGTGTGGCTCAGGCGCTCTCGGGCAGCACCCGCACGCCGTGCTCCGACGCCATCCGCAGAAGATCGTCCAACTCGGACTGCTCGACCTCGACGAGGAAATCGTCACCGGTGTCGCATGCCTGCTTCAACGCCTGTTCGGTCTCACGTATGCGCCGCAGTACGCCGGCCGTGAATTCGTCCATAAGGCCGCCCCAATGTCACTCGTCGTCGCCGGTTTCGGTTGTCCTACCCCCCGTGCAACGCCGGGGAAACCACCGAGGCGGGGCCTTTGCGGCCCCTCGATCCAGGGGTCTGACCAGGGGACTTGTGCGAGCCAACGATCCGGTGTCGGACTTTCCGGGGCGTACCGGAATCCTTCCCTCCTTCGGGGGGTCCCGTAACGTCGGCAACCGGACATGTACGCCGGGGCCGGCCGCGCCCGCCCCGGGCCGGATCGGGTCCGGCGCCGGCTTACCGGGGCTTTACCGGGCCGCGAGGGAAGATGGACAACGGATCCACCTCATCTCCATCCCCGTCTTCATCCTCGATTCCTTCGCGTCCCGTGAAGCTTTCGAGTCTTTCGAGCAGGAGGCACAGCCGGTGCGGGTTCTCGTAGTCGAGGACGAGCAGCTTCTGGCGGACGCGGTCGCTACCGGGTTGCGCCGAGAGGCCATGGCCGTCGATGTCGTATACGACGGGGAGGCCGCCCTGGAGCGGATCGCCGTCAACGACTACGACGTGGTGGTGCTCGACCGGGACCTGCCGATCGTGCACGGCGACGACGTGTGCCGGGCGGTCGTGGACACCGGCATCCCGATGCGGGTGCTGATGCTGACCGCCGCCGGCGACGTCAGCGACCGGGTCGAGGGTCTGGAATTGGGCGCCGACGACTACCTGCCCAAGCCGTTCGCGTTCAGCGAGCTGATCGCCCGGGTGCGCGCGCTCGGCCGGCGGGCCGTCTCCCCGCTGCCGCCGGTCCTGGAGCGGGCCGGCATCCGGCTCGACCCGAACCGGCGCGAGGTGTTGCGCGAGGGGGTGCCGGTGCACCTGTCGCCCAAGGAGTTCGCCGTCCTCGACGTGCTGATGCGCGCCGACGGCGCGGTGGTCTCGGCCGAGCAACTGCTCGAGAAGGCCTGGGACGAGAACACCGACCCCTTCACCAACGTCGTCCGCGTCACGGTGATGACACTGCGCCGCAAGCTCGGCGAGCCGCCCGTCATCCTGACGGTGCCCGGCGCCGGATACCGCATTTGAGGACCGCCATGAACGACAGCTCTCGGGCCGTCCCGGCGGAAGCCGGCCCCGCCGCGACCCCGGCCGCGGCGACACCCCCCGCCCCGACGTCGGGGTCGACCGCGGCACCGGCCCCGGGCGCCTCGACCGCGCCCGCCTCGGCGGGGTCCGCCGCCTCGCCGCGCTCCGGACCGCCGC